>NZ_MQTS01000224.1:13637-31348 GCF_020532825.1 Arthrobacter sp. SO3
ATGGAGGCGAGCCCGTCGTCGATGGTCAGGTTCTTGGTGACGACGTCGGCGATTTCCAGCATCTTGCCGGGGTTGGACATCGTCCCGTCATCCTTCATCTTGCGCGTGAGGGCGGACAGGAACCCCTGCTGTGCCTTGATCCTGCCAAGGTCGCCGCCGTCGGCAAAGGCGTGCCGGGTGCGCAGGAACGCCAGCGCCTGCTCGCCCTGGACCGTGGAGGTTCCCTTGGGCAGGCGCAGCTTCGAGTCCGGGTCATACACGGCGTCGCTGATGCAGACCTCGACGCCGCCCACGGCATTTGAGAGTTCCTTGACGGCGTTGAAGTCAGCCATCATGAAGTGGTCGATCTCCAGGCCGGTGAGTTTGTTGACCGTGTCTACCGCGCAGCCAATACCGGCTTCCGACATCGCCGCGTTGATCATCACGTTCTTCTGCGCCGGGAATTCCTTCTTGGTCTTCTGGTCCGTGCATTTCGGGGTGTCCACGAGCAGGTCGCGGGGGAAACTGACCACGTTGACGCGCTTGTTGTCCGCCGAGATGTCCAGCAGCATCATGACGTCGGAGTGCCCGTAACCGGTGGCGTCGTCGGACGTGCCGTACTGGGAGTTCTTCCCGTCACGGGTGTCTGAGCCCAGAATCAGGATCTGCATCCGGTCCCGCGAGTCGTCCACCGCACCTTCGCTCTTGCCGCTGCCGGCCGACAGGGCCTCCTTGCTGATATTGCCCTGCAGGCGGATCACCCAGTAGGCACCGAAGGCAAGGACACCAACGAGCAGGATGGATACGACGGCCGCGCCAATCTTCAGCCAGCCGGGCATGCCGCGGAGCGCGCCCAGATGCCGTGCCGGACCGAGAGCCGGATCATCCGTGTGCCGGGCAGCAGAACCTGACCGAACCGGGTTTCCGGTTCCGTCTGCACGGTCTTCACGGGGTCGAGACACAGTTGATCCTTCTTTCACGAAAGGGGTCCGCCCATTTTAGAGGCCGAGTCTGGGAATTCCCCGATGGCGGGGCTCCATCGGAGCGGCGCAGGCACCGACTGCGGCCGGCGGCGCGCCTAGAAGCCGAGCTTCACAAGCTGTTTCGGGTCACGCTGCCAGTCCTTGGCGACTTTCACGTGCAGGTCCAGGTAGATGCGGGCACCGAGCAGCGCTTCGATCGCCTTGCGGGCGTTGGTGCCGACCTCGCGGAGCCGGGCGCCGCCCTTGCCGATGATGATGGCTTTCTGCGAGGGACGTTCCACGTACAGGTTGACCCGGACGTCGAGGAAGGGCCGGTCCTCGGGCCGGCCTTCCCGCGGAACGATCTCATCGACGACGACCGCGAGGGAGTGCGGCAGTTCATCGCGGACGCCTTCGAGGGCCGCCTCCCGGATGAGCTCGGCGATCATGATGGCTTCCGGCTCGTCCGTGAGGTGACCGTCCGGGTACAGCGGCGGCGACGGCGGCATATGGCCGATCAGCACGTCGGCGAGGGTCCCCACCTGGAACCCGTCAGTGGCGGAGACCGGGACGATGTCCTTCCAGCCCTCCTCGCCGAGGACGTCGCGGCCCAGGGTGTCGACGGCGAGCAGCTGCTCGGTGAGGGCCTGCCGGTCCACCGTGTCGGACTTGGTCACGATGGCGATGATCGGCTTGTTGCCGAGGGCGGCGAGCTGGGCGGCGATGAACTTGTCTCCCGGGCCGATCTTCTCGTTGGCCGGCAGGCAGAAGCCGATCGCGTCGACCTCCGCGAGGGTGTCGGCGACGAGTTCGTTCAGCCGCTTCCCCAGCAGAGTGCGCGGACGGTGCAGCCCCGGGGTGTCCACCAGGATCAGCTGCGCGTCGTCCCGGTGCACGATGCCGCGGATGGTGTGGCGCGTGGTCTGCGGTTTGGCCGAGGTAATCGCGACCTTCTGGCCGACCAGGGCGTTGGTCAGGGTGGACTTGCCGGCGTTGGGCCGCCCAACCAGCACCGCGAAACCTGCCCGGTAGCCGCCGTAGGCTGCTTCGCCGTCGGACTTATTCTGCTTGCTCACGTGAGACTCCCTGTTGGATTGGTGCGGCCTCGTCGAGAAGGTCTTCAAGGTCAGTTTCTTCTTTTGGTACGGCGGCCGCAATGATGTGGCTGACGCGGTTACGCCGGCCCTCGAGCCGGTCGGCACGGAGGGACACCCCGTGGACCTCCACGGTGCTGCCGACGATCGGCACCCGGCCGAGGGCCTTCGCGAGCAGGCCGCCCACGGTGTCCACTTCGTCGTCGTCGAGCTCCAGGTCGAAGAGTTCGCCGAGGTCATCGATGCTCATCCGCGCGCTGACCCGGTAGCTTCCGTCACCGAGTTCCACCGCCTCCGCGCTTTCGGTGTCGTACTCGTCAACGATCTCGCCGACGATCTCCTCGATCAGGTCCTCAAGCGTGACGAGTCCGGCGGTGCCGCCGTATTCGTCGATTACGATGGCGACGTGGGTCGATTCCTGCTGCAGTTCGCGCAGCAGTTCACTCACCGGCTTGGAGTCCGGCACGTAGCGCACCTCGCGGGCGAGTTCGTCGACGACTGGTGGCTCCTCGCCGGGGCCGAGGTTGTGGATGGCCGCTGCGACGTCCTTGAGATAGACGATGCCGAGGACCTGGTCGGTGTTCTCGCCGATGACGGGGATCCGGGAATAGCCCGAGCGCAGGAACAGCGACATCGCCCGGTGCAGGCTTGATCCCGAGTCGATGCTGAGGATGTCGGTCCGCGGCACCATAACGGAGCGGACCAGGGTGTCACCGAAATCGAACACCGACTGGATCAGCTCGGCCTCGTTGTCCTCGATCACATCCGACTCCGTGGCGCGGTCCACAAGTTCCCGGAATTCCTCTTCGCTGAAGAAGGCCTCGTTGTCGGCCGGGGCGCCCGGAGCCACGGCGCTGCCGAGGTTGACAAGCCAGCCGGGAATCGGTCCTAGCACCCAGCACAGCCAGCGGATCAGCGGGGCGCTGAAGCGGACCAGACCGGCAGGATGCACCCGGCCGATCTGCCGCGGGGACACGCCAACGATCACGAAGCCGAGGAGCGCCATGATTCCGGTCGCGATCAGCCCCGAGATCCAGACGTTGTCGAGCAGGCTGTTCAACAGCACCGTCACGGCGACGGCGGAGGCCATTTCGAACCAGATGCGCCAGAACCGCAGGGACCGCATGTGCGCCACGGGCTGCGCCATGATGCGCTTGAGCGCGTTGCCTCGGCTGTGCAGGATCGCGGCTTCCGCATCATGCCGGGACAGATAATTGAAAGCTGATTCAGCCGCGGTCAGGAAAGCGGCAAAGCTAAGAAACACCAGCGCCATGCCGGCAAGGATCAGTGGCGTCACTGAATCGTCTCGGACGGGGCGTCCCTGCCGGTGAAGGCGGAGAGGAGTTCGCGCTGCAGGCCGAACATCTCCTCCTTCTCCTCCGGCTCGGCGTGGTCAAAGCCGAGCAGGTGCAGGATGCCATGGGTGGCGAGCAGCAACATTTCGTCCTGGGTGGAGTGGCCGGCATTGACAGCCTGGACCTCTGCAACCTGCGGGCAGATGGCGATGTCGCCGAGCATGCCCTGGGGCGTGGGCTTATCCGGGGTGCCCGGCGTCAGCTCGTCCATGGGCACCGACAGGACGTCGGTGGAACCCGGCTCGTCCATCAGTTCGAGGTGCAGTTTCTCCATGGCCGGCTCGTCCACGAGCAGGATCGACAGCTCGGCCTGCGGGTGGATGAAGAGCCGCTCGAAAATGAACCGGGAGAGCTGCACCAGCTGGGCCTCATCGACCGTGACGCCGGATTCGTTGTTGACCTCGATGCTCACGCGTGCTCTCCCCGCTTGTCGCGGGCCACGGAATGCTTGACCCGGTTCCGCTGGATCTCGTCCCAGACGCTGTAGGCGTTGACGATGTCGCCCACCAGACGGTGCCGGACGACGTCGGACGCGTCCAGGATGGTGAAGTTGACGTCCTCGATGCCCTGCAGGATGTCCTCCACGATCCGCAGGCCCGAACGGGTCCCGAAGGGCAGGTCCACCTGCGTGACGTCGCCGGTGACCACCATCTTGGAGCCGAAGCCCAGCCGGGTGAGGAACATCTTCATCTGCTCCGGAGTGGTGTTCTGGGCCTCGTCCAGGATGATGAAGGCGTCGTTGAGTGTGCGCCCGCGCATGTAGGCCAGCGGGGCGACCTCAATGGTGCCGGCCGCGATCAGCCGCGGGATGGATTCGGGGTCCATCATCTCGTGCAGCGCGTCGTAGAGCGGCCGCAGGTACGGGTCGATCTTGTCGCTGAGGGTGCCGGGCAGGAATCCCAGCCGCTCCCCCGCCTCGACGGCGGGACGGGTCAGGATGATCCGGGTCACTTCCTTTTGCTGCAGGGCCTGGACGGCCTTGGCCATCGCCAGGTACGTCTTGCCGGTACCGGCCGGGCCGATCCCGAAGATCACCGTGTTGTCGTCAATCGCGTCCACGTAGTTCTTCTGGTTCAGCGTCTTTGGCCGGATGGTCTTGCCGCGGCTCGAAAGGATGTTGTGGGTGAGCACCTCGACCGGGTTCTGCAGCGACTGGCTCCGGAGCATGGACACGAGCTGCTGCAGGACGGCGGGAGTGATGATGGTGCCCCGGGCGACGAGGCCCCGGACCTCGTTGAGCAGGCGCATGATCCGCGGCACGTCCGCGGCCGGCCCGCTGATGGCGAGCTCGTTGCCGCGGACATGGAAGTCGACGGACGGGAACTGGGTCTCGATGAAACGCAGTGCTTCGTCATGACTGCCGAGGGACTGGACCATCTGATCGGAGCTGTCGAACAGGACTACCTCCGTCCGCAGCCCTGGTAGGGAGTGGGGGAATTCCCCTGCGGAGCGCTCTCCGGCGCTGATCCGGGCCTTGCCGTTCGCTGCTTCAGTCATGGTGTTGGCCCGCGGGCCTCTGGTCCCCTCCAGTAAGGAAATGGTCTGTCCCGTGATCCGGCCCGACGGCGGTGCTCGCCTTCTGGTTCCGGTGTCAGCGGGTCCTCTTATCCTACGCCAGTGGGGGCCTCCGCACGCCGCGGGGCCTACGGCCTTTTGACCCGCCACATGACGGGATTCCCGCATTTAGGTATCAACTTCGTATCGGCCTCATATCGTTCCCGTTGCAGTTCCGGCCTGCCGGCTGAATCCACGGTTTGGCGCAGGGGCCGTGTGCCATGCTGGAAATCGGCCTTCGGCATGGGATTTCCAGCCAGCCGGCACACAGTTGGGCCAGAAGAAAACCAGGCTGAAAGGGCAGTGCAATCAGGCACCGCGGGGTTGACCAGATCACAGCAGGCAAGCGGCTACGTCCGGGCCTGCTGCTGCTGGTGCTGCCCGCCGCGCTGACCCTGTCCGGCTGCGTGGCCACTCCCCAGCCCGGCATCACGGACGCCAGCTCTCCTTCGCAGGTCCTGTCCGCCCAGGCGCCGACCACGAGCGCGCCGTTGGAAACCACGCAGGCGTCCAACAAGGCTCCGGTGTACTGGATCGGGCGCAGCAACGACAAAACGTTCCTCTACCGGGAGTTCCGTGACGTTCCGGAACAGGACAACCCGGTCACGAGGGCACTCCGCGTCATGATGTCCCAGAAACCCCTTGACCCGGATTTCTTCACTCCGTGGCAGAACCCGAAGAAGCTGGCAAGCTCCATCTCGGGCAAGAACGTCATCACCGTGGACCTGTCGGCGGACGCTTTCAACAGCAACGTCGATCCTGCCATGGCCGAGCGCGCGGTCCAGCAGCTCGTCTACACCGCCACGGCGGCAGCTGCCAGTGCGGGACTGATCGACTCCGGCCAGCAGATCCAGGTCGTGGTGCTGGTGGACGGGCATACCGACTTTGTTGCCTTCAACCACGTCCGCCTCGGCTCCCCGACCGCACGCAGCGCCGGGATGGTCGCCCCGGTGTGGATCATCGATCCGCAGGAAGGGACTTCGCTGGCGGATGGCGCAGTCAAGATCTCCGGCCGCAGCACCGCCGCGGGAGGCAAGCTCCGGTGGGAGATCCTGCGCATCGACGGCACCGCAAAGACCTCGTACCTGAACGGGACGATGACCGCCTCGGCTGAGGCCGGACAATCGGGTGCCTTCAGCCTGTCCGTCAATCTGGGGCCGGGCAACTACGAGGTGCGGGTTTCCCAGCTTGAGGACGGCAACCCGGCCGAGGATTTGAACGTCGACACCCGCGGGTTCACGGTTAGGTAAGCGGCTGGCTGGCCGGCTCACTTCGCGGCCGCCCGGCCGGGACGGCAACCGCTACCAGCGGCCCAGGATGTCGCTGGCGAGGACCGTTGCCGCCGGACCGGCCGTGGACGAGCGCAGCACGTGGTGGCCCAGAAGGGCCGTCACTGCACCGGCGTCGCAGAGCCTGGTGACTTCCCGCGGACTGATGCCGCCCTCGGGTCCCACGATCAGCAGCACCTCGCGTCCCCCGGCTGCCGCGTCACCGGCCGGCAGTTCACCCTGCCAGGCCTCCAGCACCTGCCGCAGGGGCCGCACGGCATCCTCGTGCAGGATGACGGCGAGATCGGCAGCGGCCACTGCCGCCTGCAGCCCGGCCCCGTCGACGGCGGAGCGGACCTCCGGGATCCACGCCCGGCGGGCCTGCTTGGCAGCCGCCGTGACGACGGACTGCCACTTGGCGTGGGCCTTGGCCGCACGCTCCGCCTTCCAGCGGACAATCGACCGTTCCGCCTGCCAGGGCACGACGGCGTCGATCCCCAGTTCGGTGGCGGTTTCGGCGGCAAGCTCGTCCCGGTCCCCTTTCGCGAGGGCCTGGACCAGGACGAGCCGGACCCCGGGCCGGGGCTCGTCGGAGAGCCCGGAGCATTCCACCGTCAGCTCGTTGGGCGCGACGGCGGCTATGGTGCCGGTCAGCCTCTTGCCGGCACCGTCGGCGATGTCCACGCCCTCCCCCACGGCGAGGCGCTTGACCGTGACAGCGTGGCGGGCCTCGGTTCCGTCAAGGACGAAGACGTCCCCGGGGGCCAGCCCGTCCAGGCTGCCGGGGGAAGCGAAGAAGACCGGGTTGCTCACCGCTACAGGTTACCGAGCCGGTCCCGGAGCTTCGAGAAGACCCCGCCGCTCGCGGCGAGCTTCCCCTCCGTGAACTGTTCGCCGCGGAGCTTCGCGAGCTGGCGGAGCAGGTCCTCCTGGGCTGCGTCGAGCTTGGCGGGGGTGTCCACCTGCAGGTGGACCTTGAGGTCGCCCCGGCCGTAGCCGCGCAGGTGGGTGACGCCCAGACCGCGGAGGGTGATGACCTCGCCGGACTGCGTGCCGGCCTTGACATCGATCTCCTGCTGGCCGTCGAAGGTGTCGAGGGTGAGCTCGGTGCCGAGGGCGGCGGCTGTCATGGGGATGTTGAGGCTGGCGTGCAGATCATCGCCGTCGCGGACGTAGGTCGCGTCGTTGTTGACCCGGATCTCGACATAGAGGTCGCCGGCGGGTCCGCCGGCTGGTCCGGCCTCGCCCTGGCCGGAGAGCTGGATGCGGGTGCCGGTGGCGACGCCCGCGGGAACCTTGACCGTCAGGGAACGCCGGCTGCGGATCCGGCCCTGTCCGGCGCATTCATTGCAGGGATCCTTGATGACGGTGCCGAAGCCACCGCAGGAACCGCAGGGGGCAGCCGTCATAACCTGGCCGAGGATGGAGCGCACGGCGCGCTGGACCTGGCCGCTGCCGCCGCAGATGTCGCAGCGTTCCGGGTGGCTGCCCTCCTGGCAGCAGGAGCCCTCGCAGGTGGGGCACGTGACGGCCGTGTCGACTTCGAGTTTCTTGTTGACGCCGAACACGGCGTCGCGCAACTCGATCCGGACGCTGATCAGGGCGTCCTGGCCGCGGCGGACCCGGGAGGCAGGGCCGGCCTGGCCGCCCGCGCCGAAGAAGGTGTCAAAAATATCCTGGAACGCGAAGCCCTGGCCGGCGTAGCTGCCGCCGCCGAAGCCGTTGTCGGTGCCGTTCTCGTTGCCCGTGGTGTCGTAGATCCGGCGCTTCTGCGGATCGGACAGCACCTCGTAGGCGTGCGTGACCGCCTTGAAGCGGTCCGAGGCGTCATCCCCGGGATTGACATCCGGGTGGAGGTTCCGTGCCAGCTTGCGGTAGGCCTTCTTGATCTCTTCGCCCGTGGCTTCACGGGAGACTCCAAGAACGTCGTAATGGCTGCTCAAAGTTTGTTTCTCTTCCTGGTTGTACTGCCGGTTAGGGGCAAGAAGTCGTGTGCGGGTGGACGTCCGGTGCGTGGCTGCCCGGTACCGGACGGTTGGCGGTGGTCCGTCACGGGCCCAGAATCCTGGACAGGTACCGGGCCACTGCCCGGACGGCGGCCATGGTGGTCGGGTAGTCCATCCGGGTGGGGCCGAGGACACCGACCTTCGCGGTGGCGTCCGGGCCGTAGCCGGTCGCGACCACTGAGGCCTCCGCGAGTCCGTCGTACGGGTTCTCCCGGCCGATGCTGACCGTCACGCCCCGCGGGTCCGCGGCCATGTCGCCCAGCAGGCGGAGCATGACCACCTGCTCCTCGAGGGCTTCCAGGACCGGGCCGATGCTCAGCGGGAAGTCCACGTTGGAGCGGGCCAGGTTGGCGGTGCCGGCCATGACCATACGCTCCTCGCGGCTGCTGGCGGCCAGAGCTTCCAGGCCGCGGGCCAGCGCCTGGGCGTCGGCGCGCCGGGCGGGCGGGCAGGTGGCAAGGACGGACTTCAGCGATTGCCCCAGCAGGTTCAGGGGTGTCCCGGAGAGGCCGCCGAGGAACCGCGTCCGCAGATCAGACAGGGCTTCCTCGGGAAGGTCCTGACCGACGTCAATGACCCGCTGTTCCACCTTGCCGGTGTCCGCAATCAGCACCGCGAGCACTTTGCGCGGCGCCAGCAGGACGAGCTCGATGTGCCGCACCCGGGCCCGGCTGAGGTGGGGATACTGCACGACGGCGACCTGGTGGGTCAGCTGCGACAGCAGCCGAACCGTCCTGTCCAGGACGTCGTCGAGATCCTCGGAGCCCTCCAGCAGTGCCTGGATGGCACGGCGTTCCGCCGGCGAGAGCGGCTTGACCGCCGATATCTGGTCCACAAAAAGCCGGTAGCCCTTGTCCGTGGGAATACGCCCGGCACTGGTATGCGGCGCCGTGATGAGGCCCTCATCTTCCAGGGCCGCCATGTCGTTGCGGATCGTGGCGCTGGACACGCCGAGGTGGTGCCGCTCGACGAGGGCCTTGGAGCCGACGGGTTCCCGCGAATGGACGTAGTCCTCCACGATGGCGCGCAGCACTTCAAGTTTGCGCGGTTCGCTCACGTTCCACCTCCATTCGACTGTCCGCATCCGATGCCGCCGTTCGCCGGCCGCTCCGGACACGCTTTGTTAGCACTCGACATGCCTAAGTGCTAACCAGTCTAATATGAGTCGCCGCGTTGTTAGCATTGGATTCGCTCCGGGCGTTCTTCCCGGGGCTGGTGTTTTCGGGCACAGCCCGCCGCAGCAATCCGAGTGCAAAGCAGTGTGTAACCGATGTCGTACCAGAACTGGGGCCCGCAGGATTTGTCCGCCCCTGCCAGGGCCCAACTGCCCGAAGTGCCCGTGGAGCGCGGAATGGTGCTTGAGGATGTGCAGTCCGGCTGGGTCGGTGCCGTCACCCGGGTGGAGAAGTCCGGGGGGATGCACGTCGTCGCCCTTGAGGACCGCCGCGGCAAGTCCCGGTCCTTCCGGCTCGGCTTTGGTTTCCTGCTGGAGGGACAGCCGATCCGGCTGATGCCGCCGGCGCCCCGGGCCGCCGCGGCGGCCGCAGGAACACGCACCGCCTCCGGTTCAGTCCGGGTGGAGGGCCAGCGCGCTCAGGTCGCCAAGGCAAGCCGGATCTGGGTGGAAGGCAAACACGACGCCGAACTCGTCGAGAGGGTCTGGGGTGACGATCTCCGGGTGGAGGGCATCGTCGTCGAGCCGCTGCACGGCATTGACGACCTCGCCGGCGCCGTGGCCGCCTTCCGGCCCGGACCCGGGCGCCGGCTCGGCGTGCTGGTGGACCACCTCGTGCCGGATTCGAAGGAGTCCCGGATTGCCCAGGCCGTGATGGCCTCCCCCGGGGCGGCCGGGAACGTGCTGATCGTGGGCCACCCCTACGTTGATGTCTGGCAGGCGATCCGGCCCGCCGTGCTGGGGATCGAGAAGTGGCCGGTCATCCCGCGCGGCGTGGACTGGAAGACCGGCATCCTGACGGCATTCGGCTGGCCGCACAGCACCAAGGAGGACATCGGCCTGGGCTGGCAGAAGCTCCTCGGCGCGGTGCGCAGCTATGCGGATCTGGAGCCCTCCCTGCTGGGACGGGTGGAAGAGGTCATCGACTTCCTGACCGTTCCCTGAGGCAGGCATCCGCGGTCCGCCCGCCAGCGGGCCGATCCCTGATTCCGCGCCCGAGCAAGTATTCTTGGTACGGCGGCTGTGCTCCAGGCGCAGCCCTGGCGATTCCAGGCACCAACGCACCACCGCAATCCGAAGGACGACACCGTGGCAGATGACGCACGCGAACACACTGGCAACCAGGCCGGCCATGGCCAGCCTCCGTACCACGGCGTTCCCGCAAATGCACTGCCGCTGACGGCAAACGAGGACCGGCAGTGGGCCACGCTGGCCCACTTCGGCGGCATCCTGGGCTGCGTTCCCTCGCTGCTGATTTACCTGATTTTCAAGGACCGCGGCCCGTTCACGGCGCAGGAGTCCAAGGAAGCCCTCAACTTCACGCTGCCGCCCACGATTGCGGCCCTGCTGTGCAACCTGCTGGTCTTCGTTCCCGTGGTGGGCAACATCTTCGCCGTCCTGGCCACGGTCATCTGGATTGCCGTGACGTGCTTCTCGGTGGCGGCGGGCATCCACGTCAACCGGGGCCAGCCGCACCGCTACGAGTTCAACCTCCGCTGGATCAAGTAGGGCAGCACAGGCCGGGACGGTACCGGCGAGCTGGTCCGGTTCCGGGCCAGGGGTTCGCCTATTGTTGCGAACATGGTTGTGCTTGCTGTAATCGCGCGGGCCCTGACTGGCGTGAACGCAATACTTGGTGTGAGCGCCGGTTCCACCATTTGGTTCTACATGGAGCCGGTGGTCGATACAGTGCCTGATCCGGCAAGCTATTATGCCGCCGCTGAGGCCGGCCTCATGGCACTGTTCCTCAGCTCGTTGTCAGTGTCGGAGTGACTGTCCAGGCAGTTCGGTGCCACGCAAGCCGAAACGCGCGCTCCGCCTGACTGCATTAATCCCGCTTCCGGGAGTTCAACGACGGTCACGAGAAGCCGCAGGACCAGCGGCCAATCCCGGTGGAGTACCGGTGCCTGCCTGGGATGTTTAGGGCAGACTGGTGGCGTGAACGGAATCCGGTGGGTGCTGCACGTCGATCTCGACCAGTTCATCGCGGCGGTCGAAGTGCTCCGGCGGCCGGAGCTTGCGGGCAGGCCGATCATTGTCGGCGGCCGGGGCGGCCCCATGGAACGGGCTGTGGTGTCGACCGCATCCTACGAGGCCAGGGCGTTCGGTGTGGGTTCCGGAATGCCCTTACGCATAGCGGCCCGGAAAGTGCCCGACGCTGTGATCCTGCCGGTCGATCATGACGCTTACCTCGCGGCGTCTGAAACAGTGATGGGTACCCTGCGCGCGCAGCCCGGCGCCACTGTGCAGGTGTTGGGTTGGGATGAGGCTTTTGTAGGCATTCAGACAGCGAATCCGGAAGCCTACGCCCGGCAGGTGCAGGCCGCTGTCCTGGAGCGGACGCGCCTGCACTGCAGCGTGGGCATCGGCGACACCCTGGTCCGAGCCAAGGTCGCCACCGGTTTCGGGAAACCGGCCGGCGTCTTCCGTCTCACGGCCGGGAACTGGCTCGACGTCATGGGCAGCCGGCCCACCAGGGAACTGTGGGGCGTAGGAACCAAGGTGTCGGCCCGGCTGGCCAAACTCGACATCAACACGGTCGCAGAGCTCGCCGCGTCCGACCCCCAGGACCTGGTCCCGGAGTTCGGCCCCAGGATGGGTCCTTGGTACGCGGAGCTGGGACGCGGGGACGGCGCCAGCGTTGTGGACGACACCCCGTGGGTTGCCCGCGGGCATAGCCGGGAGACAACGTTCCAACGGGACCTGACCGAGCCCGCCCAGGTGGACGACGCCATCCGGGAGCTGACAGCGCGTGTCCTTGAGGACGTTGTGGCCGAAGGACGGCCCGTGGTTGGGCTGACCCTCAAGGTTCGGTACGCGCCATTTGTCACCACGACCCACGCGAGGAAGATTCCCGAGACATTCGACCGGGACGAAATCCTCGCGCGGGCCTTGGACCTCGCAGCCGGAATCGAAGCGGGCCGTCCCATCCGGCTCCTGGGCCTGCGCGCCGAAATGGCGATGCCCGACGACGCCCGAAAGGGACATACGCCGACGCGCGGCGGATGGTGACGGCGTCGCTCGTCTGCACATTATGATGCTGCAATGGGGGGAAACTTGGGCAGGAAAGACTCTGCTGTGCGCACGCCGATCTATGTTGAGATCGGTATTCGGGCCCCCATGGAACGGGTATGGACCTACAGTCAGGACCCAGCGCTGCACCCCCGCTGGGATCTTCGGTTCTCCCGAATCATCCCCGCCGAGCGAAACGATCAGGGATTCCTTCATTTCCGCTACGAATTCCGTCTTCCTTTCTATGTCATCCAAGGGACCGGGACATCCCTGGGGCACCGGTATCGATCCGATGGGCAGGCAACGTCGGTGCTTAAATTCGAAACTGCTGACCCGATATCGCCCATAGGGCAAGGATCCGGATACTGGCGCTACATCCCAACAGAGGATGGTGTTCGGTTCATCACGGGGTACAACTATCAGCCAGGAATGGGCCTTCTCGGAAAGGCCCTGGATTCCTGGGTGTTCCGCCCGGCCCTTGGGTGGGCGACTGCAATTAGCTTTGACCGGCTAAGGATGTGGGCGGAGTCCGACCTTGATCCCAAGGACTCCCGCAATCGGTGGTTCATGGACGCCACGGCCAGGGCAGGCGCCGTTCTGACCGGCTGCATCCTGCTCCGCCGAGCTCTGGCGGGACGAACCCCTGGCCCCGCCGCCCTGGGCCTGACAGCCGCTGCGGCCTCGTGGATTTTCCCGGTCCACTGGACAGTACCGAGGGCAGGCCGATGCCTGCGTCGGTCGCCGGACCCACGCTCCGGACGTGCTCCATCCGCTCTTGCCGAGCTGGCTGGACCGGCTGTACCGGATCTGGGCGCCGAGTCGGATGTGCAGGAGTAGCCGTGACATCAATTTTTGAGTCGGCGCTGGGAAGCGACTTCCACAGGCTGCACCCCATGCTGCAGCAGCGCTTCGGTGTGGACACGGCCGCAGGGTATGCGTGTGTCGGACGCGGGATCTTTTCCGAAGTCCGTCGCGGCGCCTGGTGGACAGTCCCGTTTCTGCAATTGGGGGGCCACCGCAACATCCTCTTTCCCGACCAAGGAACGGACATCCCTTTCACGATCGAGAATTACCCCTACATTGATGGTTTCGGCAGGCGTACGGTCACTTTCGTCAGAACCCTTGAACTACCCGGATCAAAGCGACGACGCTTCGACGCCACCATGGTGCAGAGTAAGCAAAATGGTGGAATTATCGATTATCTCGGCACCCACCAGCACTTGGCTACTGATCTCGCCCTGGAGGTTTTGGCCGATGGATCGCTGCATCTGCAATCGGGTGCTCAACGCTTCTACGAAGGCTTCGCGGCATTCGAGTTTCCTGCGATCTGGACAGGCACGGCAGACCTGTATGAGAACTTCGATGATGCCCGTGGGGTGTTCACGATCCAGATGCAGGTCCGGAACCCCATCTTCGGATTTCTTTTCGGCTACCGGGGCGAGTTCACGTGCACTTATCCGGCCCTTCACGACGAAGCAATCCCGGAGCATCTCAAACCCCGGAGGGAAGAAAGCCGCGAATAGAATCCGCCGTTCACCGAACCCCGGCTAAAAGGGCGAGCCAAGTGGTGGCCGGACAGCAAAAAAATAGGCAAAGGGACCTGCAGGAGACTGCCTAAGCTTCGGAATTTTGGTCATCTCCACCGGACCACACAAACGGAGACAGGACGGGTGTTTCCGAGGATAGGTTCTACTCACCGGGCGAATGCCTTGAGGCATTGGGGGAACTGTGCAGACCTCAAACGAGGGCCCGGTCAAGGGACAGTTGAACGGCTGCTCCGGTCGCTCAGCGCCGGCGCGGCTTGCCGTAACGCATCGGTCGGCCGCCCAGTGGCGCCAGTGCCTGCGCGCTGACGGCTCCGGGTTTGAGATGATCAACGGTCTGCGCGATCACCGGATACCGTTCAGAAAGGTGGAGGACTGAAGAGCCGTCCGTTCAGTAGCCTTCCAAGCAACGAACGCATCAGCCAGCCAGCGACGAAGTCCGGACGTGACGCCATCGTCGCCGCCTGGCAGGACGCCCGCATCACAGGGCCGACTTCCGCTGGTGGGGATGTCGTCTCTTCATGGAACACGCCGACAATTGTCGTCGGGGCCTTCGCGATTCTCTGGGTGATCATCGCGGCCTGGCTACAGCAGGGGCAGCGCTCGTCGCCGTCGGCGGTGGCCACCTTAGTGTCCAGGCCGTCCGACTGGTCTTCCTGAGCCGGGCGCCCTGAGTCGTTCCAACGAGTAGGAAAAGCGAGGATACCTGACACACCCAGAAGCTGGCGGCTGTAGCGTGGAGACCTATGACTTCTGCGAAAAACCTTCTCACGGCGTACGACCGACAACTCCGGACAGCTGCGGAGACCCCCAGTGCGATCGCCGTCGAGCGGCTGGGGCCTTTACGCCTCGTGACCTTCGCGGGCGGCCGTGGCTTCGTGACTTATGAAGACCTCGATGGAGCCAGTGCACAAACGATCGCGCAGTGGGTGGTCGATGCGCTTGCGTTCTACCGTGAAGATCCCGCAATCCTTCGCGTGGAATGGAAAACCCGTGGTCACGACCATGCACCCGGACTCCATGACGCGCTGCTGGGGAACGGATTTGAGCCCGATGAGACTGAGTCAATCATGATTGGGCAAGTCACCGCCTTGAATGTCGATGTGCAACTCCCGCCCGGGGTCAGCCTGCGGAGAGTGACTGAAGAACCGGATATCCGCGCCATGAGCGCAATGCAGGACGAAGTTTTCGGCGACCCTGTCTCCGACGACCACGCCGAAGCACTGCTGCGTCGGGTCGAACGCGACGACGGGATGGAACTCTGGGTTGCCGAACATCAGAGGTCAATTGTGAGCGCGGGCCGCCTCGAGCCGGTCCCGGACACGGAATTCGCGGGAATCTGGGGCGGGGCAACACGCGAAGAGTGGCGTGGACAAGGCATTTACCGGGCCGTCACCGCGGCCCGGGCTCAATCCGCGTTGAAACTAGGCAAGAAACTCATCCACAGCGATTCAACTGAATACTCACGACCGATCCTGGAGCGCTCTGGTTTGCTCCGAGTGTCAACGACAACGCCATATCGCTGGAGGCGCTGAAGCCCGGGTCACTTGGGGCGTCCGGGTCCCCTCCGCCTGGCCTCGCACCGAAGCCAGGTCAAGTGCCGGATTGGTGGCCGACCCACCGATGGAGAGAATCCCTGCGTCGGCGCACCACTGTAAGGCGTACGAGCCCGCAGCAATCGGCCCATAGCCGTCGTCGGCGGTCCAGTCGCTCACCCGCCAGCCAACCCCGACGGCACTTACGGCGTAGACCTCTCCGCGTCCGGCCATTAGGAACGAGGTCTCCCGTACGACTGCCCGGCAGCCGTCCGGTCCCTGCGGCTCAAGAACCTGGTAGGTGGCGTCGAATCCCAGGTCGCCAAGCGCTCCGAGTAGGCCACCCGTTGCAGCCGCAAGCACCATAAGTCTCAGCGCCCAAGTGCCCAGAACGCTGCGCCCCTGCTTTGCCGAGCCGGGCCCGGACCGCCGGCGTTTGGCGGCGCGGATGATCACAAACACAAGGGAGGTGATGAGCAGGACCACGCTAACCGCCCAGCCAGGGAATACCTGCCCGGAGACGACGAATACCAAACCAGCCCAGCCCAGCCGGCAATGAATACAACAAATGCGAGGAACACACAGACGTCAGCGGCCCGACCGAGACGTGACTCCACCACTTGGCCAGGGTGATGCTCGTCGGTTTTCACCAGCGCAGTCTCTCTTCGGCTCCGGTGACCCGGAATCACAACACACCCGTAAGGCTTGGATATGGACGGGCCAGATTTCCGCGAAGGCTGTTAGTCCTTCCGGCCGGCGTCACCGCCTACCGGCTCAACCTGTTCCATGATGCGGCCGATCGTGTTGGATAGACTGAAAGCTCAGGGGAAATTATGGAGTGGATTGTTTTAGGCATCGGCGCACTCGTAATTATTCTCGCGTCCATCTGGCGCGATAATTCCCGGAAATCGGGACGACCACCTGCAGGCTCCGACCCTGAGTCAGATCGGCAGCTTCGCGATTTTCACCGGGGCCAGATTCTGGGTCACTCGCATTTCGTGGGCCTGGACAGTACGGGCCACCGCCGGGTAAACCACTCGCGACGCGTTGCTGACCGCCCCTGCCGCAGGGAACGCTCGGGTAAGGCCAAATTGCTCCAGTTCCTTGAATATGCCTCAATGCGCAGGGCCGGGAACTGGGTCACTTGAATGTGAATAGGGACCGTTCCCGCAGATCGATCATGGCTTCCTGCAGTTAGGGGCTATCCCGCCACGATCGCAGAGCATTACGAATGCTGGAGCCCTTGAACTCCATCATCGAGTTCGGGGTGAACAGCGCAGGCTGCTGGTCACCCGCAAGCAGTCCAGGGAGGTGCACGGTGCCGGAGCCGCGGTCGAACTGCTGCCCGGTCATCCACCTTGTGAGGTGCTTGGTCACCGGTGAAGCCTCACGGTGCTGCGTGATGTGATGCCTGGCGGTCGCCGCTATTTCCGTGAGTTGCAGGCCGGGTCGGAGGAAGGGATCGCCTCGGAGATCCCCGCTGACGGCCTCCGCAGGCTCGCCGGCGCCGCACTGCCAACCCGTGACGATGGTTCATCTTTTTGTCGGAGCCGAGATCTACGCTTGGGGTATGGAAAGCAGCACGTCATGGAGTGTGGAGAGCAGGGAGGCCCTGGCGGCCGTCGCGGCGTCCACGGCTACGATTGCTACTTTCATCGGCGCGGGCGCGGACGGCACGGATCCGGTCCGGGGGATCGATCCGTTGCGGGATCTGGCCGATGATTGCCTGGATGCGTTGGCGGGGCTGGCCCGGCTGGAGGCACGGACGGCGGCGTTGAAGGTGCGGCTGGGCGCGGACTACGTGCGGGCCGCCACGGCCCTGGCGTCCCCGGCGGTGTCCCCGCACGATCACACCGTCCAGGAAATGGCCATGACCGCCGAGGTCGCCGGTGTCCTGACCGTCAGCGAACGGACCGCGGATGCGTTCCTGGGCGACTGCCAGGCACTGACCGCGTCACTGCCGCTGACCCTGGCGGCCCTGCAGGCCGGAACGATTTCCTGGCAGCACGCCCGGATCATGGTGGATGAAACCACCAACCTGGACCGGGCCGGGGCGGCCGGGCTGGAAGCGCACTTCCTGGACCCCGACGCACCCGGCGCGGCCCGCGGGTGCCCGGCCGGGGACCTCGTCCCGGGACGGTTCCGGGCCAAAGCCCGTCTCTGGCGGGAACGCCACCACCCCGTGAGCATCGAGAACCGCCACACCAAGTGCGTCGGGGACCGGCGGG
>NZ_MQTS01000224.1:31358-45658 GCF_020532825.1 Arthrobacter sp. SO3
CCCGGATCCGCTGCGGGATGCGGTGGCCGTCCGGGACACGGATCCGTTCCGGGGGATCGATCCGGTGCGGGATCTGGCCGATGACTGCCTGGATGCGTTGGCCGGGCTGGCGCGGCTGGAGGCACGGACCGCGGCGTTGAAGGTCCGGCTGGCCGCGGACTACGTGCACGCCACCAGGGCCCTGACGCCCCCGTCGTTGCGGGACACCTGCCAGGAGATGGCCCTGACCGCCGAAGTCGCCGGTGTCCTGACCGTCAGCGAACGGACCGCCGATGCGTTCCTGGGCGACTGCCAGGCACTGACCACGTCACTGCCGCTGACCCTGGCCGCGCTGGAGGCCGGGACGATTTCCTGGCAGCACGCCCGGATCCTCGTGGATGAAACCACCAACCTGGACCCGGCCGGTACGGCCGGGCTGGAAGCGCACTTCCTGGACCCCGACGCACCCGGCGCGGCCCGCGGGTGCCCGGCCGGGGAGCTGGTCCCGGGACGGTTCCGGGCCAAAGCCCGTCTCTGGCGTGAACGCAGCCACCCCGTGAGCATCGAGAAACGCCACACCAAGTGCGTCGGGGACCGCAGGGTCGAGTTCCTCCCGGACCGTGACGGGATGGCCTGGTTCTCGGCGTACCTGCCGGCCGGGACCGCTGCGGGGATCTGGGACCGGACCACCGCGGCCGCCCGGGCCCTGCAGGGCCCGGACGAGGCCCGCACCCTGACCCAGCTGCGTGCCGACATCGCCGCCACCCTGCTTCTGACCGGCACCGCCGGGGGTGTTCCCTCGCCGCGGGCGCAGGTGCTGATTACCGTCCCGGTCCTGTCCCTGCTGGGCGTGACCGGGGAACCGGCGGTCCTGGACGGGTACGGGCCGATCCCGCCCTCGATGGCCCGGGGCCTGGTCGCCGACGGCGCCGGGTCGTTTTACCGGGTCCTGACCGACCCGCGGGACGGTGCGCCGCTGGAAATCGGCCGGACCCGCTACCGCCTCACCAAAGCCCAGCGGCGGTGGCTGAGCCTCCGCGACGGCAAATGCCCGTTCCCGGGCTGCAACAACGCCTCGCTGGACAACGACGCGGACCATCTCCTGGCCTGGGCCGCTGGAGGGACCACCGGGATCAGCAACCTCGGCCAGCCCTGCCCCAGACACCACAAACTCAAACACGGCTCCGCGTGGACACCTTCCGGGGCCAGCAAAGACAAACCACCCGGCTGGACCTCGCCCTCGGGCCGGTACTACCCCAGCGAAGAGCAGGACTGGGAACCACCCCACTGGCCCGACGGCCTCCTGACCACAGACGCGAACACCGATAAATTTACGGACACGTTCACGGAGATGGATGCGGACGCAGGTTTAGACCAGGGCCCGCCCGCGGATCCGGGTCATTACCCGGAGCCGCCGCCCGCCGGGCCCTTCGGCCCGGACCCCGGTCCTGATCCCGACCAGGAACTGCCTGCGGACCCCATCCCGGACTGGCACCTCTTCATGGCCGCGCACGAGTTCCCCGCCGCTGAACCGGAAGACCCGGTATATCCGGAGGACCTGGACTGGCAAGATTCCCTCGACGACGCCTTCACCGAATCCGCACTGCCCCGCTGCGCCTGAACAACTCGTGCGAGCCGCGTCAGACAGGGCGGACAAACATCGAGGGGTCTCTAGTCCGGCATTACCCTGCGGACCACGGCGTCGGCGAGCAACCGGCCTTTGAGCGTCAGAACGAGGCGGCCGTGGAAGGCGGACGCGGGGTCCACGAGTCCGTCGGCGATGAGTCCGGCGACGGCTTGCCGGCCGGTGTCACCCAGTCCGCCCAGGCTGGCGATCTCCAGCCCGGAGTTGAGGCGCGCTTCCAGCATGACCCGCTCGACGTTGCGGGTCTCGGAATCGAGGGTTTCCCGTCCGGCGGCAGGCGACAGCCCGGACCCCAGGCGGTTTGCATAGGCAGTGGGGTGCTTGACGTTCCACCAGCGCACGCCGCCCACGTGCGAGTGCGCGCCTGGGCCAATCCCCCACCAGTCGTCCCCGCGCCAGTAGGCGAGGTTGTGGCGGCAGGCCTGCTCCGGGGTGCGGGACCAGTTGCTGACCTCGTACCAGGACAATCCGGCGGCTGAGATGAGCTCGTCAGCGAGTTCATATTTGGCCGCGTGGTCGTCGTCGTCGATTCCGGGCACTTCACCGCGGCGGATCTGCGCGGCGAGCTTGGTGCCCTCCTCGACGATCAGCGCGTAGGCGCTGATGTGATCAGGGCCGTAGGACAGCGCCGTCTCCAGCGAGTAGCGCCAGTCGGCCAGCGACTCTCCCGGCGTTCCGTAGATCAGGTCGAGGCTGACGGCGAGGCCCGCGTCCCGGGCCCACCGGACAGCCTCGGGCACCCGGCTCGGGGTGTGGGTCCGGTCCAGTACCTTCAGGACGTGCGGCACCGCGGACTGCATGCCGAAGGAGACGCGCGTGAAACCGGCGTCGGACAGCAACTGCAGGGATTCCGGCGTGACCGAGTCCGGGTTCGCTTCCGTGGTGACCTCGGCGCCGGGTTGGAGGCCCCACGCGCCGATGGCGGCGGTGAGGATGCAGGCCAGGTCTTCCGCCGGGAGCAGCGTCGGCGTTCCGCCGCCGAAAAACACCGTGCTGAGCGGCCGGGCCGGCAGGCGACTGTCCTTCAGGACCTCGGCTGCGAAGTCGACTTCGGCGACGGCGGTACTGGCATAGGCGTCCTGGGAGGCACCGCCGCCAAGCTCCGTGGCGGTGTAGGTGTTGAAGTCGCAGTAGCCGCAGCGCACAGCGCAGAACGGGATGTGCACGTAGAGCCCGAAGGCCCGGGCCGCGGCGCCGTCGAGCGCCTGGCCGGGCAGCAGCCCGTCCGGCGGCGCCGGGTCGCCCAGCGGGAGGGCGCTAGGCACGGACCCTGCCTGCCTGCGTGGGGACAGTCATCACCAGCACCGCTACTTCTTGGCCTTGTCCTTGGACTCGTCCGTGGTGAGGGCGGCGATGAAGGCTTCCTGCGGGACCTCGACGCGGCCCACCATCTTCATGCGCTTCTTGCCTTCCTTCTGCTTCTCCAGGAGTTTGCGCTTCCGGGTGATGTCACCGCCGTAGCACTTGGCGAGCACGTCCTTGCGGATGGCCCGGATGCTTTCCCGGGCAATGATCCTCGAGCCGATGGCGGCCTGGATGGGCACCTCGAACTGCTGCCGCGGAATGAGTTCGCGCAGCTTGCCGGTCATCATGACGCCGTAGGCGTAGGCCTTGTCGCGGTGTGTGATGGCGGAGAAGGCATCCACCTGCTCGCCCTGGAGCATGATGTCCACCTTCACCAGATCGGCGACCTGGTCGCCGTCGGCCTTCCAGTCCAGCGACCCGTAGCCGCGGGTCTTGGACTTGAGGATGTCGAAGAAGTCGAACACGATCTCTGCCAACGGCAGGCGGTAACGGATTTCCACCCGGTCCTCAGAGAGATAGTCCATGCCACCCATGACGCCGCGCCGGCTTTGGCACAGCTCCATGATGGCCCCGACAAATTCGTTCGGCGCCAGGATGGTGGCCGAAACCATCGGCTCGCGGACTTCAGCGATTTTGCCGGTGGGGTATTCGCTGGGGTTCGTGACGTGGACGACCTTCTTGTCCTCCAGGGTCACTTCGTATTCCACGTTGGGCGCGGTGGAGATCAGGTCCAGGTTGTATTCGCGTTCAAGCCGCTCACGGGTGATTTCCAGGTGCAGCAGGCCCAGGAAACCGACGCGGAAGCCGAAGCCCAGTGCGGCAGACGTCTCCGGCTCGTATACCAGAGCGGCGTCGTTGAGCATCAGCTTCTCCAGCGCATCGCGGAGCACCGGGTAGTCCGTGCCGTCCAGCGGGTAGAGGCCGGAGAAGACCATGGGCTTGGCATCCGCATAGCCGGGGAGGGATTCGGTGGCGGGCTTGGCCAGGTTGGTGACGGTGTCGCCCACCTTGGACAAGCGGACATCCTTCACACCGGTGATGAGGTAGCCCACCTCGCCGACGCCGAGGCCCTTGGAGGGGGTCGGCTCCGGGGAGCTCACGCCGATCTCGAGGAGTTCGTGGGTGGCGCGGGTGGACATCATCTGGATGCGTTCTCGGGGGTGCAGCATCCCGTCGACCACCCGCACGTAGGTGACCACGCCGCGGTAGGTGTCGTAGACCGAGTCGAAGATCATGGCCCGGGCCGGCGCGTTGGGGTCACCCTCGGGGGCGGGAAGGTCGCGGACGATCTTGTCCAGCAGGACCTCGACGCCCATGCCGGTCTTGCCGGAGACGCGGAGCACCTCGTCGGGGTCGCCGCCGATCAGGTTGGCGAGTTCGGCCGCGTACTTCTCGGGCTGGGCTGCCGGGAGGTCGATCTTGTTCAGGACCGGGATGATCGTGAGGTTGTTTTCCATCGCCAGGTAGAGGTTGGCGAGGGTCTGGGCCTCGATGCCCTGGGCCGCGTCCACGAGCAGTATCGCGCCTTCGCAAGCCGCGAGCGAGCGGGAGACCTCGTAGGTGAAGTCAACGTGTCCAGGCGTGTCGATCATGTTCAGCGCATAGCTGATGCCGTCGAGCTCCCAGGGCATACGGACGGCCTGGGACTTGATGGTGATGCCGCGTTCGCGCTCAATGTCCATGCGGTCCAGGTACTGGGCCTTCATGTCACGGGACTGGACAACGCCGGTGTACTGGAGCATCCGGTCGGCCAGTGTGGACTTGCCGTGGTCAATGTGCGCAATGATGCAGAAGTTCCGAATGATGGCCGGATCTGTTGCCGCGGGCACCGGGGCGGTGCGGGCCATGGGAGACACGCAGGGTCCTTACTGTTGGCAATACTGTTGGCTTTTCCAGAGATCGGCGCGGCGGCTGGTTTCCCAGCCTGCGACGTGCCGCATCCCTGAACCTCTAGTCTCCCACGTCCGGGACGCGGGAATTGCATCCCGGCCCTCCGTTGCGGTCTGTGGTTTCCCGCCGTGATCCTCCCGTACGGTTCCTCCCCGCACGGCCTGACCGGCCGACCGACGTCCTCCGGACTGGCTGCCAGCCGTCTCGGCTGGCTAACGGCCGTCTGGCCAGGCTGCCGGTAGTGTTTCCCCATGGCTTGGAACTTACGCTCGATCGGCAATGCAATCCGCAGCACCTTGCGCTTCCTGGAAGGGCGACCCGGCTCCGCGCCCGGCAGCTCCCGCACGGCCGGGCCGGCCGGCACTAAGGCCAAGTCCGGAACGAGGTCGAAGTCCCGGCGGACCGGCACGACGACCGGCGGACGCCCGGGCGCCGGGCAGCGCGCCACCGCCGGCCTGACCGGCGTCTATCCCGGCGACTTCCGCGGAACAGCCAAGGTCAGCTACGCCCCCTCCCCCAACGGCCGCCCCGAGCCGGGCGAAGTCGTATGGACCTGGGTGCCCTATGAAGAGGACCACTCGCGCGGCAAGGACCGCCCGGTGCTGCTGGTGGGCAACAGCGGCCGCTATCTGCTCGGCCTCATGCTGACCAGCAAGGACCACGACGGCGACCCGCGCCGGTCAGAGGACTACGTAGACATCGGCACGGGGCCCTGGGACCGCCAGTGGCGCCCGAGCGAAGCGAAAATGGACCGCATCCTCCAGATCAACCCGCAGGATGTCCGTCGCGAGGGTGCGATCCTCGACGCCGGAAGCTTCAGCGTCATCGCCGCCGCCCTGCAGTCCCGCCACGGCTGGCGCTGACCGGCCACGAAATCGCCACCCTGCCGGCGTCTCTGCTATTATTGACAGCTGTGTGTCCGTGCAGGTCGACGGCCACATATGGTTGGTCGCCATAGGTATCCCCACGCCGCTCAGTCAATGGCCAATCTGAAAGCCCTCTAGACCATTTTCCGCATTGAAAAAGAGAGTTCACACGTGGCTAATATCAAGTCCCAGAAGAAGCGCATCCTCACCAACGAGAAGGCTCGCCTGCGCAACAACGCAGTCAAGTCCGAGCTGAAGACGGCCATCCGCGCCGTCAACACCGCCGTTGAGTCCACCGACAAGGATGCTGCGGCTGTTGCACTGCTTTCCGCCAGCCGCAAGCTGGACAAGGCTGTCAGCAAGGGCGTTCTCCACAAGAACAACGCTGCAAACCGCAAGTCGGCCATCTCCAAGAAGGTCAACGCGCTCTAAAGGTTTCCAGTTCAAGTGAACTGATGATTGTGGCCGGCACCCTCGGGTGCCGGCCACTTCCAGTTAAGCCGTAACTCAGGCAAACACGGCTAACCCGCAAACGCCGTACTCAGGCAAACACGGCTAACCTGCAAACACAGCGGGCACACTCACCGCCGCACGGAAGTCGCAATCACTGTCACGGCGTGTTCCACGGCGTAGACCGGGTCCCGGGACAGGCCCTTGACCTGGGCATCCGCCTCGGCGGTCACCTGGATGGACCGGACAAGCCCCTCGGGAGTCCACCGCCGGACCTCCCGCTGCGCCTGCTCGACCAGCCAGGGCTGCATGCCAAGTTGCTTGGCAATCTGGGACGAGGATCCCTGGGCGCCGGCGACCTTGGCAAGGGTGCGCAGCTTCGAGGCAAGTGCAGCCACCAGCGGGACCGGGTCCGCACCCGTCGCGAGGGCGTGGCGCAGGGTGGAGAGTGCCAGCGGGGCGTTCCCGGCCATCGCGGCGTCGGCGACCTTGAACGCGGTGGCTTCCACCCTGCCCCCGTAATACCGGTCCACCATGGCGGAGTCCACTCCGGTGGCCGCGTCGGCGATCAATTGGCTGCAGGCGGCCGCCAGTTCTGCCAGGTGGGCGCCCACGGCGTTGACCAGGGCGTGCACGGCGTCGGGATCGATGCGCCGGGACGCGGCCTTGAACTCGGATGTTACGAAGGCAATCTTGTCCGCGTCCTTCTTCAAGGGCTGGCAGTCCACCACCGGCCACCCGCCGGCCTTGACGGCGTCCAGCAACTTCTTGCCGCGCACGCCGCCGCTATGGCGGAGGACCAGCACAGCGTCAGGTTCGGGCCGGCTCAGGTACTTGAGCGCATCGGCCAGGAAAGCATCGTTCATGCCCTCCAGGCCTTCGACCTCAATGAGCTTCTGCTCGCCGAAGAGCGACGGGCTGACGTTCATGGCGAGGGAGCCCGGCTCATAGTTGCCGGCATTCATCCTGGTGACTTCGACATCGGGGGCTGCAGCCCGGACCTGCACCCGGATGCGGTCCATGGCACGCGACCCGAGATAGTCTTCCGGACCGCCGACCAGCACAACGGCGGCCGGGGTCACGTCACGCCAGGTGGCGGTCTTCGATGCCGCGGGCCGGGCGCGTGGAGTCTGGGCAGCAGGCACTGAGGTTTCCTCCCGGAAGTTTGGTTGCAGGCTCTAAGCGTGCCACGCCCTGCGCGGTGCAACAAGCCGGACCTGTCCCTTGCCCACGCAGCCCGCATGCCGGCGGGGAGCCGCGACGGTGCCCGCACGCCGGCGTGGAGCCGGGGCATCCGGCCGAGGAGGGCAACCGTCCGCCGGTGCGCCGCCAGGGCCAGCCCTGCCGTCCGGGCGGGGTGGAAGACCAGCCAGCATGCGGCCAGGCAGACGGCCGTGAACAGCGCCATCGTGCTGGCTCCGTATACCCCTTCCGGCCATGGGAGGACGGCGCCAGGGAGCCCGGCGAAGAAGCGGGCGATTCCTCCCACCCCGCTGGCGAAGGCCGCCGCGATGCCCAGCGGCGCGGCGGCGAGGACCGGGGCCAGCGGCACCAGCGGGACTGCCGCGGTCCCCAGCAACGTGACCGGGGCGACGAGCACCGCGGCGGCCATGTTTGCCGGCAGGGCATAGCTGGAGAACTGCGGCTGGAGCAGCACGATCAGCGGAGCGCAGAAGGTCTGCGCTGACAGCGGGACCGCCACCCCCGCGGCCACCCAGCGGGGCACGCCTGCCGGGAACCACGCCATGATCGGCCTCCCGGTCACGACGATGCCGAGCGTCGCGGCGACGGACAGCAGGAATCCGAAGCTGGCGGACAGCTCCGGCTGGGCCAGCACCAGCCCGATCACGGCAACGCACAGAAGACTCAGGCCCCGTCCGGTCCGGCCGCCGGACAGGGCGACGAGCCCGATGGCACCCATCACGGCAGCGCGCAGGACACTGGGATCCGGGCCGACCATCAGGACAAACAGTCCCAACCCCACGATGCCGAGAACGGCAGCCAACGCCCGGGTGAGCCGCAGGCTGCGCGCAGCCAGCAGCAGGGCGCCCAGGATGAGGCTGCAGTTGGCTCCGCTGACCGCGGTCAGGTGGGTCATCCCGACGGATTTCATGGCCTCATCCAGCCCGGGATCCAGCGAGCTGGTATCACCGGTGACCATTCCCGGCAGGAGTCCCCGGGCGTCGCCCTCGAATTGCCCGGCGGCGACGGCGAATCGGCCCCGCAGGTCGCCCGGACCGCGCTGCCAGGGCCCGAGCGCTCCGATGGTGTTTGGGGCGGAACTGGCCGAGAGGACAGCCGCTTCCGCCTGGCCCGGCGCGGAAGGCTTGAGTTTGCCGGTGGTGCGGATCCGCTGCCCGGGGGCTGCCTTTTCCCAGTCGACGCCGCCCATAACCAGCAGCTTGGCCTTGGTCTGCACCCGGCGTGAATCCACGTTCATTTCGATCAGCGTCGCCGGTACCGCCCACCGGTCCGCGAGTCCGGAGCTACCCGGCTTCCTGAGCTGCCGTGGTGCCCCCGTGATCTCCACTTCCACTGCGACGGCTGTCTGGGCGGCGGCCACTGCGGCCACAACACCTTCGTGCCGCGGGGAGGAGCCGACGGCGGTGTGCCCGTTTGCTGCGGCGGCGAGGAGCAGTGCTGCGGCCATCGTCGCGAGGAAGCTTCGGCGGCCCTGTCCCCTGGCCGCCCGTGTCCCGCCCCTGGCCGCCCGTGTCCCGGCGCTGGCCAACCCTGGCACGGCGCCGGCCAACCGTGGCCCCGCGCCGGCCAACCGTGCCCCTGCGCCGGTCGAGGCCCTGAGCAGGAGCAACGCCGCAGCTGCCACGAGAAGGAGACGGAGCGCTGCCAGCACTCCGGGATCCAGGTAGTATCCGGCTGCAGCTGCTGCCCACACCAGTGCTGCGGAGGGGACCAGACGCACATCGGTCCTGCGCGTGATCCCGTCCCGGGCCCCGGCGGCGTGCTGCGGAAGGGCGGACGACGGGAGCCGGTTACGGACCCAGTTAGGGGGTCGGCTCCGCAGGTGGGTAAGGAGCCGGGACCCCCGGTGCTGCCCGACGGCGTGGTGGTCCGCCACGTTCCGGGCGGGCGCAGCGGGTCCAGTAGTAGCGGGCATCCGGCCCACCGCGGCGTCGATGTAATGCTGCCAGTGATTACGCCGTCCCATGCCCCGGCCCCTCAGACCCGGACCAGGGGCAACAGGGCCGCGAGCAGCTTGGGCCCGACTCCGTCCACGGCGTCCAGTTCCTCGACCCGCTGGAAGTGGCCGTGCTGTGTGCGCCAGTCCACGATCCGCTGGGCCAGCACCGGACCCACCCGCGGGAGGGTGGCCAGTTCGTCGGCTCCGGCCGTGTTCAGGTTGATCTTCGCTGCAGCGGCAGGGGGTCCGGCGCCGCCCGTCGCGCTGCCCGGAACACCGGAATCGCCGGCCGGGGCACTCCCGGTCTGGAGGGTTTCACCCCGCCGCGGAACCAGGACCTTCTGCCCGTCCTGGAGTACAGCCGCGAGATTGAGCTGGTCGGGGTCCGCGTCCGGGGCGCTTCCTCCCGCCGCGGCAATGGCCTCGTGGAGGCGGCTGCCCTGCGGCAGCTCCACAATTCCGGCGCGCACCACCGCGCCGGCCACATGGACGATGATTCTTCCGGTGGCCCCGGCTCCGCTGCCGCCGGGAGAACTGCCGGCCGTAGGGTTCAGCCTCTTGTCGGTTTCCGGCCCCGGTCCCTCCCCGGTTTCGGCTACGTTGACGGAACCCAACGGGCTGACGGCGGCCGTGACGTTCGCTGCCTGCCACCAGAACCAGCCAAGCAGCGCCATGGCGACCAGGCACAACAGCGTGGCGGCCCGCCGCCCGGTGCGCCACCGGAGGCGGGGTCCGCGGCCGCCCGTTGAACCATCCGGGGTGCGCCGGCCCCGCGAATCGTCAGGTCCGCGGCTGCCCGTCGAACCGTGGGTGTCACCCCTCCCTGCGGACCCGGGGATCAGCGGCGGCCCTCCGGGAAGACCGTCGACCCCGCTCGTCACGGCGACGGCCGCCAGCCTGCGGCCGGCATGGCCTGGATCGTCGCTGGGTGGTCCTCCCGGATCGTGGCGCGCCATGCGCCCATCCTACGAAGCGTCACGCGCACTGCTCAGGGGCGGCAGCGCCTATGTGGATACGGCAGGACGCACGCCAGCCCCCGGTGCCGGGGGCTGGCGCGGCCGGCTGGATTTTCGGATTCACCCCCGGCTGTATTTTCGGGTTCCGCGCCGGCTACGACGCGGCGGACGTCTCCGGGTCTGCGGGGGTGCCGCTCTCCCCCACGATCACGGCCAGCACGCCGAGTCCGGCATGGGCCGCCAGCACGGCCGGGAGCGCGCTGATCTGGACGGGCGGACAGCCCGGCACCGCTTCGGCCAGTTGCGCCGCAAGCAGTTCGGCCTCGGCCGGGTTGCCGAAATGGTGCACGGCGAGCCTGGCCTGACCCTCGGGGCGGCCCGCGGCGTCGGCCACCACGATCTCCTTGAGCCGCGCGATGGCCTTCGCCGCGGACCGCACCTTCTCCAGCGGAACCACCTTGCCGTCCTCGACCGCGAGGATGGGCTTGATCGAAAACATGGTCCCCCAGAGCGAGGCCGCAGCGCCGATCCGTCCGCCGCGCCGCAACTGTTCGAGGCTCGGCACGTAGAAGTACACCTTGGTGCGGGCGAGCTGTTGCTCGGCGAACTCCCGCACTTCCGCCGCCGTCCTGCCGTCGGACGCGGCGACCACGGCGCCCTGGACGCCCATCCCCTGCGCCATGCCGACAGTGCGGGAGTCCACGACTTCCACTGGGATACTCACGCGCGCGGCGGCGAGGCGGGCCGAGTCAGCCGTTCCGGACAGTTCGCCGGAAATATGGACCGACACGACGGATTCAAAGCCCCGGCGCTGGGCTCCCAGATAAGCCTGCTCGAACTGCCCGGGGGAAGGGCGCGAGGTCTTCACCGGCCTGCCGCTCGCCAGGGCCACCGCGATCGTGTCGGCGATGTCGTCCTCGCCTTCGCCGTAGATTTCCGCGCCCACCATCACGGGCATCGGAACGACCGTGAGGAGGCCGTCAGCGGCGAAGGCCCGGACCCAGTCGGCCGGCAGTGCTGCGGCGGAGTCGGTGACCACGGCTGTCCGGAAAGCGGCGGGTGCCGCGGCGGGGCGCCTGGCCTGGCGGAGCGGGATGAGGCGCTCCTTCAGCCACAGCCACCCCGCGGGGTCGCGGTGGGGCACGAAGCACCTCCTGGTGTCTGGACTTGCTGTCGGGACGCGCTCTGATGGCAGGCCGCCGGTTCGCACCGGCGGCCTGCGCACCCCCGGCTAGGCGGGGACGATGTTGACCAGTTTAGGGGCCCGCACGATCACCGTGCGGATCCCGCGCCCGTCAAGAGCGCGCTGGACGTTGTCCGAGGCCAGTGCCAGTTCACGGAGTTCGTCCTCGCTGATCCCGGGCGAGACCTCCAGGCGGTCCCGCACCTTGCCCTGGACCTGGACGACGGCGGTCACCGTGTCCTGCACGAGGAGGGCTTCGTCGTGGGTCGGCCAGCCCGCGTTGGCGACCGAGGCGGGGTGCCCCAGCACATTCCAGAGGTCCTCGGCCGTGTACGGCGCGAAAAGGCTGAGGATGACCGCGACGGTCTCGACGGCTTCACGGACGGCCGGGTCGGCGCCGCCGGCTCCGGTGGCTGCGTCAATCGTTTTACGCGTCGCGTTGACCAGTTCCATGAGCTTGGCCACGACCACGTTGAACTTGTTGTGATCCAGCAGTGCTTCCGCGTCGGCGATGGTGCGGTGCGTGACGGTGCGCAGGGCCCGGTCGCCGGTGGCGTAGTCGACGCCGGGTGCGCTGGTGACGTCCTGTCCCAGCCGCCAGGCGCGGGCCAGGAACTTCGCGGAGCCCGACGGCGACACGTCCGCCCAGTCGACGTCGTCCTCCGGCGGGGAGGCGAAGATCATGGTGAGCCGGACGGCGTCGACGCCGAACTTGTCCAGCTGTTCGCTCAGGTCAACGCCGTTGCCCAGGGACTTGCTCATGGCCTTGCCGCCGTTGAGCACCTGGCCCTGGTTCAGCAGCGCGCTGAACGGCTCGTCGGCCTCGATCATGCCCAGGTCGTGGATGACCTTGGTGAAGAACCGGGCGTAGAGCAGGTGCAGGATGGCGTGCTCCACGCCGCCCACGTACTGGCCCACCGGCATCCAGTCGTTGATCTTCTCCGGATCGAACGGGCCGTCGGTGTACTGGGGTGAGACGAAGCGCAGGAAGTACCAGGAGGAATCCACGAAGGTGTCCATGGTGTCCGTGTCCCGCTTGGCCGGGCCGTGGCAGCTGGGGCACTCGACGTTGACCCAGCTTTCAACGGCGGCCAGCGGTGAGGTGCCCTTCGGGGACAGGTCCTCGCCGCGCAGGTCGGCCGGCAGCGTGACGGGCAGCTGCTCGTCCGGGACGGGGACTTCCCCGCAGGCGGGGCAGTGGATGATCGGGATCGGGGTACCCCAGAAGCGCTGCCGGCTCAGCAGCCAGTCGCGCAGGCGGAAGTTCACGAATTTCTCGCCTGTGCCCTGCTGCTGCAGGATTTCGATGGCGGCCGGGATGGCGTCTGCCTTGGGCAGTCCGTCCAGGGCGCCGGAGTTGATCAGGATTCCCTCGCCTGAGGTCGCGGTGCCGCTGACCGCGGGATCTTCCTCGCCCGTGTCCAGCACGGCGCGGACCGGCAGGTCGAAGGTGCGGGCAAAGTCGAGGTCACGCTGGTCGTGGGCCGGGACGGCCATAATGGCGCCGGTGCCGTAGTCCGCCAGCACGTAGTCGGCCGCCCAGACGGGCAGCTTCTCGCCGTTCAGCGGGTTGATCGCGTAGCGGCCGGTGAAGACGCCGGTCTTCTCCCGCTCGGTGGACTGGCGTTCGATCTCGGAGAGCGCCTTGACCTGTTCGCGGTAGGCGTCCAGGGCCGCGGCGTGGTCCCCGGTGACCAGCTCGACGGCGATCGGCGCGTCGGCGGCGACGACGAAGAACGTCGCGCCGTACAGGGTGTCCGGGCGGGTGGTGAACACCGTGACGTCCCTGGCGGGCTTGCCGCCGTCGGCCTCGATCACGAAGGTGACATGCGCACCTTCGGACCGGCCGATCCAGTTCTTCTGCATGGCCAGGACGCGTTCGGGCCAGTGGCCGCGCAGTTCGTCCATGTCGTCGAGCAGCCGGTCGGCGTAGTCGGTGATCTTGAAGTACCACTGGTTCAGGGACTTCTTGGTCACCGGGGTGCCGCAGCGCTCACAGGCTCCGTTGACCACCTGTTCGTTGGCCAGCACGGTCTGGTCGTTGGGGCACCAGTTGACCGGGGAATTCTTGCGGTAGGCCAGGCCACGCTCGTGGAAGCGTTTGAAGAGCCATTGCGTCCAGCGGTAGTACTCCGGGTCCGAGGTGTGGATCCGGCGGGACCAGTCGGCGGAGATGGCGTAGCGCTTGAACGACGCCGCCTGGGTGTCGATGTTGGCGTAGGTCCACTCGCTGGGGTGGGCGTTGCGCTTGATGGCCGCGTTCTCGGCGGGCAGCCCGAAGGAATCCCAGCCGATCGGGTGCAGCACGTCATAGCCCTTTTGGCGGAGGTAGCGCGCCACGACGTCGCCCATCGCGAAGGCTTCGGCGTGGCCCATGTGGAGATCGCCGGAGGGGTACGGGAACATGTCCAGCACGTACCGGCGCTCCTTCGAACCGTCATCGACGGGGGTGAAGACCTTGAGGTCTTCCCAGACCTGCGGCCACTTGGCCTCCATGGCGGCGAAGCTGTAGGCACCCTCTTCAGGGGTCTCCGCTGCGACTGCTGGTGTTCCGGTCTCTGTCTCCGGCTGAACGCTCACTGCTGGCCTCTTCTGTTCTGTCAAGCCTGATGGTCCGTCAAGTCTTGTACCGTCAAATCTCCCAGGCGGAGGCTGTCCTGCCCCGCCCGCTCCCCTGCCGTCCGCCCAAAAAGGGTCCAGACACACAAAAGCCCCTCGACACGGAGGGGCTGCCGCTCGGCAATCCGAGTTCGCGTCGGGATGCCGGGCGGCTAGCTAAGCAGGAGGATCGCACGCATAGGACTACTTTAGCGCACCAAACTCCTCAACGGCCGAAAAGGGGCCGGTGACCCCCCGCCAGTGTGTGGCGGGCGGGGGTCACCGG
>NZ_MQTS01000224.1:45696-55056 GCF_020532825.1 Arthrobacter sp. SO3
GTCCATGGACTTGGTGACGGCCTTCTTCCAGAGCCGCATCTGGCGTTCTCGCTCAGCCTGCTCCATCTTCGGCTCCCAGCGCTTGTCCTCGGACCAGTTGGCGGAGCACTCGCCAAGGTCCTTCCAGAAGCCGACGGCCAGCCCGGCAGCGTAGGCGGCACCCAGCGAGGTGGTCTCCACGACCTTGGGCCGGATCACCGGAACGCCGAGAATGTCCGCCTGGAACTGCATGAGCGCGTCGTTGGCGACCATACCGCCGTCGACCTTCAGTTCCGTCAGGGGCACACCCGAGTCGGCGTTGACGGCGTCGAGCACCTCGCGGGTCTGGAAAGCGGTGGCCTCCAGCGCCGCGCGGGCGATGTGGTTCTTGTTCACGAACCGGGTCAGTCCGACGATCGCGCCGCGGGCGTCGGAACGCCAGTACGGGGCGAACAGGCCGGAGAACGCCGGGACGATGTACACGCCGCCATTGTCCTCAACCGAGGCCGCCAGCGTCTCCACTTCCGCGGCGCTGCTGATCATGCCGAGGTTGTCCCGCAGCCACTGCACCAGCGAACCGGTGACGGCAATGGATCCCTCCAGGGCGTAATGCGGCTTGGCGTCGCCGAGCTTGTAGCCGACCGTGGTCAGCAGCCCGTTCTTGGAGTGCACGATCTCCTCACCGGTGTTGAAGATGAGGAAGCAGCCCGTGCCGTAGGTGTTCTTGGCCTCGCCGGCCTCGAAGGCGGCCTGGCCGAACGTCGCCGCCTGCTGGTCGCCGAGGATGCCGGCGACCGGTACTTCGCGCAGCAGCTGGGAGGTGTGCACCGTGCCGTAGACCTCGGAGGAGGACTTGATGGCCGGCATCATGGAGGCCGGAACCCCGAACGCGTCCAGGATTTCCTGGTCCCAGGAGAGCGTCTCGAGGTCCATGAACATGGTCCGCGAGGCGTTGGTGACATCCGTGACGTGAACGCCCCCGTCGGTCCCGCCGGTCAGGTTCCAGAGCACCCAGCAGTCGGTGTTGCCGAAGACCAGGTCCCCGGCGTCGGCCTTGGCGCGGGCACCTTCGACGTTGTCCAGGATCCATTTGATCTTGGTGCCCGAGAAGTACGTGGCCAGCGGCAGGCCGACCTTCTGCTTGAAACGCTCCGGTCCCCCGTCCTTGGCCAGCTCGTCCACGATCGGCTGTGTGCGGGTGTCCTGCCAGACGATCGCGTTGTAGATCGCCTTGCCGGTTGTCTTGTCCCAGACGACGGCGGTTTCGCGCTGGTTGGTGATGCCGACGGCGGCGATGTCGTGGCGGGTCAGGTTCGCCTTGGACAACGCGGAGGCGATGACCTCACGGGTGTTGTTCCAGATCTCGGCGGGGTCGTGCTCCACCCAGCCTGCCTGCGGGAAGATCTGTTCGTGCTCCATCTGGCCCGAGGAAACGATGTTGCCGCTGTGGTCGAACACGATCGCGCGGGTGCTGGTGGTGCCCTGGTCGATGGCGATTACGTACTGGTTCATGTTGACGTCCTTGTCTTGGGGCTGGCAGGTGAATGAGTGCGTTGTTGGGACGGGTTAGCCGGCTGCGGTGGCGATGATCGGCACGACTGCTGCCACGAGGCCGGCGAGGCCACCGCCGACCAGCGGTCCGACGATCGGGATCCAGGAGTAGCTCCAGTCGGAGGACCCTTTACCCTTCATGGGAAGCAGGGCGTGGGCTATGCGGGGGCCAAGGTCACGCGCCGGGTTGATGGCGTAGCCGGTGGGGCCACCGAGGGAGGCGCCGATGCCGACAACGAGGAGTGCCACGGCGAGCGGGCCAAGACCCGAAGGCGTCCCGCCGAAGGTCAGGATGACGAAGACGAGGACGAAGGTGCCGACGATCTCCGTGATCAGGTTCCACGGGGCGGAGCGGATGGCCGGGCCGGTGGAGAAGACTGCCAGCTGGCTGGCGGGCTCGGGCTCTGCGTCGAAGTGCTGCTTGTAGGCCAGCCACATCACCACGGCACCCAGGAAGGCACCGAGGAGTTCACCGCCGAAGTACGTGAAAGTGGAGGCCAGATCTACGGGGACGCCGGGGGCGTACTCCTTCTTGCCGTTGAGCAGCAGGCCGAAGGTCACGGCAGGGTTCAGGTGCGCGCCGGACTGGGCGGCGACGTAGACGCCGGAGAAGACGGCGATGCCCCATCCCCAGGTGACCATCAGGAACCCGCCGTTGTTGCCCTTGGTGCCTTTGAGTGCGACGTTTGCCACAACGCCGCAACCCAGCAGGGTCAGCATTGCGGTGCCGAATACTTCGGACAGGAAAACTATTCCGAGAGACATCTTTGACTCCTCTATTTTCTGTTGTCAGCCCGTCGCGAGTTTGAAGGGCTGTTGGGCCGGCACCGTGTTTTGGCGCTGCCGGCCGGCCACTGCGCCGGTCCCCCGAAGGAACCACGCAGTCCTTGCGGCCGGACGTCCCCCGCCCGGCCGCCGAGGTCTATCAGGAGACCAGGCTGTGGACCTGGACGCCGTGGAATCGCTTGAGCACCTCCTGAGCGTGGCTGATCTCGGAGGACCGCGTTGCCGTGTCCCAGCCCAGCGGGCCGGCGAGGATGTCGGCAACCTCGTTCAGCAGCTCGCCGGTCACCAGTCCCCGGAAAGCGAGGGACGTGCGGCGGATCAGAACGTCGACCAGATGCCCGATCTGCTCGTTGCGCGCCATGAACTCCAGTTCACGGACGCTCAGCTCGCGGGTCGAGTGCAGTAGCCGGTCCGGGGCGCCGTCGAGGAAGCTGATGACTTCCCCGGCGCGCGTGCCGTAGCGGGTCAGCAGACCGGCGGTGCGGTCCGCGTCGCGGCCGGCAGCCATATGCGCCTTGATCCAGCGCTGCACGCCGTCCTCGCTGTCCGGGAACCCGGCGCCGCCGCCGATGGCGAGTTTCGCCGTCGAGACCTTCCGTTCCATGCCGAGTTCGGTGAGGACGTCGTTGCTCAGGTGTTCGGCGAGGGCCCGGAAGGTGGTCCACTTCCCGCCGACGAGGCTGAGCACGACGGCGCCGTGGCCCGTCCCGGCGGGGCCGCCGTTGACGGCAGGGCCGGCAGCTGCGCGGCGTTCGATCCGGTAGTCGCGGCTGACGAAGCCGGGCTGGGTGGCCTCGTGCCTGGGCAGCGGGCGGACGCCGGCGAAGGTGTAGACGATCTGCTCCCGGTCCACGGTGATGTCCGGGAAGACGTGGCCGACGAGGTCGAAGAAGTAGTCGATCTCCGCCTCGGTGCACACGGCATCCTCGGCCATGTCGGCGTCGACGTCGGTGGTGCCGACCAGGACCCGGTCGCCCATCGGATAGATCAGCACGATCCGGCCGTCGGTGTGTTCGAAGAAGATCTCGCGGCCGTTGCAGGCGGCCAGCAGTTCCGGGTGGTCCAGCACGATGTGCGAGCCCTTGGTGCCGCCCATAAAGGCCGACGGCGCGCCCATCGCCTGGTTGGTCAGGTCGACCCAGGCGCCGGTGGTGTTGACGATGATGTCCGCGGAGAAGTCGAACAGTTCGCCCGTGAGTTCGTCACGGAGTTCCACGGTGCTGCCGGCCTGCCCGGGCCGTGCCCCGTCCCGGATGGCGACGAGCGAGAGGTAGTTGCTGGCGCGGGCGTCACTGTTGCCCGTGGCCCCGGCCTTTTCACCGTCCTGCAGCACGTCAAGGGTGAGGCGCTCCGGGTTGTGGACGGAGGCGTCGAAGTACGTGGCGGCGTATTTGATGCCCGGGTGCAGGCGCGGCAGTTCCGCCAGGGCGCGCTTGCGGCCGCGGAACTGGTGCCGGGGCACGGCGCCGCCGTCGCGGGAAAAGAAGTCGTACAGGCTCAGCCCGAGTTTGATCAGGAAGGCTCCCCGTTCGGTGGGTGTGCCCTGCTGCTTGTGGGTGAGGAAGCGCAGCGGGGCGGCGAGGACGCCGGAGAACGTGCTGAAGATCGGGATGGTGGTCTGCAGCGGCTTCACATAGTGCGGCGCGATGCGCAGCAGCCGGTTGCGTTCCACCACGGATTCCTGGACGAGGCGGAACTCGCCGTTCTCGAGGTAGCGGATGCCGCCGTGGATCATGTGCGAGGAGGCGCCGCTGGCACCCTGGCAGTAGTCTCCGCGCTCCACCAGGGCGACGTCCACACCCTGGAGGGCCAGGTCCCGGAACGTGCCCACCCCGTTGATGCCGCCGCCGATGATCAGCACCTGGGCGTGGGGCCGCGTCCGCAGCTTGTGCACCGATGCTCGCTCGCCGGCTGATGCCTGGTTGCGGGCTGAATCCTTCTGTCCCAAGAACTGCTCCTTTGGGTTTGGTCCTGTGCGGCGCGCCACGTGGCGCGCCGCCGTTCAACACTATTGTTTGGAGTAATGGAAAATGGAGTCAAGCACTATGCACAAACGTGCAGAACGGAATTGGGATGACACCCTCACGCCACTCCGACGCACTGCGCGCGGCACAGTTGTATTACCTGCAGGACCTGACCATGGACGCCATAGCGCGTGAACTGCGCACCTCCCGGTCCACCGTGTCGCGGCTGCTGTCCTCGGCCCGGGAGTCCGGGCTGGTGCAGATCCAGATCCGCAGTCCGCTGGACACCGGCCCCGAACTGGCGAGCATGATCCGCGCCGAATACAAGGTCGATGTGCACGTCGTTCCGGTCGTGGACACCCTGAATGAGGCGGAAACACTGGACCGCGTGGCGATGCAGGCCGCTCGCACCATCGGCCCCCTGGTCGACTCCAATGCGATCATCGGCGTCGCCTGGGGTTCGACTCTGAGCGCCGTCAGCCGGCACTTGACCCGCAAGATCACCCACGACAGTGTGATCGTCCAGCTCAACGGCGCAGGCAACATGCAGACCACCGGCATCACCTACGCCTCCGACATCATGCGCCGCTTTGGAAGCGCCTACGGGGCCCGGGTGGAACAGTTCCCGGTCCCGGCGTTCTTCGACCACGCCGCGACCAAAAAGGCCATGTGGAATGAGCGCAGTGTGCAGCGGATCCTCCAGCTCCAGGCCCGGATGAGCATCGCGATTTTTGGTGTGGGATCGGTCGACGCCGATTACCCCAGCCATGTCTACGCGGGCGGTTACCTCGATGAGGACGACCTGAATGTTCTGGCCAACTCCGATGTGGTGGGCGATGTGGCCACCGTGTTTTTCCGTGCCGATGGTTCCGCGGACGGCATCACCCTCAACGAACGCTCCACCGGTCCGGACCTCGCCCAGTTGCGCCAGGTGCGCCGGAGGATCTGTGTGGTGTCCGGCGCTTCCAAGATCAACGGCCTGCGCGGCGCCCTCACCGCGGGCCTGGCCACCGACCTCATCCTCGACGAGGCCACCGCCCGGCGGCTGGTCAGCTTCGACGGCGTGTCCTGAGCCGGGCTTCCCCGGTACGGACGGGCCCGTGCGCAACCCGGCGGGCGTCGGCCTGCCGTGCGGAGCCCCGGCGGCGGAGTCGGTAAAGTCGTTGTTATGAAACCCTCGCCCCGGCTCAGCCTCAACAACGGTGTCCTGATCGACCAGTTGGGGTTCGGACTCTACAAGGTGCCTCCCGCCGGCGCCGCCGGCCTCGTGACCATGGCACTGGAGGCCGGCTACCGGCATTTCGACACCGCTGCCATGTACGGCAACGAGACGGGCGTGGGCCGGGGCATCGGTTCACTGTCCAGTTTCGTGAGCTCCGACGGCGCCCGGGGCGGATCCGGCGAGGCCTCCCCCTCGCTCTCGCGCGAGGACCTGTTTGTCACCACCAAGCTCTGGAACGATGACCAGGGCTACGACGCCACGCTGCGCGCGTTCGACACGTCCATGGCCAACCTCGGACTGGAATACGTGGATCTGTACCTGGTCCACTGGCCGTGTCCGCAGCGCGGGCTGTATGCCGAGAGCTACCGGGCCATGGAGACGCTGTACCGGGAAGGCAGGGCTCGGGCCATCGGGGTCTCGAACTTCCAGCCGGCCCACCTGGACCGCCTCCTGCAGACCGCGGAGGTCGTCCCGGCCGTCAACCAGATCGAACTGCACCCCTGGCTGCAGCAGGAGGAACTGCGCACCCTGCACGGTGAGCTCGGAATCACCACCGAGGCGTGGAGCCCGCTGGGCCGCGGCCAGGTCCTGGCGGATCCGGTGGTGCTGGGCCTCGCAGCGGCGCACGGCAGGACCCCGGCGCAGATCATCCTCCGCTGGCATGTCCAGCTCGGCAACGTCACCATCCCCAAGGCGAGCTCCTACGCCCGGATCAGGGAAAACCTGAACATTTTCGGCTTCAGCCTCGACGGCGCCGCCATGGACGCCCTGGCCGGCCTGGAACGTGGCTTCCGCACCGGCTCCCACCCGGACACCGTCAATTAGGACTCATCGAATGGAACACGTGGCCACCGAGCCTTCCCCCACCACCCCCCTGTTCAGCGCCAGGCTTGAGGCCCGCACCCATGCCGCGGAGGTAGTCCTCGACGGCACCAGGGTCGCGTACTGGAGCTACGAGCCGGTCCGCGTGTCGCCGGAAACCCGCACCATCCTGGTCATCCACGGCTTCCGCGGCGACCACCACGGCCTGCTCCGGGTGGCGGACCAGCTCCCGGAGATGCGGCTCATCATGCCCGACCTCCCCGGTTTCGGCAGCTCCGCCGCTTTCGCGGGTGCCGAACACAGCGTTGAACGGTACGGCCGGTTCATCGCCGACTTCATGGCGGCCCTGGGCCTGGGCCCCGACACCGTCCTGCTGGGGCACTCCTTTGGCTCCATCATCGCGAGCCACTATGTGGCGGACCACCCCGGAACGGTCTCGGAACTGATCCTGGTCAATCCGATCGCCGCCCCCGCCCTCGAGGGTCCCAAGGGGCTCATGACCAAACTCGCCATCCTGTATTACGAAGCGGCCGCCCGGCTTCCCCGCCGGCTGGGACAGGGCCTGCTGCGCAGCCAGCTGATCGTCAGGGTCATGAGCGAAACGATGGCGAAGACCCCGGACAAGCAGCTCCGCCGCTTTGTCCATGCCCAGCACAGCGCTTATTTCTCCGCCTTCGCGGACCGGGAGAGCCTGCTGGAGGCGTTCAAGGCCTCGGTCGGCAGCAACGTGGCGGAAGTGGCCCGCCGGCTCGCCCTTCCCGTGCTGCTGATCGCCGGGGAAAAGGACGAGATCGCCGCGCTCCCGGACCAGCACACACTGCTCGCCCTGCTGCCGGACGCGCACCTGGACGTGATCCCGGGTGTCGGCCACCTGATCCACTACGAAACCCCGGAACCCGCCGCGGGCTTCATTCGCCGCTTCCTGAAGGACCACGCCGCGTGAAAATCCTCATCGATGCCCGCTTCACCCGGCTGGACCACCATGACGGCATCAGCCGCTACGGTTCCAGCCTGATCGAGGCCGCGGCCAAAATCGCCGACGTCGCCATGCTCATCAGCGACGTCCGCCAGCTGGCCCTGCTCCCCGACGTGCCATACACCCTGATCAACAGCCCGCTGTCCCCGGCGGAGCTGTTCGTCGCCGGCAAGGTCAACAAACTCGGCGCCGACGTGGTGGTCTGTCCGATGCAGACCATGGGCAGCTGGGGCCGGAAGTACGCCCTGGTGCTGACCCTCCACGACCTGATCTACTATGAACACCCGGCCCCTCCCGGTTTCCTGCCGGCCCCGGTCCGGGTCCTCTGGCGGCTGTACCACAAAGCGTTCTGGCCGCAGCGGCTCCTGCTGAACCGGGCCGACGTCGTCGCCACCATCAGTTCCACGACGGCGGCGCTGATCTCGAAGTACCGGCTGACCCGGCGTCCCGTCCGGATCGTGGGCAACGCCCCGCAGCACGGCCACACCCCGCGGGACCCCGGGGCGGGGTCGGACAAGACGCTGCTGTACATGGGTTCCTTCATGCCGTACAAGAACGTGGAGACCATGATCAGGGGCATGGCGGAGCTCCCGGAGCTGAGCCTGCACCTGCTCAGCCGGATCACGCCGGAACGCCGGGCGGAACTCGAGGCCCTGGCACCGGCCGGCGCGGACATTGTTTTCCACAACGGCGTGACCGACGCCGAGTATGAGGCCATGCTGGGGCGCACCACGGCCCTGATCAGCCTGTCCAGGGCGGAGGGCTACGGCCTGCCCCTCGTGGAGGCCATGTCGCACGGCACGCCGGTGATTGCCAGCGACATCCCGATCTTCCGGGAGGTGGGCGCCGACGCCGTCAGCTATGTCCATCCGGATTCGCCGGCGGAATTCGCCGCGGCGGTCCGGGCACTTGAGGAGCCCGGGCTCTGGAAGGCCCGTTCCCGCCGCTCGGTGGAGCGTGCCGCCGACTTCAGCTGGGACGACTCCGCCCGCAGGCTGCTCGCCGCCGCCGAAGAGGCCGTGGCGCTGCGTGCCCGCCGTGCCGGGCACCCCCGGGAAACGGACCGGAAGTAGCCGGCACGAAGACCCGTCCGCGGCGGATGCGCCGGTACGCTGCGGGTTCGCCGAAAAACGCAACGCGACCCCGCCGCTTAACTGCGACCTCGGCACTATGCGCATCGCGTGGGCCGGTCGTATCCGGGACCGTGCTAGAGCACGTCCACGCCGTCGAGCCGCAGCTGGACCGGGTCGTCCGTGCGTTTGGCCGCGGCGGCGACCTTGACTGCCCGCAGCACCCGGGTGACCTGCGTGGCCTGGGCGTAGGGGATGAACAGCAGCGTCCGGACGTCCTCGACGGCGGCCCCCGCCGCTCCGCCCTGGCCCGGCGCACCGGCGATCACAAGGGGTGCCGGGCCGGCGGTCCGCAGCACGATCCCCTGCGGGCCAAGCTGCTGTTCGACGGCCTGGCTGATATGTCCGACGGCGGTGCGTCCGCCGGTGATGGAGGCGACCCGGACGGCGGGTGGGAGGTGCAGTTCCTGGCGCAGGGACAGTTCCCGCTGGGCGTAGCCGGCCGGATCCCAGCGCAGCAGGGCCCCGACGCCGGCCGCGTCGTCCGCGGTGATGACCACAAGTCCGCCGTCGCCCGCAGGGCGGACCAGGGCGGCGGCGTTGAACCAGCGCCGGACGGCGTCCTCCCCCGCCCGCAGGTTTTCGCGCCGCAGCAGCGAATCGCCGTCGAGCAGCAGCGCCGCCGCGTAGCCGCCGTCCGCGACCGGCTCCGCGCCGACCGTGGCCACGACCAGGGCCTTCGAGTCCGGAACCGTGGCCAGCACCCGGTCCCCGGACGAGGTGACCACCGGCTTACCCGGGAAGGCGCGGCCCAGTTCCTCGGCCGTGCGGAGCGCCCCGGTCGCTCCCCGGCGGAGCCGGACCCCGTTGCAGGTGCCGCAGCGCCAGTCCGGCGCCGGGGTCGAGCACCAGCGGCACTGCGGCACGGCGGAGCTCCCGCTGGCCCCGGCGATGGCCAGCGGCCCGCTACAGGCGGTACAGCGCGCCGGC
>NZ_MQTS01000224.1:55087-58729 GCF_020532825.1 Arthrobacter sp. SO3
ACGGCGCGTAGCCGGCCCTGGCCACCTGGACCAGCACCGGCCCGCGTTCGAGCCCGTCCTTGGCGGCGCGCCACGCGGCGCCGGGCAGCCGGGCGATCCTGGCCAGCGGGTCGTGCTCGAGTTCGTAGCTGTCCGCGGTGTTGAGCACCCGCGGGACGGTCCGGCGGACGATAGTCCGGTCCGCCTCCACCGGCCACGCCCAGCCGGCCTCGACGAGGCGCTGCGTTTCGGTGCTCCGGGTGTGCCCGGCGAGCAGGCAGGCGGTGCCCTCCTGCTCCGCGCGCAGCAGCAGGACTTCGCGGGTGTGGGCGTAGGGAGAGCGCTGCTCGATGTGCAGGTCGTCGCCGTCGTCCCAGCACACCACGAGGCCGGGATTGCGGACGGGGGCGTAGGCGGCGGACCGGGTGCCGACGGCCACCCCGGCGGCACCGCTGAGGATCCGCAGGAAGCTGCGGTAGCGCGGGGTGGGCCCGTCGTCGGCGGTGAGCCGGGCGACGTCGCCGGCGGGCAGGAGCTGCAGGAGCGCGGCTTCGACCCGGTCAAGGTCACGGTAGTCGGGCACGACGACGATGGCACCGCGGCCGGACAGGCGGACCGCTGCGACGGCCTCGGCGATCATCCGGGGCCATCCCGAAGGGCCGTAGCCCTGAAGTGCACCCAGCACGGCCCGGGGCGACTCCCCCGCGCCGAGATGCTGGAGGAAGGCTGCGCCGTTCCGGTACGAGGACCAGGTCGAGGCCTCGAGACCGGCAGGAATCGCCGCCCCGGCCCCGTCCTCGGCGTCCAGGTCAGCGAAGCGGGCCGGATCCAGGACCCCGTCAGGGGCGAGGTCCTTCTCGAGTTTCGCCATCCGCGGCGGCACCGCAACGCGCAGCACGTCGCTGACGCTCCCGGCGTAACGCGCCGCGACGCGGAAGGCCAGGTCCGCGACCGGGGCCGTCAGTACCGGCACCGGGGAAACGACCTTGTGCAGCGGGACGAGGGGGTGGCCGGCGTCGGATTCCGCTACCCGCTCCATCAGGTAACCGGCAAGCTCCTGGCCATTGAACTTCACCTTCACCCGGACACCGGCCTGAGCCGCGGTGTCCAGCGTCGCGGGCACGCTGTAGTCGAAAGGCCGGTCCAGGTGCGGCAGGGAGGACTCCAGCCGCACCCGTGCCACCGGGAGCCGGGCGGCGAGGGCCGGACCGGGCGCTGCGGCAGCGGAGGCGGGAAAGCCCTGGAGCAGCGACAGCTGGAAGGGCTCGTCCTGCGCGGCGGCGCCGTGGATCGGGCTCATCGCTCGTGTCCTCCCTTCAGCAAGGTTCGGTGCCGGACGGGTTGAATCCCCGCCCGTTTCAGTGCCGGCAGGTTCAGTGCCGGCCAAGGGGTTCCGCCTCAATGTCCTGTAGCCAGGCCGCCGGTCTCGGCGGCCTGGCTACAGCACATCACGGGGCAGTGACATTAAGGGCGACATTAGAGGCAGTGACGTCTAGGCACTGACATTGAATGCCACACGTCCAAGCCCGCTGGCGGAGCTTCATACGGGCCGGCTCAGGCGTTGAAGAACGCCTTCAACTGATCGACCCGGTCCAGCCGCTCCCAGGTGAAGTCGGGATCCTCGCGGCCGAAGTGGCCGTGCGCCGCGGTCTTGGCGTAGATCGGGCGCTTGAGGTCGAGGGCATCAATGATGGCGCGGGGGCGCAGGTCGAAGATTTCGGCGATCGCGGCGCTGATCCGGGCCGGGTCCACAGTCTCGGTGCCGAAGGTTTCCACATAGGTTCCCACCGGGCGGGCCTGGCCGATCGCGTAGGCGATCTGGATTTCGGCGCGCTTCGCGAGACCGGCGGCGACCACGTTCTTGGCCACCCAGCGCATCGCGTAGGCCGCCGAGCGGTCCACCTTGGACGGATCCTTCCCGGAGAAGGCGCCGCCGCCGTGGCGGGCCATGCCGCCGTAGGTGTCAACGATGATCTTGCGGCCGGTGAGGCCGGCGTCGCCGACGGGGCCGCCAATGACGAAGGCACCTGCCGGGTTCAGGATGTTCCTGGCCCGGGAGATGTCCAGGTTGGACAGCGCCATGACGGGGTCAACTACGTACGCGGCCAGGTCGGCGCGGAGCTGGTCGAGGCTGGCGCCTTCGGCGTGCTGGCTGGAGATGACGACGGTCTCGACCGAGACGGGCCGGTCGCCCTCGTAACCGACGGTGACCTGGGTCTTGCCGTCAGGGCGCAGGTAGGCGAGTTCGCCGTTCTTGCGGACCTCGGTGAGCCGCTCGGAGAGGCGGTGTGCGAGCCAGATCGGAACCGGCATGTAGGACGGTGTCTCGTCGCTGGCGTAGCCGAACATGAGGCCCTGGTCCCCGGCGCCCTGGAGGTCGTAGTCGTCCTCCTGGCGTCCCTCGCGGGCTTCGAGCGAATTGAAGACGCCGCCGGCGATGTCGTTGGACTGCTGGCCGATGGAGACCGACACGCCGCAGCGGGCGCCGTCGAATCCGTTGGCTGAGGAGTCGTAGCCGATGCCCAGGATGGTTTCCCGGACGATCTGCGGGATTTCGACGTAGGCGTCGGTGGTGACCTCGCCGGCAACGTGGACCAGCCCGGTGGTGGCCAGCGTCTCCACGGCGACCCGTGACTCAGGGTCCTTCGCCAGCAGGGCGTCGAGGATGGCATCGCTGATCTGGTCACAGATCTTGTCGGGGTGTCCTTCGGTCACCGACTCGGACGTGAAGAGCCGGAGCGAGGCGGGCGTGGACCCGTGGAAATCAGGGATGTGCAGCGGTAAAGTCACTCAACTACCTTACTGGTTGGAAAACGGACGTCCGGCGGCGCGTGTCCCCGTGCTAAGGGGACGTCGCTTACGCCAGGTTCAGGCTGGCGGAACGACCCGGCTCAGCTCGGCGCTGACACGGTCGATCACGGCAGCCGCAACATCGGATTTGGAACCCGACGCCTCTTGAGGTTCGGAGCCGGAGCGGGAAAGGATGACTACGGAGTTGGTGTCCTCGCCGAAGACCTTGTCCTGCCCCACATGGTTGACCACCAGCAGGTCACACGCCTTGCGGCGCAGCTTGGCCGCGGCATAGTCCAGGACGTCGCCGTCGGCGTCGCCGGTCTCGGCCGCGAAGCCCACGATCAGCTGGTTGCGGGAGGCTGCGTCGCGGACCTCAACGAGTTCCCGCAGGATGTCCGGGTTCCGGATCAGCGAGATCACCGGGTCGGCGACGTCGTCGCGCTTCTTGATTTTCGTCCCGGACACATCGGCCGGACGGAAGTCCGCGACGGCTGCGGCCATGATGATGACGTCGGAATCCGCGGCGGCGTGCAGGGCCGCCTTGCGGAGCTCCAGGGCGGTCTCGACCTTAACCACGTCGACGCCGGCCGGCGGCGGGACGTCCATGTGGGCGGCCAGCAGCCGGACCTTCGCACCGGCATCGCGGGCGGCAGCGGCCAGCGCCACTCCCTGCTTGCCGGAGGAGCGGTTTCCGAGGAACCGGACGGGGTCCAGCGGCTCGCGGGTGCCTCCGGCGCTGATCGTGACGGTGAGCCCGGCCAGCGGACGCGGCAGCGCCGAGAGTTCGGCTCCCGACGCCGGCGTTGCGGCGGTCGCGGGCACCGCCGGCGCACCGGCGAGGGCCAGTGCCGCTTCGAAGATGGCCGCGGG
>NZ_MQTS01000224.1:58739-60963 GCF_020532825.1 Arthrobacter sp. SO3
CAGCCGGCCCGGCCCGGAGTCGGATCCGGTCAGCCGGCCGGAGGCAGGCTCCAGCACGGTGACGCCCCGGCTGCGGAGCGTCTCGACGTTGGCCCGGGTCGCCGGGTGCTGCCACATCTCGGTGTGCATGGCGGGGGCCATCAGCACCGGGCAGCTGCCGGCCATGAGCAGGGTGTTGCTCAGGAGGTCGTTGGCCTGGCCGGCGGCGGCGCGTGCCAGCAGGTCGGCGGTGGCGGGGGCCACCACGATCAGTTCGGCGTCGTGGCCGAGGCGGACGTGGTTGACGGTGTGCACCTCGTCGAAGACGCTGTTGCTGACCGGATGACCGGACAGCGCTTCCCAGGTGGCGACGCCGACGAAGCGGGTCGCGGCCTCCGTGGGGATGACTGTGACGTCATGGCCGGCTTCAGTAAAAAGCCGGAGGAGCGACGCCACCTTGTAGGCGGCTATCCCTCCCCCGACTCCGAGGACTATGCGCACGTGAGACTCCGTCTGCGTCTGCGGAACTACTCTGCAGGCTGGATCGGTGTGGAAACGAGCTTGCCTTCATTGATCTCGCGCAGCGCGATGGAGAGCGACTTCTCGTTCAGCTTGGTGTCGACCAGCGGGCCGACGTATTCGAACAGGCCCTCGTGCAGCTGGGCGTAGTAGGCGTTGATCTGGCGGGCGCGCTTGGCGCCGAAAATCACCAGTCCGTACTTCGAATCGGCAGCCTTCAGCAGTTCGTCGATCGGCGGGTTGATGATGCCTTCAAGGTTCGTGGACACGAATTCTCCAAATTCTAACGGGCCGATACGTCCCGGCGCCTAGCGTGGGTTCGGGGTCAGCCCCATGAGTGAAACAAGCTCGTCCGCTGCCCGTCGAACGTCATCATTGATGACGGTGTGGTCAAACTCCGGTTCAGCGGCAAGTTCTAGTTTAGCGGTTTCCAGCCTCTGCTGCTGTTCTTCCGCTGATTCCGTGCCGCGGCCCACGAGACGGCGGACCATTTCGTCCCAGCTCGGGGGGGAGAGGAAGACAAATTGGGCCTCCGGCACAGCCTCCTTGACCTGACGCGCGCCCTGCAGGTCGATCTCCAGCAGCACCGAACGGCCGTCGGCAATCGCGGCGTCCACGCTGCTGCGCAGGGTTCCGTAGCGGTTGCGCCCGTGGACGACGGCCCACTCCAGAAGGTCACCGTTCTCGACCAGGGAGTCGAATTCCTCGGCTGATTTGAAGAAATAGTGGATGCCGTCGATCTCGCCGGGCCTCGGGGGGCGGGTGGTCGCCGAAACGGAAAGCCAGACGCCGGGATAGTTGTCCCGGATGTAGGTGGACACGGTGCCTTTGCCAACAGCCGTCGGGCCGGCGAGGACTGTCAGTCCCGGTTTCTTGCTCACATATTCCTTCGGGCGGGGTTTGGAGTCAGCGCGGCGGACCGGGCTGTTTGTCGTCTATAAAATCTACCAGCGCCCGGCGCTGATGAATTCCCAGCCCGCGGACCCGCCGTGATGCCGCGATTCCGAGTTGTTCCATGATCGCCGCGGCGCGCACTTGCCCGATGCCCGGCAGCGCCTCGAGCAGTTCGACGATCCGCATCCGGGCGATCGCATCGTCGGACTCCCCAGCGCTGAGCAAGTCCGCGATCGTGAGCTTGCCTGACTTGAGCCGGTCCTTGGCTTCCGCCCTGGTGGTCCTGGCCGCCGCCGCCTTGGCCAGGGCGTCGGCACGCTCCTGCGGAGTGAGGGGTCGCAAACTCACTGAATGCCTCCCTGCATTGTGGGGCGGACCGCGCAATCGGCCCGGCCGGACGGGCCGAACAGCACCCCGGCCGGTACCGCGGCCTTGTCCTGAACCTACCGTCTCGGCGAGGCAGAAATCAATGGACAAGTTCGGCTCCGGAACCCGCCGGAACGGCCGACGGCGGCGCGGCGGCAGTCAGGCTGCGGCTCACGACGGTGCGGCGGCGGCCATCTGACACGAATGGCCGCTAAACAACCCCGTGTAGCGGCCATTTGCGTCAACTGGACGTGGACGTGGTGCTCGTAGCGGCCATTTGCGGCAAACGGGTCGCGGGCGTGGTTCTGGTCCCGCCCATTTGCCAGGAATGGCCGCTAAACAACCCCGTGTAGCGGCCATTTGCGGCAAACGGGTCGCGGGCGTGGGGGGCGGATTCAAGGGATCGATGCAACACCCGAGGGTCAATTGGTTGTCAGTAAACCACGGAGTCGCTCCGCGGGGGTGT
>NZ_MQTS01000225.1 GCF_020532825.1 Arthrobacter sp. SO3
ACCCTGGCACCAGAAGGCCGGAAAATGCTGCGGATCGAGCAGCGCAATGCGGCCACCCCGGTGGAACGCAAGCCGGAGTGGATCAAGGCCAAGGTCCAGATGGGCCCCGAGTACGTCCAGCTCAAGAACCTCGTCAAAAAAGAAGGCCTCCACACCGTCTGTGAAGAAGCCGGCTGCCCCAACATCTTCGAATGCTGGGAAGACAAGGAAGCCACCTTCCTGATCGGCGGCTCCGAATGCACCCGGCGCTGCGACTTCTGCCAGATCGACACCGGCAAGCCCTCCCCCGTGGACGTCTTCGAACCCACCAAGGTTGCCCGCTCGGTCCAGGCGATGCAGCTGCGCTACGCCACCGTCACCGGCGTGGCCCGCGATGACCTCGCCGACGAGGGCGTCTGGCTCTACGCCGAAACCGTCCGCAAGATCCACGAACTGAACCCCGGCACCGGCGTCGAGCTCCTGATCCCGGACTTCTCCGGCAAACCCGAACACATCGAAGCGATCTGCGACTCCAAACCCGAGGTCTTCGCCCACAACGTCGAGACCGTCCCGCGGATCTTCAAGCGCATCCGCCCCGCGTTCCGCTACGACCGCTCCCTGGACGTCATCACCCAGGGCCGCAAGCTCGGCATGGTCACCAAATCCAACCTGATCCTCGGCATGGGCGAAACCCGCGGGGAAATCTCCGAAGCACTCCAGGACCTGCACGACGCCGGCTGTGACCTGATCACCATCACCCAGTACCTGCGCCCCTCCGAACGCCACCTCCCGGTGGACCGCTGGGTCAAGCCCCAGGAGTTCGTGGACCTGCAGCAGGAAGCCGACGAGATCGGCTTCCTCGGCGTCATGTCCGGACCCCTGGTGCGGTCCTCCTACCGCGCCGGCCGGCTCTGGGCCACCGCGATGCGCAAGAAAGGCTGGGACATCCCGGCCCACCTCGCCCACATCGAGTCCTCCGGCACCACCCGCCAGGAAGCCAGCTCACTTCT
>NZ_MQTS01000226.1:0-1417 GCF_020532825.1 Arthrobacter sp. SO3
GGCCGGGGGGTTGAGTAGGTCTTTGACGGTGGTCTGGATCTGGGCGATGTCCACGGTGTTGATCGATTCCCCGCCCGGGGAGGTGCCGAATCCTGTGATGGGCAAGGTGGTGAAGGAGATGTTGCCGCCGGTGACGGAGGAAGCCTGCCGGGCCAGCTGGATCAGGTCCAGCCCCGTGTCAACGACAATGTTCTCACTCACCGTGTCCAGCACCGATTGCATTTTGCCCAGGTCGGTGAACGTTCCGGCCTGTTTGAGCTGGTGGGAGACTGCGGCGATGAAGGCCTGCTGGCGCCGTGCACGGTCCAGATCGGTGAAGTTGTAGGAGGAGTCGGTGGTGTCGCGGCGCTGCCGTACGAAGGCCATGGCCTGTTTCCCGTCGATCTGCTGCACTCCGGCTTTGAAGTCCGCCCCGGAGAAGGTGTCCTGGGTGGCGCGGTTCACGCAGACCGTGATGGGGGCGATGACGCCGGCGACCTGGTAGAACGCAGCCATGGTGACCTCCACAAAATGGTCGATGTGGACGCTGCCCAGGAACCGGGTAACGGTGGCGATTTGCGCTTTCCGTCCGGCGTCCCGGGCGGTCTGGTACGTCGAGTCGTCGTCGGGCTTGCCCTGGCTGAGCAGGTCGGTTCTTGCTGCGGCCAGCCCGTAGCCGTAGGCTTCCTTGATTTTGGTGTTGAAGGTCTGCCCGGGGATTCCGGCGACCTGGACATAGTCATCGCGCGGGATCGATATGGCGGTGGCCTTGGATCCGTCGGCGGGGATATGGAGGACCATGAGCACGTTGGCGTTGTAGCCGCCGATGGTTTGGTCCCCGGCGTGGAGGGCCTCGTAGAGATCCGCTGAGAGCGGTTGTCCTTTCTCGTCAACCCGGGTGTCCAGTCCCATGATCAGGATGTTGGTGTCCTGGGTCAGCTTCGGTACAGTCTGGTCCCCGTTGAGGGCTTGGGAGCGCTGGACGTTGTCGTTGACCCGGACCGCTGTCACGGCGGCGTAGCCGGTGCCGGCCAGCAGCAGGGCCGTGCACACGGCCATGACGGTGGTGATGATGCGCCGGCGCCGGTACTTGTGGCGTCTGTCCTGGTGGAGGAGCCGGTCATGGAGGGACAACGGGGCGGGCCGGGGATCGTTCATGGTTATCGCATTCCTGTTGGAGCGGCACGCTGCCGGAAGACGCCGGGGTGCGGCGCATGGCAGACGTGGTGATCAGGCGTGTATCTGGCTATTGACCGTCTGGATGGCCCGGGCTGCAGCCCCGGAACCACGGCCGGGGCTGCGTGAAAGCGGGCCGGCATCTGGTCGCCCGGGGACAAGTCCCGCGGGGAATCAACGGCGAAACGCTGTTTCCGAGGCGGCGGATTCCCACCAGGTTCCGGGTTGCGGCCCGCGGCGTTCCCGGCGGTAGTGCCGCCAA
>NZ_MQTS01000226.1:1430-8370 GCF_020532825.1 Arthrobacter sp. SO3
GGGCCGTCGCAGCTTGGTCATCTCGCGTAGCTTGGCGCGCCGGCATGTACTGGGGCGGTTGTTATCCATTCCCAGGTTCGGGCGAGTCCGTCGTTGAGGCTGATTTCGGGGTTCCACCCGGTGAGCCGCTTCACTTCCGTGTTGTCAGCGAGAAGCCGTTCGACCTCGCTGCCTGCCGGCCGGAGCCTGGTGTCATCCAGGACGACACGGGCGTCGTGGCCCGAGATGCGGATGAGTTTATCCACCAAGGTGCCGATGGATATCTCGTTGCCGGTTCCGAGATTGAGGGCGAGTCCGAGCGCTTCCTCGCTCGCACCGATCGCCAGGAACCCGCGCGCGGTATCGGTTCCGAAGGTGAAGTCCCGTGTGGGTGAGAGGGATCCAAGACGAATTTCGCGCTGGCCCGCGTGCAGCTGGCGGAGGATCGCGGGAATGACGGCGCGTGCGGACTGACGGGGCCCATAAGTGTTGAAGGGCCGGCAGATCGCGACAGGGGTCCCGAAGCTGTGCCAGTACGACATGACGATGCTGTCGGCTGCGATTTTCGAAGCCGAGTACGGGGATTGGGGCTGCAGCGGGTGTGTTTCAGGGATGGGCACGACACGGGCTGTGCCGTAGACCTCCGACGTGGAGGTGTGCACCAGCCGCACACCATGCCTGCGGCAGGCGGCGAGGACGTTGTGGGTGCCGATGACGTTGGTCTGCAGATAGGAGTCCGGTGCCTGATAGCTGTATGGAATGCCGATCAGTGCGGCCAGGTGGAACACGATGTCGACGCCGGAGACCGCGTTGTCGACGACGTTGGCGTCCCGGACGTCTCCGGCAATGAACTCGACGCGGTCGTCGTGCTCATAGGCGGCAAGGAAGCCGCGTTCGCGGTAGGGCTTGTAGTGGCACAGTGCCCGCACGCGGGCGCCAGCGGCCAGCAGCTCCTCGACCAGGGTTGAGCCGATGAATCCTTCGGCTCCGGTCACGAGAACGAGAAGGCCGCGGTAGTGCGCGAGGTAGTCGGGGTGGGTGCTCATGAGGTGGTCCTTTGGGTAGAGGGGGCAAGGGAGATGGCCCAGTCTGCGACGGTGTCGGCCGCGGTGGAATGGGCGGAGGCGGCGGGAGCGGCGGGGGGCGCCGTCAGCCGGTCGGTCAGCGCGGCCTGCAGTGTTGCGGCGGTGAGGGCGGCATCGGAAATGACGATTGCCCGCCCGCCCTGGGCGAGTGCACGGGCGTTGTGGCTCTGGTGATCGCCGGGGGCGTGCGGGTAGGGCACGAGCACCGCAGGCAGGTCCAGGATGTCCAGTTCGGCGATCGTGGCCGACCCGGCACGGGTGACGACGACGTCGGCCGCGGCGTAGGCGTAGTCCATGCGGTCGATGTATTCCACGACCGTGGCAATCCGGTGCCCTCCGGATGCTTCGAGCTGCCGCCGGGCGTCGTCCATTTCTTCCGGCCGGGCCTTGATGAGCAGGCGGATGTCCCCGCGGGAACACCATAGTGCCGCAACCCCGAGCGCTGCCCGGGTCAGGGTGGCGGCGCCTTGGCTTCCGCCGCTGATGACAACGAGGCGCTGGTCGTCGCGGAGCCCGAAGTGGGCGCGGGCGAGGGCGCCCAATCCATCGCGGTCGGCGCGGGCTATCGATTCGGAAACCGGGATGCCGACGACACGGCCGTCTACTCCGGGCGGAAGAATCCATTCGGCGTTCGGCAAGCCGAGTCCGACCTGGCCGGCGATGCGTGCCGCCACCCGGTTGGCGAGCCCCGGCACCGCGTTGGACTCATGAATGATGCACGGCCGTTTGGCGAACCTCGCGGCCAGTACCGCGGGCATGCTCGGGTATCCGCCCATGCCGATCACGACATCGACCTCCTCGCGGCGCAACATTGCCGCGACCCTCAGTGCGCTGGCCAAGAGATAGGCGGGGAGGGCAAAACGCCGCAGGCCGGCCTGTTTCGCGAAGGGAATCATGGTGACGGTGTCGAGGCGATAACCGGCTTCGGGTACGAGGCGGCCTTCGAGTCCACGCGTCGTTCCGGAAAAGGTGATGATGGCATCGGGTATCCGGCGCCGGATGGCGTCTGCTACAGCGATTCCGGGGTAGATATGGCCGCCGGTGCCGCCGGCACCGATCACCACCCGGAGCGGGCGGCCTGACACCCGGGAGCCTGGGTGAGGGGGAAGCAGGGTCTGAGTCATGACCTCATGTTCGCGGGCGAATGTGAGGCAAAGATTAAGCGGCCGGGAGCTCCACGACCATGATCGCACCCCCACCTGGTCTGGCCTGCGCCTCGATCGTTCCGCCGAGCGAGGCGACGATCTGGTGCGCGATGGCCAGGCCCAGGCCCGAACCGGCCATGCCGCGGGAGGCCGGCGAGCGGTAGAAGCGGTCGAAGACGCGCTCCAGATCTTCGCCCGGGATGCCCGGCCCGCGGTCTGCAATGACGAACCGGACGTTCTCGTCGCGGGGTTCGATACTCACCTCCACCGCTGGCCGGTCCGCGGTCGAACCGTATTTGCCCGCATTATCGAGCAGCACACTGCCGAGCCGCAGCAGGCGGCCGCGCTCGGCCATGACCCGGGGCTCGGCATCCTGGGGGGACGTCAGAGTGAATGCCGCGGCGGGCCAGTGTCTGGCCGCTGCGGCCAGGGCCTCGCGGAACACAGGCACGACGTCAATGGATTCGGCGACGTCAATCGGCTCCTCGCCGCGTGCGAGATCCACGAGGTCCGTCACGAGGCCCTGCATTTCCACAAGCTCGCGATCGATGGCGCCAGCGAGCTCCCGGCGCCGCTCGGGAGAGATGCCCGATTCGCGTTTGAGCAAGGCAAAGTTCGTGCGCAGGGTCGTGAGGGGAGTACGCAGCTCATGCGAGGCATCGGCCACGAGCTGCTGTTGCGCTGCCCGCGCGAGTGAGAGCTCGTGCAGCATCGCGGAAAATGAGGTGGCGAGGCGGCCGAGTTCATCGTCCCGGTCGACGTCGACGCGCTCGTCAGGGTCGCGGGTGCGGGCTACGCGTTCGATGACGGCGGCCAGTGAGCGCACCGGCCGCAGGCCGACGGTCGCCGTGAGGAAGCCCACGATGCCGGCGAGCAGGATGCCTGCCCCGCCGGTGGCGAGAATCGCCGTCTTCACGCGGGCGATGGCGCGGTCGGTCAACAGGGTGGGCACTCCGACGATGATCGCGCGGCCCGCTTCCGCCGGCACGACGACCACCCTCACCGACCCGGCCACCCCGGTGGCCGTATAGTAAACTGTCCCGCTGCGGCCGGCGGCAACATCGGTGGCGGCTGGCGTCAGCCGCAGCACGTCCCCGGAATTCTCGACCGGTTCGGCGGCGGTGATGGTGCGGCTGCAGGCAGGCTCGGCCGCGAACGAGCAGCTGTCGGAGCCCGAAGCGACGTAGTTCGCCTGCGCGTGGACAAGGCGCTGGATGCGGGTGGCCTCGCGCAGCAGCGACACATCCTGGTTGCTCTCCAACTGGTCGAGAACAACGAGATACGTCGCGCCGGCGACGAGCAGGATGACGGCCGCCACGGTCGCTGAGATGACACCGGCGAGCCGGCGCCGCAGTGAGGGCTGGAACCGTCGCCTGCGGGCCGCACGGCGATTCACTTAACAACCAGGTGGTAGCCAAGGCCCCGCTCGTTGCGGACGGCACCCTCCCGCCCCGCTTCGGCCAGCTTGCGGCGCACCTGGCTGATGTACACCTCCAGGGCGTTCGAGGAGGGGGCAGCCTCCTCGCCCCAGATCGCCGCGGTCAGACGGGTGCGGCTGTGCATCCGGTCGGGGGCGGCGAACAAGGCGCAGAGCAGCTCCGCCTCGATTCGTGTCAGTTGTATGGGCGGCCCGTCGCCGGCGAGGGTGCGGTTGACGGCGTCGAGCGCGAGACCGTTCCAGCTCAGCCGCCCGGCAGGAACATCTTCGGTGCGGCGCAGCAAGGCACGTACGCGGGCGAGGAGCTCGTCGAGGTCGAAGGGCTTCCCGAGGTAATCATCGGCCCCCGCGTCAAGGCCGGCAATACGGTCCCGGACGGCCGAGCGGGCAGTCAGCACCAGAACAGGCGTCCTGTCGCCGGTCGCCCGCATGGTGCGGCAGACCGCGAGCCCGTCGAGGAGGGGCATCTCCAGGTCGAGAATGACTGCATGGGGATCATGGCCGACGAGGGCACTCAGTGCGGACAACCCGTCTGCTGCCGCGAAGACATCGTACCCATCGGCCTCCAGCGCGGTCCGGATGCCCAGCACAATGTCGGCGTCGTCATCAACGACGAGGACGCGAAAACGCGAGGTAGGCATGTGACCATCTTCCCAGAGCGGGTTGCTTTGAACTGCCCGTACGGAACCGGCATCACCGCATCCGGTCAAACAGGGCGGAGCGTTCATCGGGTGTCGAGCGTGCTGAGCAGGGCCAGGTGATCGCTTCCGGTCGTGTCCTGGACGGTCAGGCCGGCGTCGTGGAATCCGCGGGTGAGGATGTGGTCCAGTCGTATCAGCGGGAATTCCCGGGGCCAGGTGAATCCGAATCCCCCGGTGGTTGGTTTTGCTTCGGTGAGGAGCGCGTTCAACCCTGCCATGGTCGTGTCGTAGCTGGCGGCGTTGAAATCTCCCAGCGCGACGATCCGGGGTGCGGCGTCGTGGGAGACGAGTCTGGTGAGGTCCTCGATCATGGTGTTGCGCGGGGTGTGGTCGGTGAGGCGGGCGGAATCGGCGTGGATGACGTAAACGCTGACGGGACCGGCCGGGGAGTCGAGTGTGGCGTGAAGGGCGCGTTTCCAGCCGAGCCCGAGGGTGAGCGGTTCGGAGTCGATGACCGGGTATTTGCTCAGGAGCATAACGCTGCCTACGCGCACCTGATACGGCCATTCTGACAGCCCGGCGGAGTCGATGGGGTTGACGACTTCTTCGAGAGCGAGGATGTCAGGGGATCTTCGCGACAGCTCGCGCAGCGTTTTCCCCGGGTCGGGGTTGCCCGCGGCGAGATTCTGCGTCGCGACCGTCAACGTTGTGCCCGGTGGCGCGGCGGCGGCGGGGGGCGGGGGGATGATGACGCCCCCGAACATCACCAACCAGGACAACGTGGGGACCAGGACCAGTGCTGCCGCAGTTTTCGCCCGAGCAACGGCGGCGAGAAGCAGCAATAAGGGTATGGCCAGTCCGAGCCACGGCAACGCGCTGTCGATCGCGAGCCGGGCACCGAGCACATCCGGTATATGTTCGTGGCCGAGCAGGATTATGGACAGAAGGATGGCGGCGGACCCGGCCATCCGCCCCCGAATCCGGCGATTGCCGGCCCGATGTTTTAGCCGGGGCATGGTTCCGTGGGGTTTTCGTTCAGATCCGCACCATCAAGAGACGCAACACGCCCGTCGAGCGGCCCCTGAACGCAGATGTGCTCAAAGGTGATGTCCACGATGCCGGCGGGAGTCGATGCGTAGACGGCTCGGGAACATCCCGTCAAGGCAACGGATTCAGGAACCACGAAGGCAACGACCGGGATCCGCCGATTCGCGGCGCGTTGGGAGGGGGTCATCATGCGATCACTATGACTGGCGAGTCTGAGGCGAGTGTGAAGTCGGGCTGCGGATAATCCGGAGTACAAACAAGACGAGGAAAGACGGCCCGAAGCTCTGCGGCGATCGTTGACCGGCTGAGCTTCAAGGGCACCATCATCGAAACCGGCACCGACTCCTGCCGCCTCGCACAGACCGTGAATCAGCAGGACCGACACAACGAAGTGGGCTCAAGTCAGGCTGCCAAAGTGGTATCCACTTAGATTGACATTCTCACCTCAACTCCGCTGAACTCATGATCTGCTCCGGATCAGTTGCCATGTCATGCCGTTCCCCCCTCATTCCTGCATGAACAAATATCAGAACGGAAATTCCGGACCGGCCGCAACCCTAGCCCGATACAAAGAATATTCAGCAAGTCATGTTGTACGCGGCCCTGGCCACCATGAAGTGGTGAACGCGAAAACCCGACGGAAGGGACGAACGAGGATGAACACCCAGAAGAGGCCCCACGGGACAGTGCCAGGTCCGCCGTAGTCAGCCGCTCCCCCACACAACCGAATAAGCCGTTCCGGGACCCCACACACCCGGAACATCAGATCAGAGGCAAGAGTGTGCACAATGTGCACACGAAAAAGCACCTCAAAAGCCCCTGAACAGGGAAAACACTGTGCCCGAGGTGGGACTCGAACCGGACTCCAGCCCTTGCAAACACGGGACTCCCGCGGAAACATGCCGAGTACGGGCTAGTCCGGCACGGGTACGGCCCAGTCCGCAGCCCGAAGTGTGGACACTGTCCACACCCTGATCCTCCCCACCAAAGGCCTCGGCCTCCCCCAAGCGCCGCACGCCGGCATGACAGGTGCGGCGTTTCTCTGTCTCGACAAAGTTGAACAAGACGTAGTACTCCACGTGCGGCAGCAACCTGATCATGCCCACGCTCATTCCGGGCTCCTGGGCAGACCGCGCAGGACCGTCGGTCGCTGGGGTTTTCATATCGATTTCACCTCCGTTCACTCCCTTCATGGTCCGCAGCGTCGAAAGCCGCATGACCGGGCGGGGCCTTTCAGAACCCCCTCCCCGCCTACTCGCCAGAGCCATGCTCCAATCGGGGAATGATACCGATGCACCAACCTCGGCCGGCAGCACAATGCAAGCTTTCGGGGCCAGCCCCACGCCCAGGGCCATCATTCACCGCGTCCAGGCACAGAATGGGCGACCTACTGGATGACGTCGCTCGAAACCCGGCAGGACCCACTTCGCACATCGTTTTCAGAGCCGAACTCACACCCAATAATTGACGGAAGATCCGTTATCGGCGTTTGGCCAGAGGGCGCGGGCTTGTCCTTAGGGAGCTCTGTCGCTTGACAGCGTAGTTGGCGAATTGCCAAACGATCTGGCGAATCTTGTCAGCTATCTGGCGAGTCATCCTTGGATT
>NZ_MQTS01000227.1 GCF_020532825.1 Arthrobacter sp. SO3
GACCGGACCAAGTTCACCGCCTGGGCCATCTTCGTCCCCATCTGGATCACCGCAGTGTACTGCCCCCTCGCCTTCATGGTCTGGGGTGGCGGCCTCATGAGCGCCGGAGGAGCGGTCAGTTCCGTTTTCGGCCAGGTCATCGACTTCGCGGGCGGCACCGTCGTTGAGATCAGCTCCGGCACCGCGGCACTCGTTCTGGTACTGATCCTGGGAAACCGGCACGGCTTCGG
>NZ_MQTS01000228.1 GCF_020532825.1 Arthrobacter sp. SO3
TGGGTAAATCGCTTGCGTGATGCGGTCATGCTGATCTCTACTTTCGGTAGACCCCCATTTTAGGAGGGCCCACTGTCCGAGATCTCTGTGGCAGCTCAAGGACAGGGAAAACAGAGGAATCTAACACTCGTGCTCCAAAGGCAACAATCCACGGTTCCCGTGGAAGCCCTCCGCGCCACGCTAGCCCACAGGCTCAACCACAGCACCATAGACGAACCGGCGTCCACCGTGGCAGACACCTCCATGATCTGCCCAAACCCACATCCGCGGCCAGAGCCCGAGGCGAGGCAACCGCGAACTTTCTCCCACCACGGCGCGACAGCGACGCTGGACCGCTAGCCCCTCCTTCGTCGGGGCCTGCGGTAGACAGGCCTCCGTCGGCCGCCGAGCAAGCGAGCTTGCCAGCAACAAAAAACAACGGGGGAGCAGGGACGCTGGCCGGTCACCTAAGCCGCCCCACCCACCCCACTTCTCGGACAAGAAGGAGCAACACCATGAACGCAATCGCAACCAAGACCGTGACCACCAAGGACACCGGGGAAGCCATCGCCGGCGTAACCGTGCTGGGCGATTACCACGAGAACGGCGGCTACGACTGGATGGAACTCATCGAAGCCGAAGGCTGGGCTGTCATCCCCAGCTGGGGTTGTGACGGCTGGGACCTGGGCCAATGGCCTTATGTCATGGTCGCGGCCACCCGGACCGCTGACAGCATCGGGAACCTGTTCGGAGTCGCCACGTACTGCGAGGGAGACGTGAGCTGCACGTTCTACCGGACCAAGGCCCGGCAGTGGGAAGCGATCACCGAACAGGCGTTCTTCCACTGAAAGAACGGGCAGGCCCACGGCCCGGACGACCTCCCGGAAGCCGCCGCCGAACTTCCTTCCCGCTACCGGATGCCCTACACGGGGTGGCTTGTGAAAAAGTGAAATCCGGCGTTAGGGTTGCGCTGGACCCACGAGATCTCTGGCTCAGGGTTGGTCGGTA
>NZ_MQTS01000229.1 GCF_020532825.1 Arthrobacter sp. SO3
GTTAGTGATTGGTCTTCCTTGATTTGTCGGCAATTTTGTTCTTGAGCATGTCGGTTCTGTTGTGGCCAGGGTTTTTCGTCGTTGTTGCCCAACACGGCTTCGACGTGGATTGAACCGCGTTTCGTTCATCGGGGACGGGCGTCGGCAACCCCTCGTTTCTCGACAAGATGCTTAGCGTGACTTACGCGAGCATTGGTCCTCAACCCCCG
>NZ_MQTS01000023.1 GCF_020532825.1 Arthrobacter sp. SO3
CAGGGTCTCCAAGGCCTTCGCGAACGACGCATCGAGCTTCACCGCGGTCGATACCCCGGTCAGCGCCGGGATCGAGGCCAACGGCTTCGGCTTCTCAGCCGCAGCCGAAGAGGACGCCGAGGACGAGGTGGCCGGAGCGGAGGACGCGGTGTTCGCCGGGCTGCAGGCAGCCAGGGAGAACATGAGCGAACCGGCAGCGGCAACGCCGAGGAAAGTCTTGAGAGATGTACGCATGGCAGTACTCCTTGAAAATGGTTCAATGGGATGTTCCCGTTCCCGCGGCCGTGAAACACGGCCTGACATTTTCCAGCGGGTCCGGCTTGGTCTGTCAGGAGTACTTCGGAAACACCCCCCACCCCGGATGGGTCACCCCCCAACCGACACCAACCCGTTACACAACCACACCGCGGCAACAGCCAGCGGGACCTGCCTCAGGCACCGAAGAAATCAAGTAACCAAGCGGTTGCCAGCAGCGCCGCAGTTCGCACCAGCCGCCCGCGCAGCTATGGCCTCTTCCCTGCGGCAGTGCCAGTATGTTGGGCATCAGGCTCAATGTAGGCGCACCTGCTCCGGGCAGAAGGAGTCATACTCATGACCTACATCAACAACCTTGGCGATGTGGGACAAGGCGACGTCGCCCTGGCCGGCGGCAAGGGGATCGGCCTGGGCGGCCTCATTCAAGCGGGGCTTCCGGTCCCCGCCGGTTTTGTGCTGAACACCGCGGCCTATGCCGACTTCGTGGAAGCCAACCACCTCGGGCCCGGCATCCAGGCGCTGGCCGCACTTCCGCCTGGGGCGGCACCGCAGGACTACGAGGATGCCTCGCAGCGGATCCGGGCCCTGTTCGGCGCCGGAACCATGCCGGCCGCGATCGCAGCAGAACTCGGCGCCGCCTACGGGCGCCTCGGCGACGGGGATTCAGCCGTGGCGGTGCGGTCCTCCGCCACGGCCGAGGACCTCCCCTCGGCCAGCTTCGCCGGGCAGCAGGAAACCTACCTCAACGTCGTTGGGGAGGGGGCCCTGGCCGCGGCCGCGACGGATTGCTGGGCGTCGCTGTGGACGGCCCGAGCCATGGCGTACCGGGCGCGTGAGGGCATCGCACCAGGCACGGTGCGCCTCGCCGTCGTGGTCCAGCGCATGATCAAGGCCGAGGCCGCCGGGGTGATGTTCACCGCCAATCCGGCCAACGGACGCCGCGACCAGCTGGTGATCAGTGCGGCGTGGGGCCTGGGCGAGTCCGTTGTCAGCGGAACGGTCAGCACTGATGACATCGTCGTCGAAGCAGGGACGGGCCGTGTGCTGTCCCGCCGCACAGCGGACAAGGCGACCATGACCGTCTACGCTGACCACGGCACCCGGGAGCAGCCGGTACCGGCGGAGCGCCGTCATCAGCCCGTGCTGGACGACCGGGCGGCGGCCGAGCTGGCCCGCTATGGAACACGGATCATGGAACATTTCGGCGTACCGCAGGACATCGAATGGGCACGGGCCGGTGACCAGTTCTTCATCCTGCAGTCCCGGCCCATCACCGCGCTGCCCGAGCCGGCGGCCGACGCCCCGGACACCTGGACGGTGCCCTACCCGAAGGGGCTCTTCTTCCGGGCGAGTATCGTGGAGCAGCTGCCCGACCCGCTCTCGCCGCTGTTCGCCGACCTCATTGACGGCTCGGTGTCCCGGTCGCTGCGTGCCCTGCTGACCGAAGCCGTCGGCAAGAACGTCATCCGCGAGAACGACGTGGGGCTGCCCACCATCAACGGCTACGCCTATTACTACTACCGCACCTCGGCATTGTGGCGTGTGACGGGCAAGTCCCTGACCGCGGTCCGCTCGCTGGCCCGCGGCAAGGCGCACATGGGAGTAACCGGCTGGCGGGAATTTTCGCACCCCCGCTACGAGCGGGTGATCCAGGACTGGTCGGCGAAGCCCGTCAGGGAGCTTTCCGGGGACGAGCTGCTGGCAGGGGTGCAGGCGTTGCTGGACGCCGGCACCGTGTACTACACGGCCATGCAGTCAATCATTCCGGTCGCGGCCACCAGCGAAATCTCCTTCCGGACGTATTACGACAGGCTCGTGCGTCGGGACGGGGATCCGCCCGCCCAGACGTTCCTCCTCGGCTACGACAGCGAACCCATCCAGGCGGAGAAGTCGTTGTACGACCTGGCAGCCTGGGCCCGGGAAGTTCCGGGGCTGGCCCCGGCGATCCTCCACGAACCGACGGCGGCACTCGTTGAGTCGCAGCGCACCGGGCTACCGCCGGCCGGGATGGACCCGGCCCTCTGGCAGCAATGGCATCCCCGCTTCCAGGACCACCTCGGCCGGTTCGGCCATACGGTCTACAACCTGGACTTCCTCACTCCGGTGCCGGCCGACGATCCCTCCCCGCTGCTGGGAACGGTGAAGTTCTACCTGCGCGGGCAGGGCAACGACCCGCACGAGCGCCAGCGGCTGGCCGCCACCCGCCGGGAGGACCAGACCGGCCGGACGATCGCCCGGCTCGGGCCGGCCCGCCGGGCCGCGTTCCTCCGGCTGCTCCGGTGGGCCCAACGTGCCGCCCCGATCCGCGAAGACGCCTTGGCCGACGTCGGCCTGGCCTGGCCGCTACTGCGGCGGATGCTGTTCGAGCTCGGACGACGGCTGGTGGACTCGCGTGTCATCGCCGAGCCCGGCGACGTGTTCTGGCTGCGCCACCGGGAGCTGCGCAGCGCCGTCGAGTTCGGGCTCGCGGGGCCGGGGGCCCCGGCTGTGGCAATTACCGGCGCGGACGGGCCCGTCCGCGCCGGCGCCGTGGCGGAGCGCAAGATGCTTTGGCGGGGCCAGGCCAAGGCCGCCGCCCCGCAATTGCTGCCCGAGAGCCGGTGGATGGAACGGGCCTTCGGGTCCATGATGCCGGCAGCCCCGCAGGACCAGCCCGGCGACATCATCAAAGGCGCCGGCGCCAGCTCGGGCCGGGTCAGTGCCCCCGCCCGCGTCCTGAGAGGGCCCGAGGAGTTCGCCCGGATGATGCCCGGAGACGTCCTGGTCGCCCGCATCACCACTCCGGCGTGGACGTCGCTGTTCGCGATGGCCTCCGCCGTGGTCACCGACGTCGGCGGCCCGTTGAGTCACAGCTCCATCGTGGCCCGCGAGTATGGCATCCCCGCCGTGCTCGGCACCGGGGTGGCCACCCAGCGGCTCACCAGCGGCCAGCAGATCCGGGTCGACGGCGACGCCGGAACCGTCACGATCGAGCATCCGGGCGTGACGGCCGGGCCGTGAGCGGGAGGATCCATGGACGGCTATGCCGAGCTTCGCGCGTTCCGCGCCACCCACCCGTACCGGTCGCTGACGGTCGGCGGCGTCGAATGGAAGTACATCGCGGGACCCGCCACCCCGCGCGCCCCGGCTGAAGCAGCAGACGCCGCACACCCTGCAGCGGAAACCGCCGCGGGGGCGAAGGCAGCGAGGCCGGCACTTCTTATCCTGGGCGGCGGCTTCGCATTCGGTGATTCAGCGTTCCGCACCATCACCGCTTTCGAGCCCCGCTTCCGCGTGCTCTCCCCCTCCTATCCCCCGGTGCGGACCATGGCCGAACTCGTGGCAGGGATCGCGGCGATTCTCGACGCCGAAGGGATCCGGTCCGCGAATGTCTTCGGCCACTCCCTCGGCGCCGGCGTGGCGCATGCCTTTTCGCGCCGTTATCCGCAGCGGGTGGACAAGCTCATCCTGTCCGGGTTCGGTCTCTACACCCCTGGCCACACGCGGTTTGTGGGCGCCTTTGTCCGTCTTTTCTCGATGCTGCCCAAGGCCGCGCTGGCCGCTTTCTATCGTCCGCGGATCGCGCGCCTTGCCGCTGGGGCCGAAGAAGACGAGCGTGCTTTCCTCACTGCCTACACGGAGGACCTCTTCGCGGCACACACCAGGGAGTCGGCGCTGGCGCGCCTGGCGGTGCTCCTGGATCTGGCGGCACATCCGGACCGGTACGCCGCGTCAGCGATTTTCGAGCGTGGGGAGGACGTGCTGGTGATCGCCGCTTCTGATGACCGGGGATTCACGTCGGGCGAACGCGAAGCCTTGCTGGCCGCATATCCCGGTGCCCGGGCCTATGTGTTCGGCCACGGCGGCCACTGGGCGTCCGCCACCCACCCGACGGAATACGCCGACGTCGTCGGAAGCTTCCTCGAAGGCCGACCCCTTCCCGCGCGAAAGAGCGAAAACCCTGCCGTCCCGCCACGCCTCCCGGCGTCGACCCGCAGCCAGGCAGAGCCCGCAACCGCGCCGCTTTCGACGCTGGACGCCAGGCTTGCCGCCTTCCGGACCAGCCACCGGTACCGCTCGCTCGACGTCGACGGCGTGCGCTGGCGCTACTTTGCCGGCGGCACGGGACGGCAGACCGTGCTTCTGCCCGCCGGCGGGACCAGGGTGCCGGACATGTACCTGCTGCTGATCGAGGCGCTGGAGCGGGATTTCCGAGTCATCGCCCCGGCTTACCCTGCCGGCGCCGGCATGGCCGGGCTCGCGGACGGCCTGGCTGCGATCCTCGACGCCGAGGGAGTGACGCAGGCGGATGTGCTGGGCTCCTCGTTCGGCGGTTTTGTGGCCCAGGTGTTCGCCCGCCGGCATCCCGAGCGTGTGCGGCGCCTCGTGCTCGCGAACACCGGAAGCCCCTCAGCAGCCCCGCTCCCGCTGCTCCCGCTGCTCATCCGCGTCCTCGCCGTCCTTCCGGAAAGCGCTGTGCGTTCGGTGACCGGCTGGAATTGGCGCCGCTGGTTTGTCCACGGCGCACGGGACGACGCGGCGTTCTGGAGCATGCTGCTCGCGGACATCCTCGGCCGGCTGCGCAAGGAGGACCTCCTGTCAGCCCTGCGGGAGATGAGGGACTTCGCGCGGCTGCCAGCGGGTGGGACACCAGGGGCGCGCACCTCCGCGGTTCCGCCGGGTCCGGTGCTGCTGATCGAATCGGAGCGGGATGAAGCGTTTTCCCCGCAGGCGCGTGCGGCCCTCCGCGCCCTCTATCCTGCGGCGGAGGTCCGTCTTTTCGCGGGCGAAGGCCACGGAGTGATGGCCGCGCGGACCGCGGAGTACGTCGACACCGTGCGGGAGTTCCTGCGCAGACCCTGACACGTCGGGCCCGGGGTCCTGGGGACAGCGAGCCCCGGGGTCCTGGGGGCAGCGAGCTAACAGTACCTCGGGTCCGCGGAACCGGTTGCGTCCGGCAGGCCGGCGTCGACCGGGAAAGTCATGAACGCCGGCGTCTCGTACGGATGCACGGACAGTGCGGCGTCAACGACGGCCGTGCGCCGGGAACGCGGGTAGATTGCCTCGATCCGGGTCTCCGGCACCTCCGCGGGGGAACTGACCGTGCCGATGGCCGGGTGCGCACCCTCCAGCGGGGTGAAGCGCCCGGTGCCCTCGACGCTGAACGAGCAGTGCGAGTAGTTGCCCAGCCTGCCCGCCCCGGCGTCGCCAATGGCCCGCCGGACTGCTTCCGCCGCTACGGTCGGGACGTAGATGACCAGACAATCCATTGGCTCCATGGCAGAAAGTCTGCCATGGAGCACAAATGACGGTGCGATCAGATTTTTCAGCGGCCGATCGATGTTCACGGTTCCGCTCTGCCGCCCGTGGGACCGGAATCAGATGCGCCGCCAGCCACGCGTTCGTCGCGGGATTTGCGGACTTTCCAGGCAACCAAGGCGATCACTACTGCGGCGACGACGACGACGGTGATGTCCTGCCCCACAGCTTTGACTACCACTTCATAGGAATTACCGGCAAGGAATCCCAGAAGAACGCATCCTGCACCCCACACCAGGCCGCCGGCGACGTTGAAGGCCAGAAAAGTCGGGTAGGGCATGCGCGAGGTCCCGGCGAGGGCGGGCATGACTGCGCGGAAGAATGCGACAAACCGTCCCAGAAATACGGCCAGTCCGCCGCGGCGGCGCAGGAAGTCCTGAGCTTTCTGAAGTTTGGCACGGCGCCTGTTCATAACCTTAAGATTCAAGAACCTGGGACCGAGGTGCTTGCCGACTTCGTATCCGACCGTGTCCCCGGTGACCGCGGCGAGTACAACGAGGAGCACCATCGACCAGACGGGCACGTTGCCACGGCTGGCCACGACCCCGCCGAGGACCGCGGCGGTCTCGCCGGGAATTATGAAGCCGACGAAGAGGGCATCCTCGGCGAAGACCAGCAAGCCCACGATCACCAGGGCCAGCAGGGGGCTGACGTTGAGGATGTTGTCGACAAAACCGCTCACCGGGATCCCGCACCCTAACCGAACGCTACGGAGTCAACCGGACAGCGGCGCTCCCATGTAACTGAAGATACATTCGCGCCTGCGACGAAAGAAAGGCCTCTTGGGAGAACCGACCGTCAAGGGGCTGGCTCCAGGCCGAGCCGCGGCCCTGTGGCCGACAACCTGCCCGGGGAGATCTCGGCTGGCGCAGCCACACGCTCACCACCGGCACATGGAAGTATTCTCTTATGACTACCGACAGTGATGCTGCCAACCTTCCGGCCTTTAGCGACTCCCACGGCGCAGGCGCCCCGTCTGAAGAAAGCCGAGGCTGGGACCACATCGGGGCCATCATTGTCGATGCCACGCTGCAGCGCCGGCAGAACTACCACGAGACCGTCAAGCCGCGCGTTGACGCCCTGGTTGCGGCATGGCCGGATGCCGCCACGACCAGCGGGTTCCGCCAGCGCCTCGATACCGGGAAGCTCTCGGAAGTCATCGACTGGCCCTCCCCCGGCCGTCTTGCCCAGGTTGAGGACACCACGTGCGTGTTCGAGCGTCTGGGCATCGAGACGCTAACGGAACTCCGAGGCGCGCTCAGTGACCCCGCCACCAGAACCGCTCTCCGGGAGGCCCTGGCAGCTGTGCGGCACGTCAGTCCCAAAACGCTGGACTACATCGACACCCTGGCCGGAATCACCATGGGTAGTTAAGGCCAGCCAGCCACGGGCGATGGCGATTGGCTCCGGGGGGCGCCGCTAGCAGCCCATGCCCGCTAGGCCACCAGCCTCGTGTCAAAGAATTCTTCTGCGAGTCGGATCAGGTGACCGGGAACATCCGCCTCCTCGCCGTGGCCGCCGTGGCCGAGGAAGACGGCGGTGCCCCGTGCCACGCCCGAAAGATCCAGGCCGCAGTCGTACATCAGCTGGGCGGCACGAAGGTTCAGCGGAAGGTTGCGGATCACGCCTTCAGCGTTGAGGTAGACATGCCAGTCACCGCGGGTGACGGTTTCTATGTCTCCGCCGACCAGGTCCTGCAGGGTGCGCAGGCCGGGTTCAATCGTTTCGATCCGGACGGGTTCGCTGATCCGGGCCGGGATTATCAGTGCTGTGTATCTGTTGCTCATTTTGGTTCTGTGATTAATAACAACGACGTAGTTCCCGGTGTTCCCGGCTCCGCTCCCGCACCTCCCCCGGCTGTGATGAGTCTCACCTGCAATAATCGCCATCTGGCTTGAGCCACCGGCCCGGCGCTGTGCATCATAAAAAGGCAAGGCGGGGCCCTCAAAGTCCCTCCGCATGAGCCCTGACCGTTCGCACACCAAGCGTGCGCAACGGAACGCGGCATAGTTTTACCCATCCTGGTGGACGCAATGAGGCCATACCGGTGAGCTCGCAGAGCCTGCCACGGTCTCAGGCGTTCCTGGTTGGCCCTACGGCGGCTCCGCATCGGTGCGGCGGCCGGACCTCCGGAATCATGAATGGAAGCCTGAACAATGACGTTTGAAACTGCCACCTCTGTCACCCACAAGCTCTGGGACCGCTCCAGCATGCACCACGAGCTGGATGCCCTGATTCACGACCTCTCGGTGCGGCACAACACCCCCAAGAGCAACATCGCGGTCCACGCCAGCGGCCCGAACACCTTCACGCTCAGCCTGAACCACGGCGCAGCGAACCTTGAGTCGGTCTCCGCCTAGCACCACAACGGCGGCGCAACACGACGACGGCGGGACTTTCCCGCCGTCGTCGACCCATGTCAGTCCCCGGGACTTTGGACACGGGCCCAAGCCGCCCCGACCCGCCTAAAATCAAGCATGGCCAGTTCCAGCACGGACACAGAACCGGGCATGGATCCGTCATGGAAGTGACGGTCCTGGCTATTATCACCGCGGCCCTGTTCGTATGGGCAGTCGTTTCGGCACGGCTGCAACAGGCGGACCTGACCGCACCCATTGTATTTACCGCTCTCGGCGCAGCCCTGGCCGTGTCCGGTCTGGTCAACAGCTCCGCGCCCCCGGCAGCTCTGACGCCGATGGTCGAGCTCACCCTGGTGTGGGTGCTCTTCTCCGATGCCGCCCGCCTGCCCCTCCAGCAGCTGCGCCGGGACGTGGGCCGCTACGTGCGGCTGCTGGGACTCGGCCTGCCGCTGACGATCGTGTTCGGGTGGGCTCTGGCCGCCTGGTTCTTCCCGCAGCTCGGGCTCTGGCTGGCCCTCCTCGTCGGCGCGGCGCTGGCCCCCACCGACGCCGCCCTCGGAGTCCCCGTGGTGACGAATCCGGCGGTGCCGTCGCGGATCCGCCAGCTGATCACGGTCGAGAGCGGCCTCAACGACGGCATCGCCACCCCGGTCGTGATGGTCGCGATCGCCGGTGCGGCCGCCGCAGCAGGCCTGGAGAGCGCCGCGGCTCCCGGCAGCGCGGCCGTCGAGCTGTTGATCGGCGCCGGTGTCGGCGCAGCGGCCGGCGCCCTGGGCGGGTGGCTGCTGCAGCTCGCCCGCCGGCGCGGGACCGCCCTCGAGGACTTCGCCGGCATCGGAGTCCTCGCCCTGAGCCTGTTCGCCTACACCGCCGCCCTCGCCGTGGGCGGCAACGGGTTCGTGGCCGCCTTCTGCGGTGGGCTGGCGTTCGGCACGTGCGCCGGTCAGCGGGGGCCGGCCGAACTGGTCTTCATCGAGCAGATGGGCGGACTGGTCTCACTGCTCGTCTGGCTGGCCTTCGGGGCCGTTGCCATACCGACCATGTTGGCGAACTTCGTCCCCCTGACTCTCGTGTACGCCGTGCTCAGCCTCACGGTGGTGCGCATGCTGCCGGTGGCGCTGGCGTCAATTGGTGCCGGCCTCAACCGGTCCACCGTCCTGTTTGTGGGCTGGTTCGGTCCGCGCGGCCTTGCCTCGCTCGTGTTCGCGCTGCTGGCGCTGGAAACGCTCGGGGCCGTGTCCAATGGCGCGGTGGCCGTCATTACATCCACCGTCCTGCTCAGCGTCCTGGCCCATGGGTTCAGCGCCGCGCCGCTGGCCGCCCGCTACGGACGGGCCGCTGCCGCAGCGGGACCGGAGCCCGGCGGGCCGGTGCCGGTCACTCCCGCTCCCGCCCGGGGCCTGAGCCGCAGACATCCGCCCGTTCCGCGTTTTCGGCCGAAGCGGGCCCGCCACTAGCCCGGGCAGAATACGCCCAAATGAGGCAGGGACTGATCCATCGGTCATAGAGCTCATCTATGCAGAAGGCAATTTTTATCTATTGGACTTGTGGCGCAGGTCTCATCAGACTTGGGGAAATAGATCTTTTAACAGATCTTGGCCGGGCAAACTAGCGTCCGGCCGTGTAGACCAAGGACGTTCACACCATGCATACTCAGCGAAAATGGGTCGTCATTCTCTGTTGGCTCACTGTCGTGTTCGAGGGTTTCGACCTCGTTGCCCTGGGCGCCTCCATCCCCACCCTGCTCGATACGAAGCACGCGGGGATTGACCCGGCCGGCGCCACCTACGTCGCCACAATTTCCCTCGTCGGCGTCGGGATCGGCGCTGCCCTGATCGGTCCAATCTCGGACCGCTTCGGCCGGCGGCTGCCCCTGATTACCTGCGTGGCCGTGTTTTCAGTCTTCACCTTGTTGTTCCCCCTCATGCCAAATGTGGCCATGATGGGCATCCTCCGGCTCCTGGCCGGTCTCGGGCTGGGCGGCTGCATGCCCGTAGCCGTAACCGCCATGCAGGAAGCCGCATCCAGCAATGGCAAGGCGCACTCGAGCACCCTGACCATGACCGGTTACCACGTCGGCGCCGTCGCCGCGTCGCTGCTCGCACTGCTGGTCGGTCGCCAGTGGGAGTGGCTCTTCTACGCAGGCGGCCTTCTCGGCGTCCTTGCCGTCCCCCTCATGTGGGCAAAGCTGCCCGAGACATCACCCGTCGCCGCAGCCTCGAAGACTGCCGGTGCGCCCGCGCACAAGGTCCGAATCGGCAGCCTGCTCCGTCGGCCGTACCTGCGCATCACGCTGGGACTCTGGGTTGCAGCCTTCATGGGCCTCATGCTGGTTTACGGCCTGAACACCTGGCTGCCGCAACTGATGCGGGGCGCCGGCTATAACATCGCAGACTCCCTCGGCCTGCTCCTGGTCCTGAATGTCGGCGCAATCGCTGGCCTGCTGGTCGGGGGGCGGGTAGCGGACCTCCGAGGCGTCAAGGGCACCACGATGTTCTGGTTCGCCGCCGCCGCCGTGCTGCTGGCCGTGCTGAGCATCAAGATGGAAAACCAACTCGTGCTCAATGGCGTCGTATTCGTCACCGGATTCTTTGTTTTCTGCGCCCAGGTGCTCGTCTACGGCTTCGTCGGCTACCTGTACCCACGCCATATCGTCGCCTCCGGCATGGGCTTTGTCTCCGCCGTCGGTCGCCTCGGTGCGATCGCGGGTCCCTGGATCACCGGCCTGCTGGTGGTTGCCGGCATCGCGTATCCCTTCAGTTTCTATGTCTTCGCAGCAGCGGCGTTGCTGGGGGTCGCGGCCGTGGCGGTCATCCCGAAGGTCAAGCGTGGGGCGCCGTTCGTTCCGGATGAACCCTCCCTTGGGACCAGCAAGCCAGCGGGCATCGCCTGAGTCCATCAGCCAGGTTCGGACAACTCCTTGCGCTACGGTTCGGTGTCCGGCCCCGCCAAGCGGGGCCGGACTGCCTTATCCATTCGCCTCTCCCAGCGCCCCGGCCACGAGATCCAGGAACCATTCCGCGGCGCCGGTGGAGGAGACGGTGGCATCCCAGTAGAGGGTCACCTCGAACTGGGGCATGTCGAACGGCAGCTCACGGATGGCAACGGGCCAGCGCTCCGCCATCCTGGTTGCCATCTGCCGCGGCAGGATGGCGATCATGTCGCAGCCCACCACCACCTCGGCCAGCGCGGTGAAGTGCGGAACCCGCAAGGCAATGACCCGGTCCACCTGCTGCGCCCGGATAGCCTGTTCCACCTGGTCGTGGCCTGCGGCGGGGTCCATCGCCACGTGCTTCAGGGCCAGGAACTCCTCCCAGCCGATCCGCGGACCAGGAGCCGCCGCACCCTGTGGCAGCACACAAACGTAGCGCTCGTCGGCCACGATGGTGCGGCGGCCGGATACCTCCAGCGGAATGCTCGCGATGGCGCCGTCGATCTCGCCGTGGGCAAGCCAGCTCCGGACCTGGGAAATCTGCATCGGCACGACTTCAAGACTGGCTCCGGGGGCCCGCACCACCAGCTGTTTCATGATCCGCGGCAGGAAGGCATTCTCGCCGATGTCCGTCAGGCACAGGCGGAATGTTTTGCTGGTGCGGGAGGGATCAAAGACATTGTCCGCGTCCACGGCGTCGTCTACGGCGAGCACGGCCTTGCGGAACACGGCAGCCAACGCCGAGGCGCGCACTGTGGGCTCATACCCGGCCGGGCCGCGGACGAACAGCGGATCGTTCAGGGCCCGCCGCAGCCTGCCGAGGGCATGGCTGACGGTGGGCTGCGTCAGGGACAGGTCCTGCGCGGCGCGGGTCACCGATCGGTGGTCATAAATGCTCAGGAAAGTTCGGATCAGGTTCAGGTCAAGACTCACCCAGTCATCATAGAGATCTTCTATGGGAGAGGGCTGATTTATTTATTTGTCGACACAGGAGTTCGCAGCCTAGCTTTATAGGACCAGCAGCTCCGGGATAGGAAAGCATCACCATGACCACTGTCAATGACGCCACGTACAAGCTCCTGCGCCAGCATGGACTGACCACGATTTTTGGCAATCCCGGCTCCAACGAACTGCCGTTTCTCGCGGCCATGCCGAAGGATTTCCGTTATGTCCTGGGCCTCCACGAAGGCGTTGTGGCCGGGATGGCGGACGGCTATGCCCAGGCCACCCGCCGTCCCGCCATGGTGAACCTGCACGCCGCCTCGGGATCGGGCAACGCCATGGGTGCGCTCACCAATGCCTGGTACTCGCACACGCCGCTGGTGATCACCGCGGGCCAGCAGGTCCGCGCCACGATCGGCCAGGAAGTCATGCTTTCCAACGTGGACGCCGCCTCACTTCCCCGCCCGCTCGTGAAGTGGAGCGCTGAGCCGGCCTCGCCCCACGACGTCGTCCGCACCATCGGCCAGGCCATCCACAGCGCAACCCTCGAGCCCTCCGGGCCCGTTTACGTGTCCATCCCGTACGACGACTGGGCACAGGAAACGGGGCCGGCGGAGGAGCACCTGGCCGCGCGCACGGTCGAAAACGCCGGCGAGCTTTCCGACGGCCAGCTCGCGGACCTGGTGGCCGTCCTTGACGCGGCCGAGAACCCCGTCCTGGTCCTGGGACCCGACGTCGACTCCGCCAGGGGGAACGCCGACGCCGTCACGCTCGCCGAGCGCCTCGGCGCCCCGGTCTGGGTGGCACCGTCCGCGCCCCGCTGCCCTTTCCCGACCACCCACGCCGCGTTCCGTGGCGTGCTGCCCGCCTCCGTTGAGGGCATCACCCGCCTGCTGGCCGGGCATGACCTGATCCTGGTGGTCGGCGCCCCGGTATTCCGTTACCACCAGCATGAGCCCGGGAACTACCTTCCGGCGGGTGCGTCCCTGCTGCAGATCAGCTGTGATCCTGGAGAGGCGGCCCGCGCACCGATGGGCCGCGCGCTGGTGGCCTCGATCGGTCCGGCACTGCGCCGTCTGGCCGCGTCGGTGACGCCCCGTGGTGTGCAGCTCCCGCCGCGCGCGCGGCCGGAGCTACCACCGCTGTCCGCGCAGGGGCCGGAGGAAGGAATCGGGCTGGCCCCGGAGGCCGTCTTCAGGCTCATCAACGAGCTCGCCCCCGAGGACGCCATCTACGTCAACGAGACGACGTCGACGGTCGGCGCCTTCTGGGACCGGATGGACATGCGCCACCCCGGCAGCTACTACTTTCCGGCATCCGGCGGGCTCGGGTTCGGCATGCCGGCCGCGGTCGGAGTCCAGCTCGCCGAACCGGGCCGCCGCGTGGTGGCGTTCATCGGCGACGGCTCAGCGAACTACGGCATCACGGCCCTGTGGACGGCGGCACAGTACAGGGTTCCCGTGGTGTTCGTGATCCTGAACAACGGCACGTACGGCGCCCTGCGCGGCTTCGCGGCCAAACTCAATGCCCTCGACGCACCCGGCCTCGACGTGCCCGGGATCGACTTTGTCTCGCTCGCCGCAGGGTACGGCGTGGACGCGGACCGGGCCGCTTCGCTGGAGGCGCTGCGCGACTGCTTCGCCAAGGCGCTCGCCTCCGAGGGCCCGACCCTGATCGAAGTCCCCATCACCACGGTCTCGCCGTTCTGAACGCGCTGAACCCGGTTAAGGAACCCAGCTCGGCCGACGTCGGCGGGTTGGCTCCGGGCCGGGAGCAGGTGATGGCCGCGGCCCGGTTCGCGTAGGCGGCCAGTGCGTGCAGTTCCTCGGGGGTGATGTCCTGAAGGCGTGCTCGTGCGGGGGCGCCCAGCGCGTCGAGCTGCGCGAGTCCGGGAATCAGGGCTGACATGAAGGAGTCCCCCGCACCGACGGTGTCCGCCACCGGGACGGATTCGGCCGGCAGCTCCACGCGGCCTCGCCGGGTGATGAGGACCGGCCCGTCCGCGCCGCGGGTCAGTGCCACCAGCGCCGGTCCGAGTTTCAGCCACGCCGCCATCGACTCGTCCGGCGTCCGCCCGGGGTAGAGCCAACGCAGGTCCTCGTCGCTGGCTTTGACGATGTCGCTGGCGGCCACAAAGCCTTCGGCCTCGTCCCGGGCCCCGGCCGCGTCCCGGCTGATCGCGGGCCGACAGTTGGGGTCAAAGCTGACCGTGGCGTGCGGGCGTGCCGCCTCGATCAGGCGCCGTACGGACGTGTTGCCCGGGGGCAGGAGTGAGGCGATGGATCCGGTGTGGACATGCAGCGAGCCGTCCACGGCTGCCAGGGCCGGGACGGATGCTCCCTTGAGATCCCAACTGATGGCGAACGTATAGTCGGCGGCCCCGGTGGTGTTCAGGGACGCCACCGCGGTCGAGGTCGGCAGGGAGCCGCCAGCCGTGGCATCCACACCGTTGCTGTGCGGGTGGTCCGCGATCATCTGCCCGTAAGGGTCCTCCGCGAAGTGGGTGATGAGTTTGGTCCGGAGGTCCAGACGGGAGCAGCCGACGGCAACGTTGAGGGGGCTGCCGCCCGGATGCGCCTCCGGCGTGGCGGTTCCGCGCCGCGGGTCGTGGATGATGTCAACGAGGGACTCGCCGATCACGGTCACCCAGGGTCCGTCGTCTGAGTGGCCCGGCTGGGGACCCTTCTCTTGTGCTGGCATGGCAGCTTCCTTGCAGGTGGGTGCTGAACGGGGACTGGTTGGTGGCGGCGTGGCTCAGCGGCCCGGATAGACCACGGCCTTGAGCTGCCCGGCCTGCTTGCCCGCTTTGAGCGCTTCCTCGGATTCGGCCAGGGCGAACCTGCCGGTGACCAGGATGTCCAGGTCCACCTTGCCGTCGGCGACCAGCTGGATGGCGAGCGGCCAGGTGTTGGTGTAGCGGAACACGCCGGAGAGCCAGATTTCGCGGTTCTGGATGTAGGAGACGGGGAGTTCGACGTCGTCGGCCCCGAGCCCCACCAGGATGACCCGGCCGGCCGGTCCCACGGCTTTGATCCCGGACCGAACGGCCTGCGGGGCGCCGGAGGCGTCGATGAAAGCGTCGACGTCGAGCCCTTCGACGCTGTCGGTCCGGGCGTTCAGGGCATGGGTGGCGCCGTGTTCCAGGGCGAAAGCGAGCCGGTCGTCGGCGATGTCCGTGATGTAGATTTCGGCGGCGCCGAAAGCGCGGGCGGCCTGGGCGGCGATGATGCCGATCGGGCCGGCTCCGGCGATCAGGACCCGGCTGCCGGGCTTGATCTGGGCGCGTTCGCAGGCCCAGAGGCCGACCGAGAGCGGTTCGATGAGGGCAGCCGTCTCGTCGCTGACGCTGTCCGGGATGTCGTAGGCGAAATCGCCCTGGATGGTGACGTATTCGGCGAACGCGCCGTCGATCGGCGGGGTGGCATAGAACTCGATGTCGGGGCACAGGTTGTACCGTCCGGCTTTGCACTGCTTGCATTTGCGACAGGGCCGCTGGGGCTCGACTGCGACCCGCCGGCCGATGCGGGCGGGGTCAATGGCGCTTCCGACGGCGGCGATCCGTCCGGAGAGTTCGTGGCCGAGGATCAGCGGGTGGTCCACGACGTAGTCACCGATCCGGCCGTGCTCGTAGTAGTGGACGTCGCTGCCGCAGACGCCGACGGCGGCGACCTGGACCAGGACCTGGTCGGGCTCCAGTTGCGGGACGGGCAGGGTTTCCATGGCCATCTCGCCCTGGCGCTTGAGGACGGCGGCGCGCATTGTGGCGGGTACTTCCGGGGGACCGGAGATGCGGGACTGTGCGGTTGATGTTGTCATCGAAGTATTCCTTTTTCCTATACAGATCGAAGGGGCGGGGCTGGTTACTTGACGGCGCTACTTGACGGCGCCGAGGGAGAGGCCCTGGACGAGTTTGTCCTGGGCGGCGAAGCCGGCGAACAGCACGGGCAGGGAGACCACGACGGCGGCCGCGCAGACCTTGGCGAGGAACAGTCCCTGGCTGGAGACAAAACCGGTGAGGAAGACGGGGGCGGTGCCGGCCACGACGCCGGTGAGGACCCGGGCCAGGAGGAGTTCGTTCCAGCTGAAGATGAAGCAGATCAGGGCGGTGGCGGCGATGCCGGGCATCGCCACGGGGGCGACGACCTTCCGGAGCGTCAGCAGCAGGCCCGCGCCGTCGATCTGGGCGGCTTCGAGCATTTCGACCGGCACTTCGTCGAGGAAGGAGCGCATCATCCAGACGGCGATGGGCAGGTTCATCGAGGTGTACATCAGGCCCAGGAACCAGATGTTATCGAGGGCGCCGGCGTTTTTGGCGAAGAGGTAGAGCGGCAGGACGGCGGCGACCACCGGCATCATCTTCGTGGAGAGGAAGAAGAACATGACGTCGGTCCACTTCTTCACCGGCCGGATGGACAGCGCGTACGCGGCCGGGATGGCCAGCAGCAGCACCAGCACGGTGGAGAAGATGGAGGCGGTGGCGGAGTTGATCAGCGATGGCCACGGGCTGACGCCGGAGCTTGCCCCGAAGAATTCCTTGTAGGCGTCCAGGGTGAGGCCGGCGGCGATCGAGGGCGGGTTGGTCGCGGCGTCCGTTTCCGAGTGGAACGACGTCAGGATCATCCACAGGACCGGTACGGCGAACATCAGGGCCAGCAGCCAGGCCGCGATTCCTGCCGCGGTGTTGTTGCGGGTGGGGTCCATGCGGGACTTGCCCCGGCGCCGTGGCGTGATGTTGAGGGCGGTCGGGCCGGGGACTGATGTCCGGGGTTCGGTGGGGTTCAGCGTGCTCATCGTGCTGCCTCCTTCTTGAAGAGCGAGAATACGGTGCGGAGTGCGAAGGTCGCCACGATGATGGTGCCGATGACCACCACGACGCCGGCGGCGGACGCCAGACCATATTCGTTGGCGTAGTAGAACGTCTCGTAGATGGCGTAGGGCAGATTGGCCGTGCCCAGGCCGCCGGAGGTGAGGGTGAAGACGGCATCGAAGTTCTGCACGATGTAGATCGCTCCCAGCAGTCCGCCGAGTTCCAGATATTGCCGCAGGTGCGGCAGGGTGAGATGGCGGAATATCGCCCAGGGAGTTGCGCCGTCCATTTGGGCGGCTTCGACCGTGTCCATGGGACGGGACTGCAGCCCGGCAAGCAGGATGAGCATCATGAACGGCGTCCACTGCCAGACGAGGGAGATGATGATGGCCAGCAGGGGCGCCGAGGACAGTAGGTCCGTCTGGGGCGGGGTGTCGCTGCCGAACAGCGACCAGATCCAGGTCAGGGTGCCGTTGATCAGGCCGTAGACGGGGTTGAGGATGGCATGCTTCCAGATCAGCGCCGCTGCAACCGGCACCACAAGGAACGGTGCGATCAGCAGGGTTCGGGCCAGTCCGCGGCCGATGAACTTCTTGTCCAGCAGCAGGGCCAGGCCCAGGCCGAGGAGTAGGCTGGCCAGGACCACCGAGACGGTCATGACGATGGTGGTGACGATCGCCTGCAGAAAGTAAGGATCCGTGAGGACCTGGACGTAGTTTTCGAACCCGGCAAACCCGGTCGTCTCCGGGCTCAGGCTGTTCCAGTTCATGAACGAAATGGCCAGGGTCACGACGAACGGAAGCTGGGTGACGATGATGAGGAAGATCAGGGCCGGCAGCAGCGGTGCACGCCGTACCCAGGCCAGAGCCCGTTCCCGTGCCTTGGCGTCCCTGGAAGGTTTGGCTGTGGTGCTCCCGTGCCGGGAGACGCGCGCCGTTGCGGTAGTCATGATGTTCTCCTGCGGTTAGGTGGTTACTTCTTGTACTTGTCGCCGACTTTTTGTGCGGCTTCCTGGCCCTTGGCCAGCGCGTCGGCCACAGTGCCCTGGCCGGCGATGGCGGAGCTGACACCCTGGGACACCCTGGTGCCCAGGGCCGCGAACTCGGGGATGCCGACAAACTGGATGCCCACAGCCGGCCGCGGCTGGACCCCGGGGTTCTTCGGATCGGCGTTCTCAATGGCGAAGCGTTCGGCTTTGAAGAACGGCGCGGCCTTCTGGAACTCGGCATTCTCGTACGTGGAGATGCGTTTTCCGGAGGGAACCTTGGCCCAACCCAGCTTGGATGCCACCAGTTCCTCGTACTTCCTGGAGCTGGCCCAGGCGATGAACTTCCCTGCGGCATCCTGCTTCTTGGAGGCCGCCTGCACGGCCCAGGACCAGGTCCACAGCCAGCCCGAGGACTTGGTCTCCTTCACGGGGGCCTGGGCGTAGCCGATCTTGCCCTTCACCGGGGAGGCATCGGCTTCCAGGGCGCCGGCCGCGGAGGTTGCGTCGTACCACATGGCGACTTTGCCCTGGCTCATGTTGTTTAGGCATTCGGCGAACCCGGCCTGGGCGGCGCCGGCTTCGCCGTGGTCGCGGACCAGTTTGGTGTAGAAATCGACCGCCGCCGTGAATTCCGGAGCGTTGACCTGCGCGTTCCAGTCCTTGTCGAACCAGGTCCCGCCAAACGTGTTCACCACGGTCGTCAGCGGGGCGAAGACCTGGCCCCAGCCGGGCTGGCCGCGCAGGCAGATGCCCTTCATGCCGGGAGCTGCGCCGTCAACCTTGCCGGCGAGGTCGGCGACCTGGTCCCATGTGGGCGTCTCCGGCATTGTCAGGCCCTTGGCGTCGAGAATGTCTTTCCGGTACATGAGGAACGAGGATTCTCCGTAGAAGGGTTCGCCATAGAGCTTGCCGTCCTTGCCGGTCAGCGACGCCGTGTAGGCCGGCAGGATGTCCGCCTGGTTGAACCCGACATCCTTGGCCACGTGGTCCAGCGGTGCCAGCCAGCCGTTGGCTGAGTAGAACGGGATCTCGTAATTGGACAGTGACGCAACGTCGTACTGGCCAGCCTGGCTCGAGAACTCCTGGCTGATTTTGGCGCGGACGTCGTTTTCCGGCAGGACCGTGTAGTTGACCCTGATGCCGGTTTCCTTGGTGAAGTTCTCAGCGGTGAGCCGTTGCAGGTCCTCCATCTGGGGGTTGTTCACCATCAGGACATTGATGGCGTTCGGGTCTCCTGCGGAGTTGCCTCCGCCGGCACCTGCACAGGCTGTGGCGCTGAGCGCCACGCACAGGGCAGCTGCGGCCAACGAGGCGACGCGTGTTTTTGCGCGCATTCAAGGACTCCTTTGTTCTTCAGGGGGTGCAATGCGCCCTGCACTCCGACTGCTGTGTCGGGGTGCGGCGCCGGAAGCGGGACCGGGGCTGGAAGCTGGGCTTGGAAGCCGGGGTGCCGCGCTGATGTTCCTCAAGATTAGGCCTGTCGCTAGGGCACAACTAGCGCCGTGGTTGCCGGATTCTGATACTTATTTTCCGCTCCTGCCCCCGGCCGGGCGATACCCTAGGAGAAGACGGCCAAAGGGCTGTCCAAATTTCATAACCCCAACCCACGGAGAACCACGATGAACGCGGCGGACCCCAGCGACGGTGCCACGGCCCGGCTTGCAGAGCGCCTACTGGGCATGCGCGCCAACCGGGAGGTCATCCCAGAAGACCCGAGCCATTCCGTCCGGTGGCACGAGCACGACTACCCCAGCCCGGTGGCACGCTGGAACTACCATCCCGAATACGAGCTGCACCTGATCCGGAAAGGCACCGGGAAGTTCATTGTGGGAGACCACATCGGCACGTTCGAGGCCGGACACGTGGCCCTGGTGGGACCCGGGCTGCCGCACGACTGGGTCAGCGACCTAGAGGCCGGGGAAGTCCTCCACGGCAGGGACGCCCTCATCCAGTTCGACGGAAAATGGGTGGAGCAGGCGACGTCGATCATTCCGGAAATGGCCGAGGTCAAACCCCTGCTGGAGCAGTCCTCCCGCGGGATCGAGTTCCTGGGACGGTCCGCCAAGGCTGCCGCCGCATCCATCGACGCGATGGGCGCCTCAACCGGCTTGGAGCGGCTGCACCACCTTTTCGAGCTCCTCACGGTCCTGGCCCGCGCTCCCCTGGAGGAACGGCGCTACCTGGCCGACGAATGGTTCAGGCCCCAACTCGACGGGCAGGCCGCGGCCGTGGTGGACATCGTCCTCGAGTACGTTTTCAGCAACCACGCCGGCAACGTCAAAATGTCCGAGGCTGCCGCGCTGGTCGGAATGTCAGAGCCGACGTTTTCGAAATACTTCAAACGCGCAACCGGCCAGAACTTCAGTGATCTGGTCCGCAAACTGCGTCTCGCCCATGCCCGCCGCCTGCTGGAACACAGCGACAACGCCATCTCCGCCATTTGCTACGAGGTGGGCTTCTCGAACCTCTCCAATTTCAACCGGCATTTCCTCAACGACGCCGGCGAAACCCCGCGCGACTACCGCCAGCGGGTCCGGGGCTGACCGCCGCTGCGCCGCTGGCGGCCTGGGCGCAGCATCGGCGCCGCTGCCCGGGCCAGCACTGAGCGGACGACGGCGGGACCTCCCGTCGTCGTCCGCTTTCGTGTGTAGGGGTGCGGCACCCGTCGCGGTTGCTCTGGCCCGGCCGCTCCGCGGAACGGGCGCTACGAGGTGACCGCCAGGGCAGGCGCCGCAATGGTGGAGAGCTCCACTGGAGCGGGGCGCGCGGCTGTGCTGTCGATCCTGACAGCTGCGCCCGTGTGGGCCGACTCCAGCAAGGACTCCATCACGTCCAAGGCGTGGAAGGCCAGGGCGCCTCCTGCCCTGGGCTCCTGGCCGGCAGGGGTGCGGACGAGGTCTGCGATGCCGAAGCCCCGCCCCGAGTCCTCGTAGCCGGCGGAGACGGGAAGGGTTTCCCAGTCATCCGCACCGAGGACGAAGAGCTGCACGTCGCCGGCGAAGTGGTTGGGATCCGGGACCGCCAGGGAGCCATGCTCGCCGTGGACTTCGATGTTGGCGCTCTTGGTCTTCACCGCGTCGAAGCTCATCACCAGCGTGGACAAGGCCCCCGAGGCGTGGACAAGGACGCCTGTAACGTGCGTATCGATCGCCACCGGCACGATCTGGCCTTCGCGCGGGCCCGAGCCGATGGTCCGCTCGTCGCGGGTGTGGCTGGCAACCCCGGTCACCGAGACCACCGGACCCAGCAGGGTGACCAGCGCCGAGACGTAGTACGGTCCCATGTCCAGGAGCGGCCCGCCGCCGGGCTGGTAGTAGAAGTCCGGGTTCGGATGCCAGCGCTCGTGACCGGGAGTGACCATGGTGGCGGTCGCGGAGATGGGTCTGCCGATGAGCCCGTCGTCGATCGCCTTCCGTGCGGTCTGGATCCCGGTGCCGAGCACGGTGTCCGGGGCACAGCCGACCGCGACGCCGGCTGTCCGCGCGGCGTCCAGCACCTGCCGGGCCTCCGCCGCCGTTGCCGCGAGGGGCTTCTCGCCGTAGACGGATTTGCCGGCGGCAATGGCGCGCAGGGCGATCTCGGCGTGGGCTGCGGGAATGGTCAGGTTCAGGACGAGCTCGACGTCGTCGGCGGCCAGGAGCGTGTCGACCGTGAGCGCCCGGACGCCGTCGTACGAGTCGGCCACCGCCTGCGCCCGGGCGGGGTCCAAATCCGCGACGGCGACGAGGTTGATGTCCTCGAGACGGCGGAAGTTCGCCAGATACTGGGCGATGATGGCTCCGCAGCCAATGATTCCAATGTTTACCGGCTTGCCCACAGCAGGCCCCTTTCGATGATGGTGCGGACGTTGCTGTCCTGGAGAATTTCGACGCGGTGTCCGGGGGTGCAGACGAAGATCTTGCCCTTGCCCCATTGCCGGGTCCAGATCGCCGGCGAGGTGACTTCCCGGTGCCAGGGGTCCCATTCCCGGACTTTCTGGGTGGTGGTGGCCAGGACGTCAATGTAGTCGTCGGCGAGGACCCAGTACTGTTCGGTCACCAGGTCGAAGTCACCGAGGCCGGCAGTGATGGGATGGTCCGCTGCCGCCGGGAGCATGTTGACGGTGTGCGGGACGTAGTTGTCGGGCTGCCCGCCCGTCCGTTCATCCGGGTGCTTGCCCGGGTGGCAGGCAAACTGGCCGCCGATCAGGTGCAGGTAGTCCGAGGTGTCGCGGTAGGAATCCGCGATGCCGCCGTGCCAGCCGGCGAGGCCCGTGCCGTTTTCCACGGCGGCGCGCAGGCCCTCAAATTCGTCTTTCTCGATGGTGGACATGGTCATGCATTGCATAATCAGGTCCACACCGGCCATGTAGGCGGCGTCGGCATAGATTTTGGGCGATTCCTCCACCCGGACCTGGTAGCCGTTGGCTTTCAGGTACGGGATGAATTCCTCGGTGGCCTCAACGGGCTGGTGCCCGTCCCAGCCGCCGCGGACCACGAGGGCGGTTTTGTGGTTGATTGTCATGGGGTTCCTCTGTTGTTGGTTTGTGATGGCCGTGCCCGGCTCAACGGGCGGCGAAGGCCGCATCGAACGCGGCCGCGGGTGGTGTGATCGTGGCTAGATCCTTGACCAGTGCAAGGGCCTGCGGCGCGCCGACCAGACGGTCCATGCCGGCGTCTTCCCATTCGATGCTGGTGGGTCCCTGATATCCAATGGCGTTAAGGGTTCGGAAAATCGGCTCCCAATTGACGTCGCCATGACCGGCCGTGACGAAGTCCCACCCGCGGCGCGGGTCGGCCCAGGGAAGGTGGGACCCGAGCCGGCCATTGCGGCCGTTGAGCTGACGGACGGACTCCTTGACGTGAACGTGGAAGATCTTCTCGGCGAAGTCCTGGAGGAATATGACAGGGTCCAAGTCCTGCCAGATGAAGTGCGAGGGGTCGAAGTTCAGGCCGAAGTTCTCCCGGTGCCCGATGGCCTCGAGGGTGCGTTTGGCGGTCCAGTAGTCGTAGGCGATTTCGGACGGGTGGACCTCAAGGGCAAATCGGACCCCTTCCTCGTCGAAGACGTCGAGGATCGGGTTCCAGCGGTCGGCGAAGTCCTGGTAACCGCGTTCGATCATTGCGTCCGGGGGAGGCGGGAACATGGCGACACATTTCCAGATCGAGGATCCGGTGAAGCCGGTGACGGTGTTGACGCCAAGTCTGGCGGCCGCACGTGCCGTGGTCTTCATGGCCTCGGCGGCACGGAGGCGGACCCCTTCAGCGTCGCCGTCCCCCCACACGGAGGCTGGAAGAATGCCTTCGTGGCGTTCGTCGATCGGGTCGTCACAGACGGCCTGTCCGGTGAGATGGTTGGCGATTGCGTGGACCTTGAGCCGGTGCTTGTCCAGGATGTCCAGCCGGTTCTGGACGTAGGCGTCGTCCTCGACGGCTCGCTGCGGGTCCAGGTGGTCGCCCCAGCAGGCGATCTCCAGGCCGTCGAAGCCCCACTCGCCGGCGAGCCTCGCCACCTCTTCGAAGGGCAGGTCGGCCCACTGGCCGGTGAAGAGGGTGATGGGTCGTGTCATGGTGTTACCTCTCAGACGGTGTGCCAGCGGCTGTCGGCGTGGGCGCTGGCTTCGACGGCGGCGAGGACCTTTTGGACCTGGAGTGCGTCGGCGAAGGATGGTGCCGGGGGCTGGCTGCCGGCGATGGCGTGGATAAGGTCGACCACCTGGTGGGTGAAGAGGTGTTCGTAGCCCAGTCCGTGGCCGGTGGGCCACCAGTTCCCGGCGTAGGGGTGTTGGGGTTCGGTAACGAGTATCTTGCGGAAGCCGGCGTCGGAGCCGTCGGCGGCGTCGTAGACGGACAGTGCGTTCATGTCCTCGAAGTCGAAGGCCAGCGAGCCGGCAGTTCCGTTAATTTCCAGGCGCATGGCGTTCTTCCGGCCGAGGGCGAAGCGGGTGGCCTCGAATACTCCGATCGGCCCTGCGGCGGACCCATTGCCGTTGCCGTTGCCGGCGAAGCGTGCGCTGAAGATGGCGGCGTCGTCCACGCTTACAGGCCCCCGCACGGTGTCGGCGCCGGTGGCGCCGTGCCCGCCGAGGCCCACGAGGTCTCCGGCAATGGGGCGTTCGGCGACGAAGGTCTCCAGCAGGGCCGAAACACCGGTGATGTTGAGCCCGGTGATCCACTGGGCGGCGTCGATGCTGTGGGCGCCGATGTCCCCGAGCGCGCCGGAGCCGGACTTGGACTTGTCCAGCCGCCAGGTCAGCGGCGCGTCGGCATCGCTGAGCCAGTCCTGCAGGTACTGGGCCCGGACATGCCGGATCTGCCCTAGCCGGCCCTCGCCGACCATCCGCCGGGCCAGGGCCAGTGCCGGGGTGCGGCGGTAGCTGAAGCCGCACATCGAGTACACCCCCCGGGCCGCCGCAGCGTCCGCGGCAGCCGCCATCCGCTCGGCCTCGTCCACCGAGTTGGCCAGCGGCTTCTCGCACAGGACATGCTTGCCGGCCTCGAGCGCGGCGATGGCGATCTCGGCATGCGTGTTGCCCGGGGTGCAGATGTCGATCAGGTCGATGTCGTCCCGCTCGATCAAGCGCCGCCAGTCCGTCTCGGCGGACTCCCACCCCATCTTCTGCGCGGCGGCCCGCACGCCCTCCTCGTTCCGGCCCGCGATCGCGGTCAGTTCAGGCCGCAGCGGCAGATCAAAGAACCGCGGCGCGGTCCGCCACGCGTGGGAATGGGCGGCCCCCATAAACGCATAGCCCACCATCCCCACACGCAGGGTCGTCGGGTCAGTCATCGGTAATCCTTTCCAAATGGATTGAGATCGGTTGCGCGGCCCAAGGCACGCGGCTCGCTACACTACTTGCTGAAGCCGGCGGTGAGGCCGCTGAGCAGCTGGCGCCGGGCGACCACATAGACCAGCAGCAGCGGCAGCGTGGCGAGCACGACGGCAGCCAAGACGGCCGGGATGTTCACACTGAACTCGCCCTGGAACGTCCACAGGGACAGCGGCAGCACCCGGGTCTCCGGGCTCTGCGTCAGGATCAGCGGGAACAGGAAACCGTTCCATACTCCGAGGGCGTTGTAGATGCCGACGGTCACCACGGCGGGTTTGGTCATGGGCAGCGCGAGGTGCCACATCATGGACCAGTCGGAGCAGCCATCCAGCCGCATTGATTCGAAGAGCTCGTTAGGGACGTCCCGCATGAAGTTGGACAGGATCAGCACGGAGATCGGGATGGCGAAAGCGATGGAGGGCAGGATCAGGGCGAGCAGGGTGTCATACAGGTGGGCACGGGTGATCATCCAGTAGATGGGGATGATTGTGGCGTGCAGCGGTATCGCGAGGCCCAGCAGGAACAGGTTGTTTGTCCAGTTGAGGAACTTGCTCTTTCCGCGGACGATCGCGTATGCGGCCATGAAGGACACCAGGAGCGCCGGTATAACGCTGCCCACTGTGACGATGAGGCTGTTGGCAAAGTATTTGGCGAAGTCGTTCTCCAGGACCAGCTTGTAGTTGTCCAAGGTGGGTTCTGTGGGGGGCAACATCGGGTTGGAGGTGAAGAAGCCAGCCTGGTTCTTCAGGCTCGTCACCACCACGTAGTAAACCGGGACGATGATGATGGCCAGCCAAAGCCAGCCGCCGAGGCCGGCGAGAAAGTTTGGCCGGGTCCGTCCCGGCCCCTTGGTCCGCGAACGGGGACCGACGGCAGGTCGGACGGGCGCCGAGGGCGGGACGGGGAGCTGGGTAAGGGAAGCCATCAGGCACCTTCCATTTGGCTTGCGTTGCGGTTTTTTCCGCCCAGTCTCTGTAGCAGAAGGGCGAGCGCCAGACCGATCACGACGAGCATGACGCCGAGGGCACTCGCGGCACCCATGTCGTTGGCTTTGAACCCGGTGAGGTACATGTGCAGCGGGAGCAGCCGGGTGGCGTAGCCGGGACCGCCGCCGGTGAGGACAAAGACGAGGTCAAAGTACGCCAGCGATCCGACCACCATGAGCGTGGAGGAAGTGATGATGGTGTATTTCATCTGGGGCAGCGTGATGTTGAAGAACTGCTGGACCCGCCCGGCACCGTCGATCTGCGCGGCCTCGTAGAGCGACGCGGGGATCTGGCGCACACCGCCTTGATAGATGAGCGTGTGGAACGGGACAAACTGCCAGGCGATCACGAAGACCACGACGAACAGCACGAGGTCGGAATCGCCCAGCCAGTCCCGGGCCAGGAACGGCAGTCCAAGCCCGGCGCCCAGGCCGAAGTTGGGGTCCAGCAGGGCTTTGAACGCGATGGCGACGGCAGCCGAGGACAGCAGCAGCGGCACGAAGTAGAGGACAGCCAATGCGGCACGGTATTTCTGGCCCGCCGCGGTGAAGACACCCAGCAGGAGACTGATCGGGGCCTGGACGATGAACGAGAAGAACATGATCTTCGCCGTGACCAGCAGTGCGTTCCCGGTGACCGGGTCCGTCAGGACTGTTGTCCAACTGGACAGACCGTCCAGCTTGATCTCGCCCAGGCCGTCCCAGGAGGTGAAGCTCAGGAACAAGACGCCGAAAAGCGGAATGATGGCGAACAGCACGAAGAAGGCAAGGGCTGGCGCGGCCAGCCACCCCGACGGGCCCGTTTTGAGGGCCCGCCGGGAGGAACCGGATGTGGTGGACACTGGATTACTTCCCGATCGTCGCGTTCATCGTGTCGACGAACTGCTCCGGGGTGATCTTCTTCAGGAAGATCTGGTCGAGGTTTGCCAGCATGGCGTCACCCTGCGCCGGGCTGAGGGCCTGGTCCCAGGAGAGCGTGAAACTCGGTGCGTTCTTTGCCATGCCATACACATAGGACAGGAAGTCCTTGTCCGGGGACGCGGCGAGCTTGCTCTCGATGCCCTTGACCACCGGCACGGCTCCCGAGTCGATCAGGCCCTGGATGTTGCTGTCCGAGAACATGCCGTTCTTCACATACTCGAGGGCGGCTTTCTTCTGTCCCTCAGTGGCCTTCGCGGAGACGGACCAGAAGTTGGAGGGGTTGCCCACCACGTTGGCCGGGTCTCCCTTGCCGCCGGAAACTGTGGGGAAGGTGGTGAAGCCGAGCTTGCCGCCCTTGACGAAGTCTGCTGCGTCCTTCTTCATGCTCTGGTAGATCCAGCCGCCCTGCAGGATCATGGCCGCCTTGCCGGTGTACATAAGCGCTTGGTCGGCGTTGCTGTCCGCCGCGATGGACGAGAAGCCGTTGGCGAAGCCGCCGGCATCCACGAGCTGCTGGATCTTGGTGAGCGACTCGGTGACAGCGGGGTCGGACCACGCGTTGGGCTTATTGGCTGCAATATTGGCGAAGACCTCCGGGCCGCCGATGCGTTCCACGAGGTACTCCAGCCACATCAGGTCCGGCCACCTGGACTGGCCGCCGAGCGAGAACGGAGCGATGCCGGCATCCTTGAACTTCGGTACCAGGGTCATCAGCTCGTCCCACGTCTTGGGGGCCTCGGCGCCCACCTTGGCGAACACATCCTTGTTGAAGTACAGCACTACAGGCTGCACGTTGTTGTTGGGCAAGGCGTAGGTCTTGCCGTCGATGACGCCGTTCTTGAGTACTGCCGGAAGGTAGCGGTCCTTGACGTCGGGGTTGTCCTTGAGGTATCCGGAGAGATCATCCACCTGTCCGGCGTCGACGTAGGACTTCAGAACGCCGCCGCCCCAGCCGTAGATGAAGGTCGGGCCCTGGCCGGCGCCGACGGCGGTACGTACCTTGGTCTTGTATGCGTCGTTCGCAAAGAAATCCAGCTTGATGGTCGAATCCGGGTGCGCGGAGTTCCAGTCAGTAACGGACTTCTGCAGCACGGGCTGGTTGCCGCCGGTCAGCCCCCACATGGAGGCCGAGTCTGCGCTTGCGGCAGTGCCTGCCGGGCCGCTGGAGCCGCATGCGGCCAGGCTGATCGATATTGCGGCGGCGGAGAAGGCTATAGCGGCACTGCGAAACGTACGATTTTTCATCTGGGGTTCCATTCGTCCTCCGGGTTCTGCGCTGAGGCCCGGTTGTGAGAGCCAGCAGCCTGACCCTCACGAGGAAGGCTGCGCTGCCGATGCTGATGGGGTGAAGCTAAAATTCCGAAAAGTTTCGTAAAAGTCTGGGACTTGTAAACTCAAAGTAGTGGTGACATCAGTCACAGTCAAGGGGTAGTGCCGAAAATTTGTTTCTAAATATCGAAAGAACTTGACGCATCAGGGAAACAGGGTCAAACTTTTGTTATCGAAATATTTCGAAAGTACAGGAGTCATCGTGTCAGTAGTCCAGGGTGTCGGCCGGCCAACGCTGGCCGCCGTCGCGAGGGAAGCGGGCGTTTCCTCACCCACGGTCTCAAAGGTCATCAACGGGCGGGCGGACGTAGCGGAGAGCACGCGCACCAAGGTCCTGGCGGCGCTCGAACAGCTGGGCTACCAGTCACCGCAACAGCGCAAGCAGGCCGAGGGCCGGACTGCCATCGTGGAAGTGGTGTTCGATTCGCTGTATTCGGCCTACGCCGTCGAGGTCCTGAACGGAGTGCTGGAGCAGGCCGCCTCGGTTGACGTCGAGATCCTGATCGACGTGACCGGGCACGCGCCCGCCACGACGCTCAGCCCCGAGCGGCGCGCCCAGCGGATTTTGGATGAAGGCCGGCTCGGATTGATTGTGGTGACTTCCGGCTTCAGCACGGCGCAGTTGAGTGCCTTCCGCCGGCGGCACATTCCGGTCGTGGTGATCGATCCACTCAACCCGCCGCCGTCGGAGGTTGTTAGCGTCGGTGCCACCAACTGGGCCGGGGGCAAGGAAGCCACGGAGCATCTGCTCGGCCTCGGCCACCGGCGGATCGCGTACATCGGCGGACCCGAATCGGCGGAATGCAATCAGGCGCGGCTCCATGGCTACATGGCGGCACTCATGGCCGACGGGGTCCAGGTGCGGCCCGACTACGTCCTGCTGGACAAATTCCGCCCGGAACACGGAATTCGCGGCCTCCAGACCCTTATGGCCCTGCACGAGCCCCCGACAGCCATCTTCGCGGGAAGTGACAGCATCGGCCTCGGCGTCCTGGCCGAAGCCCGGAGGCACGGACTGCGGATCCCCGAGGACTTGAGCCTGGTGGGCTTCGACGGCACGTACCAGGCGGAGCAGTCCATCCCCGCCTTGACCACCGTGACGCAGCCGCTGCAGGAGATGGGCCGCGCCGCCCTGCGCGCCGTCCTCCGTCAGGCCAACGGCGAAGAGCTCGACTCGCGTCGGGTCGAACTCGCCACCCATCTTGTCGTCCGGGAATCGACGGCCCCTCCTGCGGCCGGGAAACCGGAACCGGACAGGCCGCTGCACTAGTCGATGCACTGGCTGCCGCTCGTGTGTACTGGGCGCCGGTCCATTCCCTGTACCGGGTCGGAGGGGTAGGTGATTCCAGCCTGCCGCCGGGCTTCATCGAGCAGCGACATGACCAACAGTGTGTCGGCCAGCGGCATGGTTGGACTCTCGGTCAAACCGAGTTGAAGGCAACGACGTACACGATGTCGAAGTCGGGGTCCTGGATCAGCCGCAGGTACCCCGAAAGGCTGTCGTCGTCGCCGTAGGCGCGGCGGAAGCCGTGCCTGGCCGCGAATTCCTCCGCGCCGGCGCGGGACCTGGAACTGACGGCGTGCAGGATCGCGTCCGGCAGCAGTGCCAGATCGCCTGCGACGATGGACGCGATCCTGCCGGTGGAGACCACGCCCCAGCGGACAGGATTGCCGGAGGCACGGAGCGGATCCTGGGGGTCGTCCGCAAGCAGCGGGGTTCGGGCAAGCAGCGGCTCAGTTGCCGGGATCAATGTGGCTGCTCGCCCTCAGGTAGTTCTGCCGGATGATCGGGTGGAAATCCTGGGCCGGTGCGGCGTCCACCGCGATGGGCCATGCCGGCCGGTTGCCGCTGTGTGCCCAGGCCGCCTGGACAGCCGCACCGCGGGCCACGTACTCCCCGGGGCTGGGGATCACGACCGGCAGATCGAAGACCTGGGCCGCGATGGCCTGCACCGCGGGGTTTTGCACGGCGCCGCCGATCAACAAGAGGCGTGTTGCCGGGCTGCCCTGCGTGCGGAGCGAATCCAGCCCGCCGGACAGTCCGCACAGCATGCCCTCGATGGCGGCCCGGGCCAGGTTGCTCCGGGTGCTGGAGGCAATGCTGAGCCCGTGGAAGCTGGCTTTGGCGTGGGGCAGGTTGGGCGTGCGCTCACCTTCGAAGTACGGCACGAGCACCACGCCCCCGGCGCCGGGTTCTGCTTCTAGGGCAAGGCGCGACAGTTCGTCGAAGTCCACGCCCAGGAGGCCGGCCACGGAGCTGAGCACCCGCGCGGCATTGAGTGTGACGGCGATGGGCAGGTATGCACCGCTGGCGTCCGCGAACCCTGCCACCGTCCCGCTGGGATCGGCAGCGGCCCGCGATGACACGGAAAAAACCGTGCCGCTGGTGCCCACGGAGACCACCACGTCGCCGGGCTCCGCCCCCAATCCAAGAGCGGCGGCCGCGTTGTCCCCGGCGCCGGCACCGAGCAGGATCCGTGGTCCCGATTCCGCCAGGCCGGTTCCAGCAGAACCGGTTCCAGCAGAACCGGGCAGTCCGGCGCCGGATCCGAAGCAGCCGGGGTGGATTTCCCCGGCAGCGTCGCCGGGGCCCAGCACCCGGGGCAGCACCACGGTTCCGGCGTCCCCCGGCCCGGCGTACCCGGTGGCATCCCTGGCGTCCCGGCCGAAGGCGGTCTTGAACAGCTCGAGATCGTACTCACCGGCCGAGGGGCTCCAATAGCCCGTTCCGCTGGCATCCGAGCGGTCCGTCGTGAGCTGTTCCAGGTCCGGGCCCAGGGCGCTGGAGGCCGCCGGGCCGTAGCCTCGGAGCCGCCAGGTCAGCCAGTCATGGGGCAGGGCGACGGCCGCCACCCGGTCCGCCAGTTCGGGTTCGTGCTCCCGGACCCAGCGGACCTTCGTGATGGTGAAGGAGGCCACCGGGACCAGCCCGGTCCTGCGTGCGAAGTCGTCCGCCCCCACCTCGTCCGTGAGTGCGGCCGCGGCCGCCGCCGAGCGGGTGTCATTCCACAGCAGCGCCGGCCGCACCACGTCACCGGCGTGATCCAGCAGCACCATGCCGTGCTGCTGGCCCCCCACCGACAGCGCGCTGACGTCCGCCAGCCCGCCGGCGTCCTCGATTGCCTCGGACAAAGCCCGCCACCAGTGGTCCGGGTGGACCTCCGTTCCGTCCGGGTGCCCGGCCCGGCCCTCGCGGACCAGGGTGCCGCTGCCTGCGTCCAGGACCACCACCTTGCAGCTTTGGGTGGAGGAGTCGACGCCGGCAACAAGGGTCATGGGAGCAACCGCCACGGGATCAGCGGGCGCCGAGCAGGTGCTCGATGAAGAGCTGCTGCAGCTTCACGAAACCGAAGCCCTTGCCGCCGAAGTAGGCGTCGGCGTCGAAGTCCTCGTAGGAGGCGCGGTCGGCGCGGAGCTGTTCATACCCTTCGCCCGGGTTGAGCGTGGGTTCGTTGATTTCCGCCACGCGCGAGGCCTGCAGCGCGGCCTGGACCTCGGGATCGGCACGGAAAGCCTTTGCACGTTCCTTGAGCAGCAGGTAGGTCTGCATGTTCGCTGCCGCCGAGTCCCACACGCCGTCAATGTCCTCGGTGCGGCTGGGCTTGTAGTCGAAGTGGCGCGGGCCGTGGTACGCGGGGCCGCCGTCGGGTCCGCCGTTTTCGAGCAGGTCCACCAGGGAGAACGCGTTCTGCAGGTCGCCGTGGCCGAACACCAGGTCCTGGTCGAATTTGATGCTGCGCTGGCCGTTGAGGTCGATGTGGAAGAGCTTGCCCTGGTAAAGCGCCTGGGCGATGCCGTGGGTGAAGTTCAGGCCGGCCATCTGCTCGTGGCCGGTTTCCGGGTTGATGCCCACCAGTTCGGGGCGCTCCAGCGTTTCGATGAACGCCAGGGCGTGGCCCAGGGTGGGGAGGAGGATGTCGCCGCGGGGTTCGTTGGGCTTGGGCTCGATGGCGAACCGGATGTTGTAACCCTTGTCCGTGACGTAGTCGCCCAGCAGGTTCACGGCCTCACGGTAGCGTTCCAGGGCGCCGCGGATGTCCTTGGCGGCGTCGTATTCGCTGCCTTCGCGGCCGCCCCACATGACGAACGTTTCGGCACCGAGCTCGGCGGCGAGGTCGATGTTGTCCAGTACCTTCCGCAGGGCGAAGCGCCGGACGCCGCGGTCGTTGCTGGTGAACCCGCCGTCCTTGAAGACCGGGTGGCTGAACAGGTTGGTGGTGATCATCGGGACGATCATCCCGGTGGCCTTCAGCGCGCCCGTCAGCCGGTCGATTTCGCGCTGGCGGTCAGCGGCGGAGCAGCCGAAGGGAAAGAGGTCGTTGTCGTGGAAGGTGATGCCGTAGGCGCCGAGGTCACTGAGGCGGTTGATGGCCTCGACAGTGTCCAGCGGCGGCCGGGTGGCCGAGCCGAACTGGTCCTGGGCCTCCCAGCCCACCGTCCAAAGGCCGAAGGAGAACTTGTCTTCACGGGTGGGCTGAATCGCCATTGAGAGCTCCAAGCGTAGGTGTGGTTGTTGAATCGGGATGGTTGTTGAGCCGGGTCCAAGTTAAATTGTTCTAGACACAAACATATTATGGATTTTCGTGATGTCAACCACGTGCTTCCTGAGCGCTTGCGCCAAGTTACTTGCACCGTAGCGGTTTGTGTTGACGGCTGTTATGTTGTGAACAACAGCAAATAACGCCGCCGATCTGCCGCCAGCCCGGCAAAGAGGCCCCCACGTGAAGGATTCAACCGTGATCGATCAGATGGTGACCGAACGCAACTGGGCGGGAAACTACGGTTACCGGGCGCCGCGGATCGCGCATCCGGCGAGCATGGCGGAATTGCAGGACCTGGTAGCCGGCGCCGGGAAGGTCAGCGCGCTGGGATCCCGCCATTCCTTCAATGACATTGCTGACACCCCCGGGACCTTGGTGGTGCTGGACATGCTCGACGTCGGCATCAGCGTCGACACGCAGAACATGACCGTCACCGTCAGTGGCGGCACGCGCTACGGCACGCTCGCGGCCGAGCTGCAGCGCCGGGGCTTCGCCCTCCACAACCTTGCCTCGCTGCCGCACATCTCGGTGGCCGGAGCCGTCGCCACCGCCACTCATGGCTCCGGCGACGGTAACGGCAACCTCGCCACCGCCGTGGTGGCCCTTGAGCTGGTCACCGCCGATGGCACCGTGGTCACAGCCCGGCGCGGCGACGCCGACTTCGCCGGCATGGTGGTGGGACTGGGGGCCCTGGGCATCGTCAGCCGGCTGACCCTGGACATTGAGCCAAGCTTCGACGTCGCCCAGACTGTCTTTGAAGGCCTCGGCTGGGAACAGATCCTGGAAAGCTTCGACGCCCTGACGCCCTCGGCCTACAGCCTGAGTCTGTTCACCGACTGGAGCGGTCCGACCGCTGGTCAGGCATGGCTCAAGAACCGCACGGACCAGGCCGTCCTGCCCGGCGGGTTACCGGAGTTCTTCTCCGGCGCGCCCGCCACCGAGGCCCGGCACCCGCTTCCCGGAGTGTCGGGAAGCAACTGCACCCAGCAGCTCGGCGTTCCCGGACCATGGTCCGACAGGCTCGCCCATTTCCGGATGGAGTTCACCCCGAGCAAGGGCGAGGAGCTGCAGAGCGAATACCTGATCCCACGCGAGCATGCCGTGGAGGCCCTCCGCACCATGCGGAGCCTCTCCGGAATGGTCACTCCCCTGCTACTGATCGGGGAAATCCGGACCATCGCGGCAGACCAGCTGTGGCTCAGCCCCAACTACGGCCGGGATGGGATCGGCTTGCACTTCACCTGGCGCCAGGACGAGCCGGCGGTCAAAGCCATCCTGCCGCTCCTGGAAGCGGAGCTGGCCCCGTTCAGCGCCAGGCCGCACTGGGGCAAACTGTTCCATGGCACTGAGGCCAGCCTCGCCCCGCTGTACCCCCGATTCTCCGACTTCACCGCACTGGCCGGCCGACTGGATCCGGCCGGAAAGTTCCGCAACGCATTCCTCGACCGCACGGTGTTCGGCCGCTGATAGTCTCACGATGATGCCTCCACGTACCCCTGCTTCCGCCGCGACGAGCGAGCCGGATCCCTCACGCCGGAACAATCTGTCGCTGCTGACCTCCCTAGTCCACCATCACCGCGTCCTCAGCCGCGCCCAACTGACCCGGCACACGGGGCTGAACCGCTCCACCGTCGGGACGCTGATCGGACAGCTCATCTCCTTGGGCGTGGTCTATGAGACGGCGCCCTCCGGCGAGGGGCAGGTGGGCCGGCCCAGCCCGGATGTCCATTCCAGTCCGTCGATTGCGGCGTTGGCCGTCAATCCGGAAATCGACGCCGTCACCATCGGCCTGGTCGGCCTTGGCGGAAAGGTTCACAAGAAGATCCGCTTTGAAACCGAACGGATTCCGAGCGCCCGGGAAGCCGTGAATATCGCAGCGGCTGTTATCGCCGGGATGCGGTCCGAGCTGGATGCCTCCTACCGGATCACCGGCATCGGCATGGCCGTGCCCGGCCTGGTTAATCGCGACGACGGCGTCGTGCGGCACGCACCACACCTGGGCTGGCGCAATGAACCGGTCGCCCGGTTGCTGAGCGAGGCCACCGGATACCCGTGCCAGGCCGCCAACGACGCCTCACTGGGCGCCGAGGCTGAGCTGATTTTCGGCGCCGGCGCCGGGCAGAAGAACCTGATCTACCTCAACGGCGGCCCCAGCGGCATCGGCGGCGGAGTCATCGCAGACGGACAACTGCTCCGGGGGGTCTCCGGCTACGCCGGGGAACTCGGCCACACATTCGTCCGCTCCGAAGGCTCCACCTGCCACTGCGGTGCCACGGGCTGCCTGGAAACCGAAGTCTCCCAGTCCCGCCTCCTCGGCCTGGCCGGCTTGAGCAGCGGCGACACCGCCGACCTCGAACGGGCGCTCGGAAACCGCAACAGCTCCGCGGTGAACGACGAAGTAGCCCGACAGCTCACGTATCTGGGCATCACCTTGCGCAATGCCGTGAACATCTTCAACCCCGAGGCAATCGTCCTCGACGGTTTCCTGGGAACACTGCATGCGCTCGCCCCGGCGTCACTGGACGGAATACTGCACGCCCAGGCAATGGAGGGCCCCGCCGGCCAGGTCAAGATCTACCGCGCGGCGCTCGGTTCCGACCTGATGATGATCGGAGCCGCGGAGCTGGCCTTCACCCCGTTCCTGGCCGATCCCGCTGGTCTCGGAACAACCGCTGGCACCGTGCCCGCCCCCACATCACAGACAGGCTGAACATGCAGAACGGAACGGTGCAGAACCAGTCCTGCTCACCGATGGGCGAGCACTACGAACTGCAAGCCACACTGGGTGGCCGCATCCAAAGAGCCGTCGTGACAGAGGTCGCCGCCAGCCTGCGCGCCCTCGAAATCGACGGAGTCGCCCTCCTGCAGGACTACCCCGCCGAGTCCGGACCGCCGTCGTGCGCGGGCTGGGTCCTGGTGCCGTGGCCCAACCGGGTGGCCGGCGGCAAGTGGACCTACGACGGCGCCTCGCAGCAGCTGGAGATCACCGAACCCGCCAACGGCAATGCCCTGCACGGGCTGCTGTCCGGCGCCTCGTACACAGTCGCGAACAGGACGTCGGACAGCATCACGCTGGCTGCCGATGTCAAGGCCGAGCCGGGCTACCCCTTTGAACTCGCGACGGCAGTCCGCTACCGACTGATGGAGGACGGGCTGCTTGTCAACCACAGCCTGACAAACACGGGCAGCCGGGACGCCCCGGTCGCGCTGGGCGCGCACCCCTTTCTCAGATTGGGTGCCGTTCCGACGGAAGACCTGACGCTCGTCATCAATGCCGACACCCACATCGAGGTCGACGACCGGCTGAACCCGAGTGGTGTCACCACGGATGTTCGCGGGACCCGGCACGATTTCCGGACCGGGCAACGTGTTGGCGCCGTGGCCCTCGATGATGCGTGGGGCAACGTTCGCCGGGAACCGGACGGCAGCTCGCTGCACTATCTGAAGGCCCCGGACGGCAGCCAGGTACAACTGTTCATGGACGCGTCCTTTGGCTATATCCAAGCCTTCACCACCCACGTATTTCCAAGCGAAGGCGGCCTGGTCACAGCGGTAGCAGTGGAACCGATGACGGCCCCGGCCGATGCCTTCAACAGCGGCGAGGGACTGCGCTGGCTTGCCCCCGGCGAGACGTGGCACCTCACCTGGGGTATCCGGTACCAGCTGCCCTGACGGCGGAAGCCGCAGACCACCGGCCTGAAGCCCGCACGACTTCGCCGGAGACCTGCCCGCTCGCCGGGACTTCGGTATATGTCAAGCTGTGGGTGACGGTTCGATGCCCAGGGACCGGGCCAGGTCCAAGGTGGTGCCGGCCCTCATCGGGGCGCCGTTGTCGGCATGCAGCACGGCGGGGCGCTGTTGGTTGACGGCCGCGGCGTACCTGACGAGAGCGGCGGCGAGGGCGGCCGTTTCGGTGTGTTCGACCCGATGCCCGACGATCTTGCGGGAGAACACATCCATCATGGCGCAGAGCCGGTAGATGTGTTGGCCGGAGCCGTGGAGCATCATGATGTCCCAGTGACCCGCGTCCAGGATCCGGTTATAGGCCTAGGTGACTGAGAGGTGCCCGAGCTCTGGTAGCTGCGCATGCCCCATCTCCAGCCACCGGATGCCCATTCGCACTGGCTGAATCGGTACGGAACAACCCGGCGACCAGAGACACCACGCAGCCGTGCCGGCCTGCCGGTCCGGCGGCCCCCTCAGGGCCGGGCCAGAGGAAGCGTCAGCCTCATCGTTGTACCTTCCGGCCCGGTCCGGGCCACCTCGACGCCGCCGCCGGCTGCCGTGGCGATTTCACGGACCAGCGCCAGGCCAATGCCGAAGCTTCGCTGGCCCCCGGTTCCTTCCGGGCTGGGCGTCCGGACGAAGCGGTCAAAGATCCGGGCCTGGTCCACGCCCGTGATTCCGGACCCTGTGTCCGCCACGCAGACCACTGCGCGGGTGCCCTCGACCCCGGTGCTGATGGCGATGCTTCCACCGGGCCGCGTGTGGGCCAGGGCATTGTCTGCCAACGCAAGCACGGCCCGCCGCAGGGAGTTCCGGTCGATGCGCGCCAGCGGCCGGCTACCGTCGTCGGAAAAGGAGAGCCGGATGTCCCGCCTCGCCGCAAGTTCCTGCAGGCTCTCGGCGACGGACCCGGCAACGCCGGCCAGCTCCACCGGTTCAGCGGAGGGATCCGGGGCGGCCCCGGTTGCCGCCAGCAGGAGTTCGTTAACGATCCCGGTCAGGGTGGCCGCATCTTCCCGGATCCTGCCCAGGGCCTGGGCCGCTTTAGAGCCAGGCACGGCGCCGCGCTGGGCCAGCTGGATGCGCGCGTCCAGGATGGCCAGGGGCGTGCGCAGTTCATGGCTGGCATCCTGGACGAACCGCCGCTGCAGGGCCAGCGCTTCCCCGAGCGGCCGGATGGCGCTGCGAGCGCTGAACCAACCGACGACGCCCGCCAGCACGATTCCCGCCACCCCGGCGATAATCATCGCCTCGATCAGATCCTTGGAATCGAGATAGGTGTAAGCCTTACCGGCCGCCGCGGAGCCGGGCAGATCGGGGTGCGCCAGCTTGTTCATCAGGTAAACGGTCGCGGCGGCGAGGAGGCAAAGGACCAGCACCGCGCAGGCGGCGCTGATCCGCAACGCGACCTTGAGCGAGGCCCGCCGGAGGGTGTCCCGGTCCGGTTCGCCTGCCACGGAAGACGTCCTGTTCATGGGGCATCGCCGATCTGGTATCCGACGCCGTGGACCGTGCGGACCACGGACTTGGCTATCTTCCGCCGGAGGTGGTGAACATACGTGTCGATCACGCCGGGCTGATCGGCGGCCTGGAAATGTTCGCTGAGCAACTCTTCCCGGGTGAAAACCCTGCCGGGTTCGGTAGCCAGGGCGCCCAGCAGCTCGGCCTCCTTGGCCGTAAGGGATACCAGCGGCCCGTAGACCGAGCGCACGGAACGCGACGCCATATCGAGTTCCCAGTCGCCGATGATCACGGGCGCGGCGGCCGACGTGAAGGTGCGTGTCAGGGCACGCAGGCGCGCGGCGAGCTCTCCGGCGTCGAACGGTTTGGTCATGTAGTCATTGGCGCCCGCATCGAGGCCCCTGACTTTTTCGTCCGTGGCCCCGAGGGCCGTGAGGATCAGGATCGGCGTCGAAACCCCCTTGGACCTCAGCGCGGCGATCAAGGCGATGCCGTCCATAACGGGCAGGCCGCGGTCGATCACCATGGCGTCCCAGGTCTGGGTCAGCGCCAGGTGCAGGCCGTCCCGGCCGTTGGCGGCCAGCGTGATCCGGTAGTCCGGTTCCAGCAGCTCGGCGATGAGCGGTCCCAGGACGGCGTCGTCCTCCACCAGCAGCAGGGACGGCCGGCTGTACGCGGTTGTCATGTCACCTATTCTCCTGCGTTACGCCTTCCGCGGGCAGTTCACTGACAGTGTCGTCGCCAAAGTCATCTGCGGGTTCGGCAGCGGAGCCGCGGTTCTGGCGGCGACGTTTGAGGAGCTGGATGCCCCAGGGCAGCACCGAGACGAGCACCATAACGACAGCGATGACGTCGATGTTCTTGGCGATGATCTCATAGTGGCCGAGCCACGATCCCAGCAGCGTCACGGACGTGCCCCAGGCCAGCGCCCCGGCGAAGTTCCAGAGCGTGAAGGACTTGTACCCGTAGCGGGCGATGCCGGCGCTCAGTGGTGCGAACGTCCGGACCATGGGCACGAAACGGGCCAGCACCACCGCGGCACCGCCGTGGCGGCGGAAGAAATCCTCGGTGGTGGTCAGGTGCGCCGTCTTGAGGATCCGCGCGTCGTCCTTGAACCACCGGCGCCCGAATTTACGTCCGATCATGTAGCCCACCTGATCGCCGGCCACCGCCGCGGCGGTGACGACGCCGATGAGCACCGGCAGCGTCAGCTGCAGCTGCTGATGCAGCAGTCCTGCGGTGAAGAGCAGCGAGTCCCCGGGCAGGAAGGGGAACAGCACACCGGATTCGATGAACACCATCAGTGAGATGACGCCGAGCGCCGCCGGGCCGAGACCCTCGAGCAGGCTCGCAGGGTCAAGGAGCGGCGGGATTCCGGCCGCGGCGGACAGTGCCGGGGCAAGCCCCGACGCGTAAATGCCGTGCATGGTCACGTCCTTAGGATCGGGTTGACCGGAGCGGGACTGCGGCCGGCAGGCGGTCCAGGATGCGCGGCGCGAAACGGTTCCACAGCCCGGCAAGCAGCAACACTGCCGCACTCGCCGCGAGGAAGGAGGCCGCCACATCGGTGGGGTAATGGACCCCGATATACAGCCGCGACCAGGCCACCACCAGGGCCACCAGCACGGCGGCGACGGCGGTGATCCTGGACCAGCGGGTTCCGCGGGCCAGGAAGTACAAGGCGAATCCCAACGCGACCGCGAAGGAAACGTGCCCGCTTGGGAAGCTGTTGGAACCCGTTTCGGGCGAGAGCGGGTCGAACAGCAGGGCCGGGTTGGGCCGCTGGCGGGCGATGATGAGCTTGAAGAACTCACTGGCCACCCAGCCGGAGCAGGCGACGAGGCCGAACGCGACGGCCTTCACCAGGGACCGACGGACCACCCAGAGATACAGCGCGACGGCGGCAACCAGGACGACGCCGGCCGCCGGGCCGAACACCACGTTCAGGACCATCGCCACGCCGGTCAGGAGCGCGGCATGGTGCTGGCTGAGATCCTGGTCCACGCCGAGTTCGGCGGCGCTGCCACCGGGCACAAGCTGTGCCGTCAGGCCGAGGGCGAGGACTGCCACGCACAGCAGCGCGGCCCACAGCAGCCAGTGGCGGGCCTGCGGGATGGCCGCGAACTGCAGTCTGGCTGCCGGGCGGGTGCCGGCAGGGTCATGGGGCGCTGTATCGCGGTCAACAGGGGCTGGTCCAGGCATGGAGTCCTCCGGGTCGGGGCAGGGGCGCTGTCCGGCGCCTCCCTCAACTCTCCCGTGCCGCACTTAAGAAAGGCTTAAGAAGTGCCGGGGCCGGACCCTCGGCACTCCCCGCAGCATGGCGGTACTGTGAGGCGCATGGAGATGCGCCTTGAAGTTGTGCAGGTGCCGGTAGCGGATGTCGACCGGTCAAAGTCCTTCTATACGGAGAAGCTGGGGTTTGTCCTTGACCACGATGTTGAGCACATTCCCGGGATGAGGGTGGTGCAGCTGACACCGCCGGGTTCGGCTGCCTCGATCGTCATTGGTACCGGCATGACCGGCATGACACCCGGCAGCCTCGAGGGGCTGCAGCTCGTCGTGCCTGATATACGCGCGGCGCGCGCCGAGCTCCTGGGCCGGGGCGCCGATATCAGTGAGGCCCAGGAGATGGGTGGCGTGCAGTTTGCCTTCTTCGCTGACCCGGATGGCAACCGCTGGGTGATCCAGGGCGCCACGCCTTCTGAGGTCAGGGACGCGCATCTGGAGGGGTCCGCGTAGCGTCGCCGGCCATGCTGTCCGCTGCCGTCTGAAGACGCTGCCGTCTGCAACCGGTGGCGTCAGTAGGTGGTTGCGTTCTGCAGGATCAGGGGCGGCAGGGGTGCCTGATTGAAGTCGAAGGATTTGGACAGGTCGCCCAGAAGCGGACTGTTTTCCCGGACTCCGGGGCGGGGATCAGGGCGTCCGTCGGTGGCCGGATCGATGCGCTGGCCGTGCAGGAAATCGTCCTCGATGAACTTGATGTAGGCGTCATGGCTCAGCGTCTGGTGGTCGATGAAGCCCTTTCTGGCATACGGGCTGATGACCAGGCCCGGGACGCGGAAGCCGTAGCCGTTGGCGTCGGCCGCGGGCGGCGCCACATGGTCGTAGAACCCGCCCCAGTCGTCCCACGTGAGGAAAATGGCTGTGCTCTTCCAGTCGGGGCCGCTCATAATGGCGTTGACGAGCCCGGCCACGTAGGCCTGGCCGGTGCTGATTTTGGCCGGGGCATGTTCGCTGACCCTGTCGGTCGGCGCCACCCAGCTGACGGCCGGAAGGGTGCCCCGGCGGGCGGCGTCATAGAAGTTCTTCTGGGATTGGATGTTGCCCAGTTCGCCGTCCTCCTTGACGGTGTCGAAGTACAGGAGGGGATTCCACAGCCCGGGGGTTTTCGCGTTCTGCTTCACAGGGGCGCAGGTGGCGGCGTCGTTGCGGCAGTCGGGTTCCGTGCCGTCGAAGACGTAGTAAGCCCATGGGACGTGCTGCTGGTGGAGCAGGTACGTCAGGTCGGTCCAGGCGTAGTCGGGCAGTTCAAGTTTTTTGGCGGCCTCGGTGAGTTTTTTCTTCAACTCGGCCGGGACCGGTGCGGCGTCGACGGCGGCCTGGCAGGTGGGGTAGGAATCCGAGGGTTTGCAGCTGGCGCTGATGAGCTGATCAATCTCCCTGGCGAGATCAGGGCTGATGCCCGCGGCTTGCAGGGCGTCCTGGCACGGCTGGAGATCGAGGCCGGCCTGGCATTTGCCGATCAGGGTGTTGTGAATGACTTCGGGGTCCGGGCCGGCGGCGGGATTCTGCAGGGCGTTGACACAGGACGAGGGGTCGCCCGCTTTTGCGCATTTGGCTGACCATTCCGAGACCAGGTACAGGTGGGCCGGCAGGCTCCAGGCAGCTGCGGCTGAGAACAGGTGGTCCTGGAGGGTGAAATTCTTCGCGTAGGCCCAGTAGTTGGGCAGGTCACTCCCGTCGTGGTAGCCCATCACGTCGGTCTGGTCCGGGCCGTAGTGACAGTTGGTGTCTTGCGGTTTGCAGCCGGCCAGGCCCTTTTCTGCCTGGGCAACAAAACCGTCCATGGCGCCATTGCCGGCGTCCGCGATCTCGTCAGAATGGCTGTGCGGACCCCCTGCGTTGCTGTCTGCAGAATTGTGGAACGGTCGGGCACAGCTATCGTTTGCCGGATCCGGGAGGCACGCCGCGGGCACCCCGCCCTGCATCGCGATCCCGTCAGCCCCGGGGTACGTCCCGAAGTAGCTGTCAAAAGAGCGGTTCTCCTGCATGATGATCACGACGTGCTTGATCTTCGAGATGCCCTCGGCGGGCGCCACGGACGGCCCCTGGCCGGACGGAACCACGGCCAGCAGCAACAGGACGAGGAGTGACATGGCAGCCGCCACGGGGCGGCGGCGTCGTCTGGTATGTGGCTGTGGGGCGCCGGCACCGGGCCGAATGCCGGCACTTCCCTCGCCTGCGCGCATAACCCACACGTTCGTACCCTACGACCCGGCCCGATAAACGTCCGCGCCAAAGGTGTTGACTCCCGGTTCCCCGGCGCCGGCGAGGCGGGAGAGGGAGAAGAAATTCTCCATGCTGGCCAGCAGGCTGTAGTGGTTGTACTGCCGGTCCGAGGTTGTTCCGGGCGCCGTAAACGGCGAGATGACCAGGGCGCCGACTTTGCCCCCGGCCGTACCGCCCGCGACGCCGGCGGCGGGGCCCTCGGCGCCGCCGTCGGCCTCGTCGAAGGTAATCACCAGCATCCCGTCGTGGCGAAACGCCGGTGAGGCCAGAATCGCCGGCACCTGCTCGCTGAGCCATTTATCGGCGGTCCCCAGCCCGCCGGGGCTCCCGTCAACGCAGGGGCTGTCGTGCCCGTCGTGGCAAAGGTTCGGAGTGATGTAGGAAAGGTTCGGTGTGGTGTCCACTGATTTCAGGTCCTGCTGTAGGGCCGAAAAGTTGACGACGTTCTTACTGCAGTCAGGCGATGAGGTGACGGATTGGAAATAGACAAAGGGGTTATGGCGGGTGGCGTACTGGTCCCCGGGGGCAGCCTTCAGGTGCTCATCCACGGCGCCGAGGCCCGGGTGCTGGCAGGGCGACGGCATGTCTTCCATGTAGCCCCGCCACGACTTGCCAGCGGCTACCAGCTGGCCGGCCAGGGTGGGAACATCCGCCGGGAAGACGCACCCGTCTCCCAGGAGCCGGCCCTGTGAGTCGGTGCCGGATGGCTTAAAGGGCGTGTATGTATGGCAGTCCCGGCGGGTGCTGTCGTTGGGAGGTTGACCGGAGATCTGGGCCAGGTAGTTCGGCAGCGAATTATGGGAGATGCCGTAGTAGTTCGTGAGCAGCACCCCCTGTGACCGCAGTGACCCGGTGAGATAGGGGGCGGCGGACCCGGTATCCCACACCCGGCCGTATCCCTTGTTCTCGAGGTTGATCACAAACACATGCCCGGGGGTGCCAGACCGGGACGGGACCTGTCCAGGCTGGCAGGCTGCGGTGGTGGCCAAAAGCAGGGCCAGACTAAGAAATATACCGGACAGGCGCCACCTGGACCGCCGCTTTCGGGACTCTGCTTTGCTCAACCGCGCTTGGAAGTACAAGGGAATGCTCCTGACTGCCGGGCGGCAGCGTCATTCCATGCCAGCCGCCCGGGACCTTCTGGTTCTCAAGGATAGGTCGGTATCGCGATGTACTGGTTGATGTTTGTGGACTGGAAGGCCGCAAACGTCAGCGTGGATTGGCCGCCCTCCGGATTCCCTACCACTACGGTCTTGTCGGAGGAGTTCACTCCGAGCAATGCGTAGGAATGATTGGATACCAGCTTGCCGTCGGAGTTGGAGGTCCCCAGGGTTACCAGGCCATTCATGAAATCCTGCTGCACCTGCGCAAAGCTCACTCCCGTCATGGGGCCGCCGGGGTTGCGGTCGACGCCCACCTTGCCGGTGATGGCATAGAGGGCGTTGTGCACATCGTGGTCCTGGGCGTTACTGAGGTCGGTGCCGTCGATGCCCTTGTAGCTGTTGCCATTCGCGGACGCCCACGCTTTCTCGATGATGGCTGCCCAGGAAACGTTCTTGCCGCCGATGTTTTCGACGCCGTTTTCGAAGGGTTTGCCGCGGCGGTATGGAAGGTCACCGTTGACCGTCACCTTCACCGGGTTGGGTTTCCCGTCGTACTTGCTATGGAAGGAAACGGTGTAGGTGCCGTCTGCGTTGTCGTGAACCATGTTCACGATGGTGTCGGGTGCCCGGGCGGCGACCGTGAGCATGGCTGCCAGAAAATAGCAGTCCCCCGCGTCGCCCTGCGCGATATTCGTGAGGTTTCCGGAAATGTCCGGTTTGCCTGCGCTATCAAGGGCGAAGAGGACCTGATTCGGGATTTTCTGGAAAGTCGCGCTTTTCACCGAGGGATTGCTCACCGGAGGCACAGCCCCTCCCGCGTTCGGGTCCGGGTCCGGCAGGAACGTCGCCCGTGCATTGAAGAGTGTCAAAATTCCAATAACTGCCAGCACGGCAATCAGTAAGTAGATGCCGATGGCGCGGTAGCTGGGCCGCCGAGGTTCTGCACGTTTCAACATATGCGTCCTCCCGTTCTGCGGGCAGTTGCAGGGCATCGGCATCGCCAGGGCAACCGCCGACGGCACCCTTGCCGTCCGGTGTTGATCTATTCACCTCGTCACCAACAGCTTGTCGCAGGCAACCAGACTCGTGCAAGAACGGGCGGACGATTCACAGGCAAAACAGGGGGAAGTCACAGCCAGGATGGGGCTCCGCAAGGCGCTGCCGGGGTCGTCCGCGCACGGTTCGTGCTGATGCGGGGTAAGCGGCGCGACGCCGCAGCGTCACATCTGGTCCCTCCCGGGTTCTTGCTGGCACACTGAGCCGATGAGTGATCCTCTCGCCCGGTCCGGGCGGCCCGGCATCCGCGCCGCAATGTTCGTTGACTTCGACAACGTCTACACCGGCCTGATGGCCCTGGACCCGGCCGCTGCCAAACGGTTCGCTGAGGATCCCAAGCATTGGACGGAAGCTCTGGCCGACGGCGGCACCGGCGAGGAGTCCCGGCGCTTCCTGATCCGCAACTGTTATCTCAACCCGGTGGTGTACTCGAAGTACCGCACTTACTGGACCCGGGCAGGGTTCCGGGTGATCGACTGCCCGTCGCTGACGCAGCGGGGAAAGAGCAGCACGGACATCAACCTGGTGCTTGATGCAATGGATGCACTTTCCGGCAGCGGTGGCATCGACGAGTTCTTCATCGCCTCCGCCGACGCCGACTTCACGTCCCTGATCCAGCGGTTCCGGGCCGCTGACCGGATGACCACAGTCATCGCGGCCGGCGCCGTCGCCTTCGCCTACCGGGAGATGGCGGACCACGTGGTGGAGTCCCACGACTTCGTCGCAATCCTCAACGGCACAACGGTGGAACCACTGCACACCCTTGCATCCCCGAAGCCGCAGCACGTCCCGGCCGCGGCGGCGTCGAAATCCAAAGCAGCCTCGCCCGCGGTCCGTGAGGTCCTGGAGTTCGTCCGCAAGGCTCCGGGACCGGTGGTCGGCGCGATGGTGGCGCACCGGGCCCTCACAGCAGACCCGTCCCTGAAGACAGACTGGGGCGGCTTCGGAAAGTTTGGGACGTGGGTGGCGCAGATCGGCCAGAGCATCGAATACTCCCCGGCACAGGGCGGTTGGGTCTGGGACGCCAAGCGGTTTTCGAGCGAGGACCTGCCGGCCCCCGCTGACCTGCAGCCCGGCATCGAGGAGCAGGTCACCAGGGTGACGGATGTTCCGGCACTTTCCGCTGACCAGTTCCGGCAGGTGTTCCTGGCCATGGCGGCCAGGCTTCGTGAGCATCCGCTCAACCGCAGCGACTTGTCCCGGCTTGTCCGGGATGATTGCGTCAGCGCGGGCCAGCCGGTCTCCCGCAACGCCGTGAACTTTGTCCTTCAAGGCCTCGCCTACGCCAATTTCCAGCTCAACGATGAGGCGACTGCGGCAGGCCTGGCAGCAGCCTGGACCGCCAACGTGGAAGAACTCTGCCGGGTGGCGTTGCTGGAGTTCGACGCCGCCGAGAAGCTCGCGGTGCGTCGCTGGGCCAGCGGCGGGCTTCTGGAGTAGCACCCGGGGACCGCTTGGCGCGAAGCCTGCACCAGCGGTTGTGCTACATTTCGGCGCATGATCTCGCACGCGACAAGCCACGATGCCGACCGGCCCGCCGCCGCCGCCATCGGGCTGCTGGCCAGGCAGGGCTACGACGCAACGTCGGTTGACGACCTCGCGGACGCGGCGGGCATGAGCCGCAGCACCTTCTTCCGGAAGTTCGGGTCAAAGGAGGACGTGGTTTTCGCGGACCACGAGCGGATCCTGCGGCAGGTGACGGAGCGGCTGGCGGAAACGATGCAGGAACCACTCGCAGCGATCGAGGACGCGGCGCTGCTGGTCTTTAATCACCACCTGCGCAACCCGGAAACGTCCCGGGCGCGCTACGAGCTGATGCAGGCCGTGCCGGCACTCCGGGACCGGGAACTGGTCACCTCGCACCGGTACGAGAGGGCGTTCCTGCTGCACCTGCTGGATAAACTCCCTGACGTCGAGCACCGGGAATACAGCGCCGTCTCCTTCGCCGCAGCCGCGGTCGCCGTGCATAACGCCTTCCTCCGGCGGTGGCTCCGTTCCGCACCCGCGCCCCGTGAATCAGGGACGGCTGACCGGGACGAATCAGCCGCGCTCGCGAATGAGCTTCGGGCCCTCTCGGAGATCTTCCGGCCGGCGCTGTTCGGCCCCGGCACCCCAGCGCAGGCCGCCCCGGCCGTCGTCGTGACCGTCCTGGCCGCGGGCGCCGACAAGGACGCAATAGTGCAGGCGGTCCGGGACGCCCTGCCCTGACGGCGACCCGATTTTTGAAACTCAGTTTCTTGACGTGGGACCGCGTTTCAATGCATCCTTAGTCGGTGTGGTGTGAGCCACAGCACGCGGGCCGCCAGGTCCCGACGCCGAGACAGAGGACAAACAGATGACGACGACGTCGACCGCTTCCGGGTTCACCGCTACCGGGGCCGGGGCTGAATTTCCAGTCGGCACCGTGGAACCCGACTATGTCCTGACCGAGGCCCTCGGTACGGACCCCGCGTCCGTGTTTGCCGGTATCGGCGACGGTGACCGCGAGTACTGGGACCGAGCCCGCCGCTTCGTCCAGGACGAGGTGCTTCCCGTCATCGACAGCTACTGGGAGCGCGCCGATTACCCGGTGCACCTGGTCGGGCGCCTGGGTGAGCTGGATCTGCTCCGGGATGGAGTCCAGGTGGACGGATTCCCCACGATGAGCAGGATGGCAGCCGGCCTGGTGAACATGGAAATCAGCCGCGGCGACGGCTCTGTGGCGACCATGATCGCGGTCCAGGGCGGTCTCGCCCTGCGCTCCATAGCCGAGTGCGGGTCTGCCGAACAGCAGCAGCGCTGGCTCCCCGCGGTCGCCGCGGGCAAGGAATTCGCTGCCTTCGCGCTGACGGAGCCCACCCACGGCTCGGACGCGGTGGCCCTGGAATCCACGGCCACCAGCACGGCCGGAGGCTTCCTGCTCAACGGCGAGAAGAAATGGATCGGCAACGGCTCCGTCGGCGGGGTTTGCGTGGTCTGGGCCAGGGGCGAGGACGGCCAGGTGCACGGCTATCTGGTGCCGCAGGACTCCCCCGGCTACTCCGCGACGAAAATTGAAGGCAAGCTGGCCCTGCGTGCCATCTGGCAGGCCCACATCCGGCTGGAGAACGTCTTTGTCCCGCAGGAAAATGTACTGCCAGGGGCGCGGACCTTCAAGGACACCGCACGGGTGCTGCTGGCCACCCGGCTGGGGGTCGCCTGGTCCGCCGTCGGGCATGCCACCGCCTGCTACGAAACCGCCGTGCAGTACGCCAAGCAGCGTATGCAGTTCGGCCGGCCGCTGGCCGCCTCCCAGATCGTGCAGGAACGACTGGCCCGGATGCTCAGCGAACTGGCCACCATGCAGCTGATGGTGGTCCAGATGACCCGCCTCGACGAAGAAGGGGCGCTCACCCCCGAACAGGCGTCACTCGCGAAGTACACCTGCACCCGCATCGCCCGCGGCATTGCCTCCAACGCCCGCGACCTCCTCGGCGGCAACGGCATCCTGCTGGCAAACCGCGTCGCCCGGCACCTCGCCGACATCGAGGCCATCCACACCTATGAAGGCACCGAGACGATGCAGGCGCTCATCATCGGGCGCGGGATCACCGGAATCTCTGCCTTCGCGTAATCCACGTCGTACCTGCCAACCCCGAAAGGACTCTCTTGAACCAGAACGCCAACATCCCCGTCATCCTCGGCGGCGCCCGGACACCCTTCGGCCGCTTCCGCGGCGGCCTCACGCCCTTCTCCTCGAGTGAACTGGGTGCGCACGCCATCCGCGCCGCGCTGGACCGCGCCGGGGTCGCCCCCGAACAGATCGATGCCGTCATCGTCGGCCAGGTCATCCAGGCCGGGGCAGGCCAGGGCCCCGCGCGGCAGGCCAGCCTGGCCGCCGGAATCGGCTGGGACGTGCCCACCGTGACCATCAACAAGCTCTGCCTTTCCGGCCTGACCGCCGTGATTGACGCAGCCCGGATGATCCGCGCTGGGGAAGCCGACTTCATCGTTGCCGCCGGCCAGGAATCCATGACCAACGCACCACACCTGGTTCCCGGGCTCCGGGCCGGCGTCGTCATCGGGGATGCCCCGATGCTGGACTCGCTGAACCGGGACGGGCTGCAGGATCCGGTCAGCGGACAGCTGATGGGCGAGGCCACGGATGCCGGGAACGCCGAACGCGGCATCACCCGGTCCGGGCAGGACGCCGTCGCGGCCCGGTCCCACCAGCGGGCCGAAGCGGCACGCGCCGCCGGCGTCTACGCCGAGGAGATCGCCCCGATCGACGTTCCCCAGCGCAAGGGGCCCGCGCTGACGCTCGAGCACGACGAGGGTATCCGCCCGGAGACCACCGTTGAATCCCTGGCACTGCTCCGTCCTGCGTTCTCAAAGGACGCCACGGCGACCATTACCGCGGGGTCCTCCTCCCCGCTCTCCGATGGTGCCGCCGCCCTGGTGATCGCCAGCAAAGCCGCAGCCGAAGCGGCAGGGCTCGAATGGATCGCCGAAATCGGCGCCCACGGCCAGACGGCCGGACCCGACGGATCGCTGCATTCCCAACCCGCCCGCGCCATTGAACTCGCCCTCAAACGGGAGGGCCTCAGCGCGCAGGACCTGGATCTCATCGAGATCAACGAAGCCTTCGCGTCCGTGCTCATCCAGTCCGCCAAGGACCTGGGCATCGAGCCGGAGGACATCAACGCCGAGGGCGGCGCCATCGCCCTCGGGCATCCGGTAGGGGCTTCGGGCGCGCGCCTGGTCCTGCACCAGGCCCTGGCGCTGAAGCGCCGGGGCGGAGGCACCGGCGTCGTCGCGCTCTGCGGCGGCGGCGGCCAGGGCGACGCCCTGATCCTGAAGGCATGACCATCCCTACGAAGAAGCAGGCCATGAATACCAACAATCCCGAAGAGGGCTTCGGAACCATCTCCGTCGCAGCCATCCTGGCCGAGTCCGCTCGAAGGACCCCGGACCGCACCGCACTGATCGTCGGTGAGGAGGAAACCAGCTACGGCAACCTCTGGCGTGAGACCCGCGCCTACGCCGGGGCACTGCGGGCGCGCGGCATCGGCCCCGGCGATGCCGTTGCCGTACTGATCCCCAATGTTGCGGACTTCGCCCGCGTCTATTTCGCGGTCCTGTCGCTGGGGGCCATTGTGGTTCCGGTGCACGCCCTGCTCAAGGCACGCGAAATCGAATATGTACTCCAGGACAGCGGCGCCACGATGCTGATCTGCGCCGCCCCGCTCCTGAAGGAGGGCGCCGCCGGTGCCTCCGCAACCGGGACCGATCTGCTGACCGTGATGGCGCCCGACGACGGCGGGCTGCCGCGGCTCGAAGCCGAGGCCGCCGCGGCCGAGCCCATCCGCACGTACGTCCCGTGCCGGCCCTCGGACACCGCCACCATCCTGTACACCTCCGGCACCACCGGCAAACCAAAGGGCGCCCTCGGCACCCACTTCGCCCTGGTGGAACAGACTTCCGTCATTCTGACGTCCGTCATGGACTTCCAGCCGGGCGACGTCCTCTTCGGCGGGCTGCCGCTCTTCCACACCTTCGGCCAGACGGTCGTTCTCAACGCGGGGCTGCGGGCGGGCGCCACGATCGTCATGATGCCCCGCTTCAGCGGCGAGGGCGCCCTGCAGCTGATGGCCCGGCACAACGTCAACATCTTCCTCGGGGTGCCCACCATGTATGTGGCGCTTATCGAGGCGGCCAAGGCCACTGATGTCCGGCCGGCAGCCCTCCGCTACGGCATCTCCGGCGGCGCGTCCCTCCCGCTGGCGGTGATGGACAAGTTCCGCGATGTCTTCGGGGTGGAAATCCACGAGGGCTACGGCCTGACCGAAACCTCCCCGGTCGCCGCGTTCAACCACGTCGGCACCCCGCCGCGGCCCGGCACCATCGGGGTCGCCATTTGGGGCGTCGACATCGAAATTGCCCGCGCCGAAACGGTCGAGAGCATCGAGCTGCTACCCCCGGGCGAGCTGGGCGAGCTTGTCATCCGCGGACACCTGCTGATGAAGGGCTACCTCAACCGGCCGGAGGCCACCGCCGAGGCGATCGTCGACGGCTGGTTCCGCACCGGCGACCTCGGCACGAAGGACGACGACGGCTACCTGAGAATCGTTGACCGCAAAAAGGACATGATCATCCGCAACGGCTACAACGTTTATCCCCGCGAGGTCGAGGAAATCCTCCTGACCCACCCGGAGGTCGTCAGCGCCGCCGTCTACGGAATCCCGCACGACGTCCACGGCCAGGAAGTTGCGGCCGCGATCGTGCTCGACGCGGGAGCCACCGCCACCGCGGCGGAGCTGATGGAATTCGCCAGCGCCCAGCTCGCCGCGTACAAGTATCCGCGCGTCATCAGGTTGCTCTCGGAGCTCCCCCTCGGGCCCAGCGGAAAAATCCTCAAGCGAAACCTGGCGACCGAGCCCGTCGGACCCTGAAGGCCGGCGCCGGCCCCCTACCGAAACGCCGGGCCGACGCTTAGTGTCGAAGCAGCCAACGCAGGGGGATATACGTGATGGAGAAAACAACCAGCCCAAGCCGGATCAAGGCATTGCCGGCCTCTCGTACCGGTCCGATCCTTTCCATCGTTGCCGCCTTGGCCGGACCCCTGGGCGTCATCTTCCTGACCGGATATTTAACGATCCAGTTGCAGCTATCGGAGATTAACGCTCCGCTTCTTGCTTTCGACGCGCGTCCGATCCCCGTTGCGGGTGAATGGGTGCCGTACCTAGTGCGGGCCGCATTCGTGCTCCTCGCCGTGGCCGCGGTTCTGGGATACCGGGTGGCGGCCCGCACTGGGGCGGCGCGGGTTGTGACTCTCGTTGTCCTGATCGCGGCTGTCTTCGCTGGCGCCAACGCTCTTCGGCCTGTCCCGATGGATGGGGAGCCGCAGCCGATCGCTTTGTTCAGTCTCATCAACGGTGCTGCCTCACCGTTCACCCTTGCACTGATCGGAGCAGTCATTGCCGACCTGGTCTCCGTCCGCGGCCGAAACAATCCGGCTACTCCCGGTTGATCCACTATCTGAGCCGGGCCCCTATCCTTTCCGGAGATTGGTTTTCGGGCGGCATCACAAGGTTGCTGCTTCTTCCTGGGCCAGTCTGATCATCCGAAGTTCGTCCTCCACGGCGCGGGTAGGCCAGTAGTCCTTCGCCAGCTCCCCGGCGCGGGTTCGATCTGCTGCCGGGAAGAGCTTGCCGAACAGCCCTGCTGCGTGGAGCAGGGCGATCAGAGCCGTGGTCCTGGCGTCGGGCCCGTTGGTAACGGACGCCTTGGCATCCGGGTCGTTGGGTTCAGGGGCATTGGTCTCAGGCGCCCCGGCTCCGGGCGTCTGCGCATCGGGCACCCCGGCAACGGGCGTCTGGGCCACGGGCGTCTGGGCCACGGGCGTCTGGGCATCGCTCGTCGCGGGTTCCGACGGGGCACCGCTGAATGCCGCCTGGAGCTTTTCCAGGAGCGCAGCTTTTGGGCCGTGCTCCTTCTCCGGGTACCGCGTGGACTTGAACAGACCAAGGTGTTTTTCGCCGGCACGTTCTACAATCCCCAGTGAAGCCATCCCCTCGTAGACACGCTGCACTTCGGCGCGGCCTTCCAGCATGGAGACCCACCGCTTGGGAGTGTGGGGCCGAGATTTGCCACGGATGAGTTCCAGTTCGTGCTGGAATTCCGTTGGCGGGGCGGCGCCGGTGGCCCTGACACGCTTACCCTGCAGCCCGATCGCACCAAGCAGTTCCAACTCGGCCAGTATTGCCCCTGCCAAAGTGGTCCTGAGTGCGAACACCGGCACTTCCGGGGTGCCGTCCAAGTCGTTCGTTGCCAACAGCAGGAAGGCCTGGGGAAGGCTCAGTTCCGCCGCCTTAGTTGTTTCAGCATCCATACGATCATGGTGGCCCAGTTGCGCCGCCACCACAACGGCTCCCGACCGACGTGCCACTAGAGGGGTCCTGACACGACCGGCGACCAGCACGGAACGGATTACACAATTACGTGCCCAGGGCGCCGAGGTGATCCAGACGGGATAGGACGATCCGGCTGGCCTCCGAGGAGCCTGCACGGGGATGGACTGCGTGGTCTCCGCTATCAACGGTCCCGACAGCGCAATCGTCGGTGCCCAATCGCGTTTGCTGGAGGCGGCGGCCGCGGCGGGCGCGCCGCGTTTCATCCCGTCCGATTTCTCCATCGATTACCGTGGTATCCGGCCCCGAAGCAACCGGAACCTGCTGCTCCGCAGAGACTTCGCACAGCGTCTGGACGCCACCAAAATCCGGGCCACGTCGATCCTCAACGGCGGCTTCACCGACATGCTCTCCGGGCACGGACCCTGGCCTCCACCATGTCCGAACTGACCGGGACGCAGTTCCGGCTCCTCTACGCGGGCAGCGTTGGTTCCCTGACTGCTATGAGCCGTGCAGTCAAGGCCCCTCATGCCGTCCTCCGACGAGCCCACCGGCAGCAGGGCTGACTGCACAGCACACTACGGTCAGGTGCTCCCGGCCAGGTTCGGTAAGGTCAGATCATGATCGAATCTGCGGCCGTGCCGGCGCTGGCGTCCTATCACTTGCTTGGCATCCCGATCGCCGCCGCCGGGGCGGTCCTGCTCGCGCTCGGAACACTCCTCCAGCACAAAAGCATCGAAGACCAGGGTGCGGTACCCGGGCGGGCCGCGGGAAGCATGGGTGGAGGACGCCTGCAGGCCCTCCTGCGAAAACCAGTATGGCTGGGCGGCACAGCCATGCTCGGTGTGGCGATTCTCCTGCAGCTGACAAGCCTGAGGTTCTCCCCCCTGATCGTCGTGCAGCCCATCGGCGCGATCGCCTTGGTCGTAACCACGTTGGCCACCGCCCGGACGACCCGCAGGTCCCCGGGCCGCCGGGCACTGGCAGCCGTGGCCTTGTGTGTCGGCGGAGTAGGGGTGTTCGTTGCCATCGCAGCCGCGTCCGCTCAGGACGTTGAGATCAGCGACCGGCACCTCATCACGATTCTCGCCCTGCTGGGCATCGTCCTCGCCGCCCTCGGCATGGGTTTTGGTCTCTGGCGGCACCGGTGGGGCGCCATCGTCTTCACCAGCGGTGCCGGGATCCTGTTCGGGTTCGTCGCGGCCCTGGCAAAAACCGTCATCGCCCGGTTGTTCCAGGGCGACTTCGAATGGCTGTCCTTGACCTGCCTGGCGGGGCTGGTCATTGCCGCACTGTCCGGAACGTTCCTGGTGCAAAACGCGCACACCCGCGGCACACCGGAACTCGTCGTCGCCGGGCTGACGGTCATCGATCCCCTCGTTGCCGTCACCATCGGCATCCTCATCCTCGGAGAAGCCGACACCGCCCCGCTGATGGCAATCGTCGCCTTCATCCTGGCTGGCGCAACAGCGGTCGCTGGAGTCATTCTCCTCGCCACCGTGAAAAAGACTCGGGCTGCAACGCCGGCCCTGAGATGAGCTCACAAACATAAACCGCTTGCGTAATTCGGCCGCGCCGGTCTCTACTTTCCGTAAGCCCTCCTCAGGCGGGCCCACTGACCGAAGTTTCCTCGGCAGCTCACACGTATGCGTCCCCGGGACCGGACAAGGGAACGGAGTATTGTATGGAATCTTTGCCTCTGGGGCTCCTCGTGCTTATCTTCGCTGCTGCCGCGGCAGTGATCTGGGTGGCTGGAATCCAGTTGTCCAAACGAACAGATGTCATTGATGCCCGTTTTCACCTGGGCTCCGCCATGGGCGGCCTAATTCTCTTGGCGGTCGCGACGAACCTGCCGGAAATTGCCATCACATTCAGTGCGGCCTCTACCGGAAACGTCGGAGTAGCAGTCGGCAACATTCTCGGTGGCATCGCCATCCAGACAGTAGTGCTCGTTATCTTGGATGTTTTCGGGAACAAGGGCAAAGAACCTCTCAGTTACCGGGCTGCGTCGCTTTCCCTGGTCATTGAGGCCATCACCGTGATTGGTGTGCTCGGCGTTGTCATCGCCGGGAGCCAGATGCCGCCGGACCTGGTCCTGTTGCGGCTCACTCCCGCAGCGGTGCTGATCGTGCTGATCTGGGTGCTGGGCCTTTTCCTGGTGCAACGGTCACAGAAGTCCCTCCCCTGGCACGAGCAGGGCCACGCTCCCGACAGCCAGTCCAAACCTCAAGGACATAGCAAGACCCCCAAGTCGGGCGACGAGAAGTCACCCGGCACAGGCATGTCAATCCTGATCTTCCTGGTCGCGGCAGCCGCGACCCTCGGCGCAGGCGTGGCCCTGGAACGTACTGGTGAAGCCATCGCGGGAGACATCGGGCTCTCAGGCGTCCTCTTCGGCGCGACCTTCCTGGCAATGGCAACAGCCCTGCCGGAAATATCCACCGGCCTGACATCGGTGAAACATGGTGACTACAAACTCGCCTTCAGCGACATTTTCGGCGGCAACGCCTTCCTCCCCGTGCTCTTCCTCGCAGCCGTGCTGATATCGGGAAAACCTGTGCTGCCACAAGCGCACGCGACGGATATCTACCTCACCGCCGTCGCGATCCTTTTGACCCTCGTGTACATGCTGGGGCTGATTTTCCGCCCACGCCGAAAGATTCTGGGCATGGGCGTTGACTCGCTCGTGGTCCTGGTTCTCTACCTGCTCGGCGTCGCCGGACTTTTCGCCGTTGCCACAGCGGCGTAACTTCCGGCAACTTATTAGCGAAGTCGCCCACGAAAAGGCGCCCGCGGCGGTCGTTCTGAGGTCAACGCGCCGGAGGGGCCAGAATGGCAGTATGAGCTTTACATCCTTCGGCCGCATCGAAACCCCCGTCCTGGACATCGGATACGAGTCCGCGGGTGATCCGGGCGGGACCCCGGTCATCCTCCTACACGGGTTCCCGTACGACGTCCGGGCCTTTGACGACGTCGCTCCGATCCTCGCCGGCCAGGGCGCCTTCGTGCTCGCGCCGTACCTGCGCGGCTTCGGTCCGACTCGTTTCCTCGATCACACAACGATCCGCTCCGGACAACAAGCCGCCCTCGGGCAGGATCTCCTCGACTTCATGGATGCCCTCAACGTCGAGCAGGCAGTCGTTGCCGGCTACGACTGGGGCGGCCGGGCGGCGTGCATTGTGGCGGCACTGGACCCCGGACGCGTCGCCGGACTCGTCTCGGTCGGCGGCTACAACATGCACAACCTCGCACGCTCCGGCGAACCTGCCGTCCCGGAATGGGAGCGAAGCTACTGGTACCAGTACTACTTCCACTCGGAGCGTGGGCGCCGCGGGCTGGAACAAAACCGTGACGAACTGTGCCAGCTGCTATGGCGCACCTGGTCGCCCGGCTGGGACGGCGCACGCCAGGCATTTCCCGCCAGCGCGCCGAGCCTGCACAACCCTGACTTCGTCGACGTCGTCATCCACTCCTACCGCCACCGGTACGGACTGGCCGACGGCGACCCCCGCTACCAGCGGTTCGAGGACCTGATCGCCCTGGAGCCGAGCATCACCGTCCCGACAGTGGTGCTCGAAAGCGGGGACGACGGCGTCGGCGGCCCCGCGGCGATAGCAGGCAGAGACCACTTCACCGGCCCCTACAGCCAACGCGTCCTGCCGGGCATTGGACACAACGTTCCGCAAGAGAATCCGGACGCGTTCGCACAATCAGTGCTGAGCCTGCTCCACTAGGTGCTTCGCCGCGGTCCGCCAACAGGTGCTAGAGAGCTAGTCTGGCGACCGGTGGAGGACAAAGATGCCGCCGTATGCGGGCTGGTCCGATCTCTGCCGATCACTGTCGGTGTATTCGCTCAGCACAGCATAGATGCGCGTGGTGAGGTCCTCAGCGTCTGCTTTGGAGAGGTGCAGCACGAAGCGTGAGAGGCTGGCAAGCGCATCCGGCCCTGCTTCGGACAGCTCTTCCCGGAACGCCTCGACCGGTGCCAGCGGACCGCCCGGTCCAGCTTCACGCAGTGCGGTGTCCAGACTCCAGGACCGCCCCGTGGAACGATACGGCTTCTCCAGCGCACCGCTCTCGCCCGTGCGGACCTCGGCGGGTTCCAGGAATCCAGTCGAGAGCAATTGCCGCACGTGGTAGAGCATCGTCCCCGGGTCCTGGCCCAGCCGGTCGGCGAGCTGCTTATTGGTCAGTTCGTGGAGCCCGCACAGACGCAGGATCCTCAGGCGCAACGGATGGGCCAGCGCCTTAATTTCGCGGGCGCTTGCTGCGGGTTTTTTCCCGTCCGCGCTGGTCTGTTCTGCGTCCGTCATGTACTCATCCTACAAACGGATGTACTGGATTCAAGCCCCCTTGAATTTTCTCAATCAATGGTGAATGGTTCACCTATGACTGATCAAACCGCGCAGGTGAAAGAACGGCATCGTGCGCCGCTGGGTGTGTCCTACTGGAAGCTGTGGACCTCATCCGGGCTGTCCAACCTCGCGGACGGCGTCTTCAAGATCGCGCTGCCGCTGCTGGCCATTCAGCTCACCCAGTCACCCACGCTGATTGCCGGGCTGAGCGTCGCAGCGACGCTCCCGTGGCTTCTCTTCGCCCTGACTGCCGGAGCCCTGGCCGACCGGCTTGACCGGCGCAAGCTCATGTTGTGGGCCAACCTCAGCCGCGCGTTCCTCCCCGCCGTGCTGATCGCCGTCATCTTGCTGGATTTCGGCTCCATCTGGGCTCTGTACGTTGTCGCCCTGATGGTGGGCGTGGCTGAAACGCTCTACGACACCTCCGCGCAGTCGATCATGCCCCAGGTGGTGCACCGGGATCAGCTGTCGCGCGCCAACGGCCGGCTCTACGCCGTCGAACTCACCGCCAACCAGTTCGTGGGTCCCCCACTGGGTGGGCTGCTGGTGGCCATCGGCGTCACTGCGGGCCTTGCCGTGCCGGCGGCACTGTGGCTTGCGGCCGTCGGTGGCCTGCTCCTGGTCCCAGGGGCTTTCCGCACGGAACGGGAGCAGAAGACCACACTGCGATTCGACATCGGTGAGGGGTTGCGGTTCCTCTGGAACCAGAAAATACTTCGCACCCTCGCGGTAATGACCGGAGTATTCAACTTCGCATCCAGCGCGGCATTCGCGGTCCTGGTGCTGTTTGCCGTGGGCCCGGCGTCAGAAATGAAGCTGTCCGAAGTGGGGTTCGGCCTGCTCTTGACCACCTCCGCTCTTGGCGCCTTCGTTGGCTCCCTTATCTCCGAATGGGCGGAGGCCCGGCTGGGCCGTTCGAAGTCCCTCGCGCTCACGATCTTTGGGAGCGCGCTGTTAGTAGGTGCGCCCGCCGTGACCCACAACCCCTACATTCTTGGCCCCATCCTCTTTGTGGGCGGCATGCTGATCATGCTGTGGAACGTCATCACCGTCTCCCTGCGCCAGCGCATTGCTCCCAACCGCTTGCTGGGCAGAGTCAACAGCGCCTACCGCCTGCTGGCGTGGGGCACCATGCCGCTCGGTGCGGCAGCGGGCGGTCTGCTGGCCCAATGGCTGGGCCTGCAGGCCATGTTCGGCATCATGGGGGTCCTGACCCTCGCGCTGCTGGGGATGATGCCGATCCTCACGGACAAGGCGATCGCCGCGGCCGACGTCGAATCCTGAATTGCGCTGGCCCTTTCCGGCTTCCGCGCGGCCGTTGCGAGGGGCCGGACCGTTCATTATTCCCCGCTACCGCTGCCTTCGAGGCCGTGGTACGTTCAGCGTGATCAGGATGTCCTAACAGGCCCCTATCCAGCCCGGCTCCTGGCACAACCCAGAAAGCAGAGGCAACGATGCCAACATTAATGATCTTCCACGAAGTCGACGACGTTGAGCACTGGCTCAGCTCAACAAAAAGGCAAGACCTGTTCGGGCCGCTGGGCATCACGGTTCGACCATTCATCGACCCGGCAAAGAGCCACCGTGTAGGCCTGATCGTCCAAGTCCCCGACATGGAAACCTTCCAGCGAATCATGGAGTCCGAAGAGGCAGCCGAAGCGATGAAATTCGACGGCGTCCGTCCGGACACAATCCTGACGCTGGTCGAGCCCTAGGCACCGCCGGGCCCGGCCCTGGTTCCGGTTGCAAGGATGTCCCGGCGGAGTTCCCGGCCGTTCGGGGGCGGTTGGTGGGACCTCGTAACAACGCCGCCGCCGGGATCCAGTGGAGAATGGAACGCATGACCCTCACGACGTTCGCCCTTGTCCGCCATGGCCAGACGGACTGGAACGCTCAGCGCCGGCTGCAGGGGTCCACCAACATTCCACTGAACGACGTCGGCCGCGGCCAGTCGCGCGACGCCGTCGCCGTCCTGGCCGGCTACGAGTGGGACGCGATTGTGTCGTCGCCGCTGATCCGTGCCGCGGAAACCGCCGACCTCATTGCGGCAGGCCTGGGACTCGGCCTCGTCCGCCGCGTACCTGAGCTCACCGAACGCAGCTTTGGACCCGCCGAGGGCCTGCAGGACGGCCCCGAACTGGACGCGCTGCGCATCCCCGGCGGATTCCGTGGCGCAGAAAGCGAGGACGGTGCAGGCCGCCGCGGGTTGGCCGCGCTCGACGCCCTCGCCGAGGAGTACCGCGGTCGCCGCGTCCTGGTGGTGGCCCACGGCTCCCTTATCCGTGTGAGCCTCAGCCGTGCTATTGGCCGCACCCTGCAAAGCATCGACAACGCCGCGCTCAACCTGGCCCACCACCATCCCGTTGACGGCTGGCAGCTCGAGTACTTCAACGGCGAGCGGATTGTCGCCGGCATTCCGGGCTAATCCGCACTGTCACCTGCAGCCAAAGCGTCCCACCGGGTGTTGGACACAACGTTCCGCAGGAGAGTCCGAACGCGTTCGCACAGGCCATGGTGAGTCTCTTCGGCAAGGTGTTTCGACGGTGGCCTTTCAGAGCCCACGTGTGATGCCTCGAAGCCCAGACGCTGATAGAACCGGTGCGCGGCGACCCTGGACCCGTCGGACGTGAGCTGGACCAACTGCGCACCGCGCCGGCGGCCTTCGTTGATCGCCCAGGTGATCATGGCGCCTCCGAGGCCGTTGCTCCGCAGGTCCGACCGAACGCGCACCGCTTCAATCTGCAGCCTTGTGGCCCCGCCCCGGGCGAGCCCGGGAATGAATGTCAGCTGCATGGTCGCAACAACCTCATCTGCCGCCGTGACGACGGCGACAAGCAGCTGGGCAGGATCGGCCTCCATTGCCTGAAAGGCACGGGTATAGGGATCCCGGTCCTCGATCGCTGCCGGGTCGACGGAGGACCGAAGGGAGTCAGCAGCCATAAGCCCCACGATCGGACCCACGTCAGATGCTTCGGCGTTCCGAAGCGTGAACGGACCGCCCGGGAGATCAAGTTCAGCGAGAGTCATTTCCCCAGTATTCCAGCCACCGGCACGACGGCTTCGCAGCACTTCAGCCTCTGGTTGTTCGGTGCTCCCTGACACTGAGGCCAGCGCGGGACAGAATCCCTTGGACCTCCTCTGTCATGAGGGCTTGGGCCGCGCGCGTACGTGCATACGCTCTCCCTGCTGTCCAAACAGACTGATGAACTCGACGGGTCTGCCGTCAGCGCTGGCAAACCAGTGCGGTGTGTGGGTGTCGAATTCCGCAGCTTCGCCGGGGCGAAGTTCAAAGTCCTTGTCGCCCAGCACCAGCCGCAGTCGTCCGTTGAGGATGTAAACCCATTCGTAGCCCTCGTGAACGCGCGGGTCGGGCTCTGCCCCGCGGGCATCACCGTCGAGCACCATCTTGAAGGCCTGCAGTCCACCGGGGCGGCGTGTGAGAGGAACAGCCGTCATGCCGGCATGGGTGATGGGCTGCAGGTGAATTCTCGGATCCCCGGTGGGCGGCGCGCCGACCAGATCATCGAGGGGAACACCGTACAACCTCGCGAGGGGCAACAGGATTTCGAGGTTGGGCCTGCGTTGGCCGGATTCCAGGCGGGACAGTGTGCTCACCGATACTCCGGATGCAGAGGACACATCTCCGAGGGTGAGGTTCCGTTCCGTACGGAGTGCCCGAAGCCGGGGGCCGACCGCCCCAAGAACATCGTCAAGCTCAGTTTCCATATCCCCATTTTGCCATAACGGCAATCATGTTTGTCAAAAGTGGTTTATGCGATGGAAGCTGATGTAACCGCCCCAGGACTCCGGCGGCGAAACTTTCAGGACGCGCAGAAGGACAAATCTGTATGGACACCACACGGTATGACGTTGTAATTGTTGGTGGCGGCGCGGCGGGACTCAGCGCCGCCACGACGCTGGGCCGGGCGCTTCGCTCGGTGCTGGTCATCGATTCCGGAACTCCACGCAACGGGCCCGCGGCAGGTGTACACGGTTATCTTTCGAGGGACGGCATGAACCCCGGGGAGCTCCTGTCCATCGGACGCAGCGAAGTGCTCTCCTATGGAGGTACGGTCATTGACGGCGAAGCCGTTTCGGCACGGCGTACCCCCGATGGATTCGAGGTGATACTCGGAGATAGCCGCCGGTTCTCCGGCAGACGCCTCCTGGTCACCACCGGCCTGACGGACGAGCTGCCTCCCATCGACGGGCTGCGGGAGCAATGGGGCAACGGCGTTGTGCACTGCCCCTACTGCCATGGCTGGGAAATCCGCGGGCAACGGATTGGAGTGCTGGGCACGGGCCCGCTGTCCGTCCATCAGACACTGTTGTTCAGGCAGTGGTCCCCGGACATCACGCTCTTCCTCAACGACACCGTGGAACCCACCGACGAGGAGTGGGACAAGCTCGCTGCCCGGTCCGTAAGGGTCGTTGACGGTGCCGTGGCTTCTGTCGACGCTGTCGGTGGTGTCCTCACAGGGCTCACGCTCCGCCAGGGGTCCTCGTTCGACGTACAGGCTCTGGCTGTCGGAACACGGATGGAGGCCAGATCCGAGCTGCTGGAATCACTCGGGCTAAGTTCCCAGGTGCACCCGTCGGGGGCCGGACGGTTTATCGAGACCGACGCCATGGGCGCGACGGCCGTCCGCGGAGTGTATGCGGCCGGCAATGTCTCCAACCTAATGGCTCAGGTGATCACCGCGGCGGCCGAGGGTGTCATGAGCGGCGCACGGATCAACGCCGACCTCATCGAGGAGGAAACCCTGTGGGCCGTTGAGGGGCACTTCGGCCCCTTCTCGGCCGCCTCGGAGGCAGCCGTCTCTAAGATCGTGCTGGGTCACCGACGCCATGGCTTTGATGATGGTCGGAAAGCCGCCGGCCTGGGCCCTGCGGCCACAGTAGAAAGACGATGAACATGGATCACCAGCACCACCAGCGATCTGCCAGCCATGACCAGCACCGCGTCCTCGACCTCGATGCCGAGGTGTTCGGCGACCACCTCGCTGCAGTCCTGGACTTGACCGGGGTGCCTGCCGCGCGCAGCGTCGTTGACCTCGGCGCCGGCACCGGCGCAGGTAGTCGGCTGCTTCGCCAGCGGTACCCCGACGCCGCGGTGACGTGCGTCGACAACGACCCGCAGATGCTCGAGCTGCTGCGCGGACAGGGCTTCACCGTGGTCGAGGCCGACCTCGACGACGGCTTCCCTGCCCTGGCCGGCCCCTTGATCGCGGCGGATGCAGCGGCCGAGGCGCCCGTTGACCTGGTGTGGGCATCGTCCTCGCTGCACCACGTTGCCCACCCCGCACGGCTGCTGTCGGGGGTCCGCCGGGCACTGGCGCAGGGCGGGGTCCTGGCCGTCGTCGAGCTCGCCGGTCTGCCCCGCTTCCTGAGCCATACGCGCGGGGCGCTGCTGGAGCAGCGCTGCCATGCCGCTGCGGAGGCCGAGGGGTGGAACCACCACCCGGACTGGACGCGGGTCATCGAGGCCGCAGGGTTCGATGTCACCATGTCCGAGGTGACGGCCGTCGCACCCGTGACTCCGGCTGCACGGGAGTACGCCCAGCAATGGTTCGCGCGCTTCTCGGACCTGGCGGCTCTGACCGCGGACGACCGCGACGCCTTGGAAGAGCTGCTGGAGCGGTTCTCCGACATCGAGCTGGAACCCCGCGCCACCCGGACCGTCTGGGTGGCCACCCCCGACTAGAACCAGGAGCTGCCCTGAGCGAGCACGTCCCGAAGCAGAACCGTCCCAGAAGGCTCTCCGGCCTTGGGTTTCACATGCAAAAAGTCGCAGCTGGTGTAATCGAAGTATTGTTCGAGGACGGACGCCAGCACGGCTAGCAGGGGTCGGGTGCTTGTTTGTCGGCTACTTCTCGCAGCCGACCCCGTCGCCGTCGCGGTCCAGGCTGCGGCTGTAGCCTGGCTGGCCGGCGTAGATCGGAGCTGCTCCGGCCGCTTTCACGGCGGTGCAGTTCGCGTAGAACGCTGCGGGTGCCGGTGCGGGGGCCACGTAGGGCGCAGGTGCGGGTGCCGGGGCCACGTAGGGCGCGGGCACGGCAGCGGGTGCCGGGGCCACGTAGGGGGCCGGGGCAGCAACTACTGGTGCGGGTTCCGCAGTCGTTGGGGTCGGGGTTGGCGTCGGCGTGGCTTCCGTGAGGTGCCTGACGCCGAGGTTTACGGTGGTTCCCTTGGCCACTTGGGCACCTTCGTTAGGGTCCTGGGAAGTGACCTGCCAGTTCTTCTTGGCAATGATCGACTTGCCGTCGGTAGTGTCCACAGCTTCGACTCTGAGCCCCAGGTCCTTTAACTGATCGGTGGCTTTATCGAGCGTCAAGCCCATCACGCCTGGAACCGTTACGGTATCCGCGGCTGCCGGGACAGCAGTCGCGGTCGGCTGCGTCGCAGCTTGCTTGCCGCCGCATCCGGTCAGCATGAGGCCGGCCAGCACAACCAATGTCAGTGTCTTCTTCAATTTTCCCCCTGCCGGGTTGCCCCGGTGAACTATGGCGCTGCCGGAACTGTCAGGAAGGGCGTGAATGCCAGAAGCTTCCGAAGGGCTCGCTGGGCAACAAGCTATCAGTTGAAGGGGCAGGCGGGGGCGGACATGCCCGATTACAACGTTTGCCGAGCTATTTCACCGGTGAGGAATTCCGAGCTTGCTTTAGTTGACGGCTGTTCTGGAGAGCCTCCGCGCGATCAGAAGCTCGTTCGCAGCGCAAGTGTTCATCGCCTTCTGCACCAGCACCTCGGTGCGGCTCTCCACCGAGCTCGTGGCCTCGTCCGGGATCAGTACGGATGGGCGGGCCAGGAACGCCCGGGCGATGTTGTCCGGTGTCGGACGGCGGGACTTCCCGCCGTCCTACACTTGCGTTGTGTGCCCCCTGGCAGGTATTCCATGAATCGTCAGCGGCACCGGCCGCCACCGCGGACACGGCGCCGCACGTATAGTCCGGCAGCTCGGCGCCCATCATGAAATGCAAACGGGATGAAACCCGCTGCGCGCTCTACCTCATCCTCGCCGCTGACGCCTCCAGGCCGGGGAACACGGTAGATGTGATCCCCTTCCCGCATCAGCCCGGTCGGGATGTGCCGGAGCCGGAGTCACCGTTGCACTGAATCAATGGCCGGGTCCGGTAACGATCTTCCTTCGTTCGGATTCGTGCGCGCCGCCCTTCTTCGCCAGCGTTGCGCACGCCTCTTCGATGTCTCGGGCGAGTGTGTCGACATGCTCGCGGCTCAACGTTTCCTTGACCAGGGCCCGCATGATTGTCACGTTTTGGGCGTTCGGCGGCAGGGTGTATGCCGGCACCATCCAGCCGCGCTCGGCCGCGAGCTGCCAGGCAATGTCGAACTCGTCGTACCCGGGGTCGGCGGCGAGCCGGAACGCGACCAGGGGAAGGTGTTCCTCGGCGGCGCCGATGATCTCGAACCGGCCCATGGCGTCCAGCTTCTCGGCGAGGACGCCGGCGTTGGTCTGCATGTTCTGCATGATGTAGGTGTAACCGGCGCGGCCATAGCGCACGAAGTTGTAGTACTGGGCGAGGACCATCGCCGAGCCGGTGGAGAAGTTCAGGGTGAAGGTCGAATCGGTCTTGCCGAGGTAGTTCTCCTCGAAGACGAGGTCCTTGGCCAGGTCGGCCTTCTCCCGGAAGATCAGCCAGCCGATGCCCGGATAGACCAGTCCGAACTTGTGCCCGGAGACATTGATCGAGCGGACCTGTTCGAGCCGGAAATCCCACTCGGAGTCCGGGTAGAGGAAGGGCCAGACGAACCCCCACTGGCCGCGTCCACGTGCAACGGCACATCAAGGTCTCGCTCGCGCTTGATCCGCAGAAGCAGGTCATTGATGCCGACGATGTCGTCCTTGTGCCCGGTGAACGTCGTGCCCAGCACGGCTGCGACGCCGATGGTGTTCTCATCGATATGGGCCTGCACGTCGTCGGGGCCGATCGTGTACTTCCCCGGCTGCAGTGGCACGATCCGCGGCTCGACGTCGAAATAGCGGCAGAACTTCTCCCACACGACATGCACATCGCCGCCGAACACCAGGTTCGGGCTCGACGTAGCCGCGCCGGCGGCCTCGCGTCGCTTGCGCCAGTTCCACTTCAGGGACAGACCGCCAAGCATGATCGCCTCGGACGATCCCTGGGTCCGGGCTCCCGTCGTCTCGCCGGGCGCGTGGAAGAGGTCGGCGAGCATCCGAATGCAGCGCTGCTCGATCTCGGCCGTGCGGGGATATTCGGCGTGGTCGATAAAATTGCGGTGCAGGTTCGCGGCGATGATCTGCTGGGCCTGCGGCTCCATCCATGTCGTCACGAAGGTCGCCAGGTTCCGGGCCGGATCACCCTCCAGCGCCAGATCCTCCGACACCAGCCGCAAAGCGTCCTCGGCAGGAATGCCGGTCTCCGGGAACTCCCGGCTCGGTACCTCCTGGGTTACGAATCGGTTGCCGAACAGGGCCACGTCGGCATCCGCCGGCTGGGAATTTAGTGACATCACTTCTCCTTCAGGGACTGTTGATCAGGCATTACGGATGAGTTTCCCGATTTGCAGGAACCGAGGTGTCGGTTGATTCCGGACTCAACATCAGAATCGCTCCGGTAAGGAAGCAGAGGGCTCCCACAAGTGTGCCGAGATTGGACAACTCGGCGTTCCAGACATCGCCGCTCGACGGTATGACAAAGGCCGCGACGGCCGAGACGCCGAACGCGACAGAGCCGGCCACGTTGACCACGCCGATCTTCCACGCCCGGGGCCTGGGCCGGCCGGCAAAGGCGACGCGACCGGCATCCCGCAACGCCACACCGCTTGCAATGGGGAAGGCGACTGAACCCAGGGCATCGGGTCGCCACACCCGCTGGTCGGTCAGCGCCGCGCTGAGATTGTCCCGGACTGCGTTTCCCGTACTCCAGTTGAACCACAGGGTCCCGGCAAGTTGAACCGCGCTGGCGAGCCAGGCGAGATTCCGCGGCGCCCACACCCAAAACGAATGGCGCCGCGTGGCACCCACGGCCGGGAGCGCATCAACGGCCTCGCGGTACTGCAGGAACGCCGCAGAGGTGAAGAACAGCGAACCGACGAAGAATGTGACTGCACACCAGCGCATTCCCACGGCCTCGGCGTAGAACGGCACCGCTCCCATGGCGAACAGGCTCGAGCCAATGATGAACAGCCAGGCGATCCACCCGTCCCGAACGGTCGAACGGCCTGCGCTCGAGATCTTATTTCGCATGGTCGGTCCTCGAGGGAGCCCGACGCTGGACCTTGCCGGCATCGTCAGGCGCCACGGCCGCCGTCGGGCCCGGGACCGGGAGCACATTGGTGATCACGAAGGCCACGGCCACGGCCACCACCACCTGGGGTGTAACGGCCACACCGTCCACACCCAGCAGCAGCGTTGCCAGCAGCGTCGACGTCAGCGGCAGCCGCAGCATGGCTGCGCACATGGCGCCCATGCCCATGCCGATCCCTGCCGCGAGATTCATTCCGGGCAACCCACTCGCAGCTATGCCGAGCGCCGCCCCGATGAACATCGACGGGAACACCTTCCCACCACGAAAGGCGCTCAACGAGAGCCCGTAGACCAAGGTCTTACAGGCGATCAGCAGGACCAGCACAGCAAGCGAGTAGTCCGCGGCGTGTTCGACCAGCTCCGGAAGTGCGTCCTGCCCCGAGAACAACACCTGCGTGAAGCTGTGCCCCGAGATCAACTGGTACGCCATCGCGGTAAGACCGACCAGCAAGCCGAGCGCAGACGTCACCAGCACCCGGTTCAGATGCACGACCGGACGGAGCGACAGTGCGACCCAGCGGATCAGCCATCCCAACAGCGCGCCGGCCGCACCCATGACCACCGCCCAGCCCATCGTCGCCACCGTCGGCGGCACCGCAGGCGGCACCACGGGCAGCGCCAGCGAGAAGCTGCCCAGCCCGGTCCAGCCGTCCAGTCCGACGAACACCAGCGCGCCGACGTCGGAGGCGAGCAGTCCGGGCAGGGCCACCAGACTCAGCGTCATTCCCCCGATCCCGGCGGCCTCCATGATCAGGAAGGCACCAAGCACGGGAGACCCGAGCAGGGTACTGATCGCCGCGAAGCTGCCGGCCGACGCCATGATCGTCAGGGACATCGGCGGGGCGTCCTTCTTGACCAGGTGCACGGCCAGCGCCCCGAGGCCGCCACCGATCGCGATCAGCGGCCCTTCGGGCCCGAGCACAGCACCCAGGCTGAGCGTGGTCAGGGCCGCGAGAACGATGCCCGCGAGTTCCCGACCGCTGGGCGGACCGCCGCCCGTCTTGAATCCGAAAGCGGGTGAGTGGCCCCCGGTTCCCGGCAGATACCGGATGGTCAACGCCGTCAACAGCCCACACAGGACCAACCATGGAACCGGCCACCACGCAGGAGCAGGACCCGCGAAGACTTGATTCGGCAGACCGACGAAGACGAACCGCTGCAGCGCCGCGACCAGAGCGAGAAAGCCGTACGCAAGGATCGAGATGGGAACGCCCAAGACCGCTGCCAGCACGAGCGCAGCGATGTACGGCCTGGAACGAATCACGGCGACCGGATCGATGCTGGGCGACGACACGGCAGGCTCGCTCATACCCGGGGACCCGGCGCTCCGGTGACGATTCCGTTGCGCATCCCTCCTCCTTCCGCTGGCCGTCCGCTACACGGCGGGAGCCATTCGTGAGGTCGTGCAAGCGATACAGGCCGGTCAATCACGCGGTTTCCAAGTTAACGCCTTCAGCCGCGGGAGTCATCACCCGATGCGGGTGAAAGAGAACCAATGAACTCGGTGCCCATCAGCGGGCCGAGCGTGCCGCCGGGAGCTGGGATCTCCAGTCGGCCACGATGCTGGTGATGACGCGGGCCGGCAGGCATAAGCTGATACCAGAACGTCTTTTCCAGCGCCGGGAAGGTCATCATGGACTCTGAAACCGCCGATGTGATCGATCACGATGTCACCACCATCACCTGCGTGTGCGGCAACACCGTCAGCAAGGGCGGGCTGATTCAGGCCGACTCGCAAGGCGTTCCCGTCTACAACGGAGACAAGAGTCCGGTTCCCGCCGGGCTGGCCGAATGGCCTGCGGACGAGGATCTCCATACCCTGTGTCCCGCATGCGGCCGCGTTTACCGCGACTCGGTTATCGAGGAGACAGGGACCGCGCCCGTTGCCTTCCGGGTCGATGTCACCGCCGGCCCGATTGCTGAGGCGATCCGGGTCCACTGGAACCTCGACGCCCAGGAATGAACCCGGTGAGCGGACGACGGCGGGACCTCCCGCCGTCGTCGTCTCTCGCCTTGGGTTCAGTCCACCTCAGGCCTGGCGGTACACCTTCCGCGAAATGGCCAGGCTAACCGTGGCGATCACCGCGACGGCAACAAGATAGAAGCCCGGCACCAGCAGAGAACCTGTGCTGCCGATCAGCCACGTCAGGATAAAGGGAGCAAAACCGCCGAAGACGGTGACTCCGATGTTGTACCCCAGGGAGAGCCCCGTTGAGCGGATCCGGGCCGGGAACATCGAGGACATGATGGCCGGCAGCGGCGCAAAGTAGGCCGTGGCCAGCACCGAGAGCACCAGTTCAACCACGATCATGGTGGGCAGTGCGGGCGCCGCGATGAGCAGCATAAACGCAGGAATCCCGACAATCATGGACCCAATGGCAGCCCACGTCATGATTCGGGCCGGCCCCACTTTGTCGGCAAGCATGCCGATGAACGGGGAACCGATGCTCATGACCACACCGAAGATCAGGGTGGAGAGGAATGCCACGGATTTCGGCATCCCGAGATTTACGATCGCGTAGGTAGGCATGAAGAGGGCAATGTAGACGCCCACGGATCCCAGGGACACGACGCCGACGATGGCCCATAGCCGGCCGCCGTTGCCGATGAACGTCTCCCGCAGGGGCGACGTGGACCGTTCCGTGGCCAGGAACTCGGGCGTTTCCTCCATTTTGGACCGGATGTACCAGCCCACGGGTCCAATGGCCAGCGCGAAGATAAACGGCAGCCGCCAGCCCCAGGAGTCGAGTGCCTGGGTGCTGAGATAGGCGTTCAGTACGAACCCGAAGATTCCGGCCAGCAGGATGCCGCCGCCCTGGGTGGCAACCTGCCAGCTGCCGTAGAACGCCTTCCGGCTGGGTGCGTACTCGATCAGGTAGGCCGTGGCCGTGCCGAATTCCCCACCGGTGGCGAATCCCTGCAGCAGCCGGGCGACCAGCACCAGGATGCTCGCCGTGACGCCGATGGCTGCCGCCGTGGGTGCCACAACAATCAGCAGGGTGCCGACGAACATGACAAGGATGGACACCAGCATGCCCGCCTTGCGGCCGGCCCTGTCGGCATAGCGGCCGATGATGATGCCACCGAGCGGACGCATGATGAAAGACACCCCGAACGAGGCGAAGGCCAGCAGCAGCGACGCCGTTTCATTCGTCGTCGGGAAGAACAGCTTGGAAATGGTGACAGCGAACGTGCCGTAGACGATGAGGTCGAACCATTCGAGCCCGTTGCCAATGGAGGCTGCGACGACGGCCTTACGGGCGTTGCTTTGTTCCAGCGCGAGGGCGGCCGGCGAACGCGGTTCGGTGACCTGGTCGCTGGAACCTAGTGTAGCGTGTCGGTGATTCCTTTGGGTATGGTTTTTTGTCAGACTTGATTCATGGTTTATCTGGCAAGGGCTTTGG
>NZ_MQTS01000230.1 GCF_020532825.1 Arthrobacter sp. SO3
GGTTACGTCCCGCTGAGTGGTGGAGTTTTCTCGACACCGTGCAGGTCAGTTATTTGATTATGCTGCCGTGAGTTCAGGGAGCAAAATTGTCTCCTCGATCGGCGTGGCGGGTGTCGTGTTCATTGCCTTGAGTTCGGTCATGGAGGCCTCGGAGAGGTAGCGGCGGTCGCCGGCTTCCCATTCGTCGTGTTGCTCGACGAGGACCGCGCCGGCGAGCCGGAGAAGGGCCGCCGGGTTGGGGAAGACCCCGACGACGTCGGTCCGTCTTTTGATTTCTTTGTTGACTCGTTCCATGGGATTCGTGGACCAGATCTGACGCCAGTGTCTGGCCGGGAACCCGGTGAACGCGAGCACGTCATCCCGGGCGTCGCCGAGCATCGCGGCGACCTTCGGGTGGGATTTGAGGAGCATCCGGGTGACTTCGTCGAATTGGGTGTTCACGTGCCCGGCGTCGGGCTGGGCGAAGGCGGTGCGGATGATCGAGGCGACCATGTCCTGGGATCCCTTCGGCACCGTCGAGAGTACGTTTCTCATGAAATGCACGCGGCAACGCTGCCACGCCGCGCCTTGGAACACCGTGCCGATGGCCTTCTTCAGGCCGCTGTGCGCGTCGGAGATCACCAG
>NZ_MQTS01000231.1:0-14018 GCF_020532825.1 Arthrobacter sp. SO3
ATAGTAGAACGGTTTCCAGTAATCACTGGTCGCTTCCATCACCACCGTCGTGACATGCTCGCGTTCCAGGACGTCCCGCAGCTGAAGAATCTGCCCGGTGGTCGCACCCCAGGTGGTCACCGTCGAGGTATGGGTCCCGGGCCGTGGCCCTGGCAGCCGGAGACAAACTTTGACGTCGCGTTTGGAAATATCCATTCCCGCGGCCCGTTCGTGCACGATATCCATGACTGCTCCTCCTGACACCTTGACCTGGCTATCTGGTATCTGCCGCGGGGAGGACAGGGAAACAAATCAGGAATCTAACACTCGTGCTCCAAGGCAACAATCCACGGTTCCCGTGGAAGTCCTCCGCGCCACGCTAGTCGGCAGGCTCTGCTGCAGCACCAAGGACGAACCGGCGTCAACCGTGACAGACACCTCCATGATCCGCTCCCACACCCGCCCCATGCCAGAAGCTATACGGGAGGTACACCCAACTTTCTCCCACCACGGCGCGACAGCGCCGCTGAACCGCTAGGCGGCAACTGGCGGTAGGCTGGGAACTGCAAAATCCGTAAGCCACCGGCGCCTGCTGCGGCGTCCACCAGGGAGCGTTCACCATGTCGAAGATCAGTCCCGAACTGTTGTCTGTCCTGAGATGCCCCGTCACCGGTTCACCGCTGGTGCAGGACGGCGAGGAACTCGTCACCACCGCGGCCGGCCCCTCCGGAGAGAAGCTGCGCTACGCGATCGAGGACGGCATCCCGCTGCTGCTGCCGCCCGAACTTCTCCCCGCCGCCGCGGCGGCGCCCGTTTTCCAGCACGACGGCGGCCGGCCTGGCGCCGGCCAGGCGGAGCCAGGCCAGCACGGCACCGGGTCCGGGCACAACGCCGGCTAGGCTGCCGGCCCATCGCTTCGCCGTTCGGCGCCGAAGTACTTCACAGCCACCGATAAGCACGTTCACCTTCGTCACCGGCAGCCAGGTCCCGGACCTGCCCGCCGGCCACAGCAAAGGATTCATATGACTCTCGATTACAAGATTGCGGACATCTCCCTGGCCGAGGCGGGCCGCCACCAGATCCGCCTCGCCGAGCACGAAATGCCCGGCCTGATGTCACTACGCGAGGAGTTCGGCGCCGACCAGCCGCTCAAGGGCGCCCGGATCGCAGGGTCCCTGCACATGACAGTGCAGACCGCCGTGCTGATCGAGACGCTCACCGCGCTCGGTGCCGAGGTGCGCTGGGCCTCCTGCAACATCTTCTCCACCCAGGACGAAGCCGCCGCCGCCGTTGTGGTCGGCAACGGCACCGTCCAGGACCCCCGGGGTGTTCCCGTGTTCGCCTGGAAGGGTGAGACGCTGGAGGAATACTGGTGGACCGCGGAGCAGATCCTGACCTGGCCCGGCGCGGACGCCAACCCGGACCTCGGCCCGAACATGATCCTGGACGATGGCGGAGACGCCACCATGCTGGTCCACAAGGGCGTCGACTTCGAGGCCCTTGGTGCCGTCCCGGCCACCGCCGATGACGAGTCCGAGGAAGGCCGGGTCTTCCTCGAGGTGCTGCGCGCCTCGCTGCAGGCTGATCCGCAGAAGTGGACCCGGATCGGCTCCCGCCTGCTGGGCGTCACGGAGGAAACCACCACCGGCGTGCACCGCCTTTACCAGCTCGCGGAGCAGGGCAAGCTGCTGTTCCCGGCCATCAACGTCAACGACTCCGTCACCAAGAGCAAGTTCGACAACAAATACGGCATCCGGCACTCCCTGCCCGACGGCATCAACCGCGCCACCGACGTCCTGATGGGCGGCAAGGTCGCCGTCGTCTGCGGTTACGGCGACGTGGGCAAGGGTGCGGCGGAGGCCTTCCGCGGCCAGGGTTCCCGCGTCATCGTCACCGAGATCGATCCCATCTGCGCGCTCCAGGCAGCCATGGACGGCTACCAGGTCGCGAAACTGGAATCCGTCCTCAGCGAGGGCCACATCTTTATCACCACGACCGGCAACAAGGACGTCATCATGGCCGAGCACATGGCCGGGATGCGCGACAAGGCGATCGTAGGCAACATCGGCCACTTCGACAACGAGATCGACATGGCCGGACTGGCCCGGATCCCGGGCATCAAGAAGGTCGAGATCAAGCCGCAGGTGCACGAGTGGGTCTTCGAGGCGGACCCGGCCACCGGAGAAGGCGTCCGTTCCATCATCGTGCTGTCCGAAGGACGCCTGCTGAACCTCGGCAACGCCACCGGACACCCGTCCTTCGTGATGAGCAACTCCTTCGCCAACCAGACGATCGCGCAGATCGAGCTTTTCACCAAGCGCGACCAGCCGGAAGGTGAGCGGGAGTACGAAAAGCAGGTCTACGTGCTGCCGAAGATCCTCGACGAGAAGGTCGCCCGGCTGCACCTCGACGCCCTCGGCGTTGAACTGACCGAGCTGTCGAAGGAGCAGGCCGAGTACCTGGACCTTGAGGTTTCCGGCCCGTACAAGCCGGACCACTACCGCTACTAGGAACCGCGCCGGCGGGTTGCCACAAGGGCAGCGGGGCCGGCAGATGACGGTGAATGAGGGCTCCGGGCTTGCGCCCGGGGCCCTCTTCGTGACCTGATCGTGGCTGGCCGGGGGCCGGGCGCCGCGGAAATTCACTTATGCTTTCAAGGTAACGTCTGGAAGGACCCGAGTATCGTGAACGCCCCGAAAAGCCGGCGCACCGGCCGCAAACTCGCCCTGCTCGGAGCAGTCTGCGCACTGGCCGCGGCTGGCGGAGTGTTCGCGGCGGGCCCCGGGATGGCCCACGCTTCCTTCGCGTCCGAGGCGGTCTCGCCGGAACGCTCGACGCCGGGACTGGCCTTCCCGGTGGTGGCCCTCGCCCAGCTCGACGTCGCCCCGGCGGACGGTTCCAAGCAGGTCAACCCGGCCGCGCCCGTGAGCCTGAAGGTCAAGAACGGCCGCATCGACCGCGTGGCGCTCACCAGCGGTTCCGGCGACGCCGTGGACGGAACCCTCAGCGCAGATGCCTCCAGCTGGACGGCGGCCGCACCGCTGAAGTTCAACACCCGCTACAGCTACACGTTCTCCGTGGTGGACGCCGCCGGCCGCAAGAGCAGCACCACACGGAGCTTCACGACGGTCTCCACCGCCAACGAAGCCGACGCCGCCATCTACCCGCTGGACGGCATGAAGGTCGGCGTGGCGCAGCCGCTGCAGATCACCTTCAGCGAGCCCGTCCTGAACCGGGACGCCGTCGAGAGGGCCATCAAGATCAGCTCCACCTCCGGCCAGGCCGGCGAGTTCCACTGGTTCAGCAACACCATGGTCCGGTACCGTCCGGAAAGCTTCTGGACGGCGAACAGCACTATCACGATGGACCTGCAGCTCTTCGGAGTCGATCTTGGCAACGGGCAGATCGGCAACTTTAACAAGTTGGTCACCGTCCACATCGGCGACAAGAAGGTCGCCGTCGCGGACGCGGCGGCCCACACCTTTACGGCCAGTGTCAACGACCAGCAGGTCGGCCAGTGGCCCGCGACCATGGGCGACACACGCTTCCCCTCGGCCCGGGGGTATCTCGTCTTCATGGAGAAATACCGGGTGGAACACATGGACGCCTCCACTATCGGGCTCAAGCCGGGTGACCCGGCCTATTACGGCCAGCTCGACGTCAATTACGCCACGCGGTTGACCCCGAGCGGGGAGTTCATCCACCAGGCCACGGACTCCGCGATGCCCTTTCTGGGCAAGGCAAACCTCTCCCACGGCTGCGTGGGACTGGGCCCGGACGGCGCGAAATGGGTCTTCGAGAACATGACGAGCGGTGACGTGGTGCAGGTGGTCAACACCGACGGCGACTTCGCCGCCGTGGACGACGGCTTCGGGGACTGGAACATCCCCTGGGCGCAGTACGCCAACTGAGCCCAGGCCGCGGACAGCTCCGCGAAGGGCGGAAGAATCCATTTGGGGGACAAGACATGGACGAGAAAATGACGGAACCCGGCACGGCGCGCCGGGGCGGGGACCCCGCAGGCCGGCCGCAGCCACGCAAAGACCGCAGGACCAGCGGGAAAATGCTGGCGGTGCTGGCACTCTGCGCCGCCGTCGGTGCCGGCGGGATCGGCATCGCGACGGCGCCCGGCCGGGCCGAGGCGGAAATTCCGTCAGAATCAGCGGCGCCGATGCGGAACGTCGCCGGCCTCGCCGCCCCCGTGGTCAAGCTCGTGGAACTCGCGGTGACCCCGGCCGACGGCGCCAAGGCCGTCAACCCCGCCGCCCCGCCCTCGGTCAAGGCGGTCAACGGCGTCGTGACGGACGTCGTGCTGGTCCCGGCCGCCGGGGGCGGCCCCGTCCCGGGGACCGCCAGCCCGGACGGCTCGACCTGGACCGCCGGCGATCCGCTGGAATTCGACACGAAGTACAAGTTCACTTTCACCATCGTGGACGGGGCCGGACGCGAGACCCGGACAGCCCAGACCTTCGCCACCGTCGCCAAAGCCCACGAAGCGGACGCCGCCGTGTATCCGCTCAACGGCACCACGGTCGGCGCCGGCCAGCCCATCGAGATTGTCTTCAGCGAGCCGGTGCTGGACAAGGTGGCGATGGAGAAGGCAGTCGCCGTCAGCTCGTCCTCCGGCCAGGCCGTGGCGTGGCGCTGGTATTCGGACCGCCGTGTCCGGATCCGCCCCGAAACGTTCTGGGCCGCCAACAGCGAGATCACCGTGGACCTGCAGCTCTTCGGCGTCGACTTCGGCAACAGGATGATCGGCAACGCCGACACCAAGGTTTCCTTCAAAGTCGGGCCGCAGCGCCTCGCCGTCGTTGATGACATCACCAAGACCATGAACGTGTACTTCGACGGCCAGCTGGTCCGGACCGCGCCGGTCACGCTGGGGGACGCCGACTGGCTCTCACCCACCGGTTTCGCCGTCATCATGGAGCAGGAACGCAACTCCAGGTTCAACGCCGGCAGCATCGGGCTCAAGCCCGGCGACAAGGGCTACTACCCGCCCCTGACGGTGGAGTACGCCAACCGCCTCACCAGCTCCGGAGTGTACGTCCACCAGGCGCTCGAATCGGCGTGGCGTGCAGTGGGCAAGTCCAACGTCTCGCACGGCTGCGTCGGCCTGCTCCCGGCGGACGCCGCCTGGTTCTTCAACAACATGAAGAGCGGCGACGTCGTCCAGACCCTCAACACCGGGGCCCCGGCGGTGGAACCGCTCGAAGGTTTCGGCGACTGGAACATCCCCTGGGCCCAGTACGCCAAGCGCTGACCGGAGGGCCCGGGTCCGCCGGCTGCACCCCGGTTGCCTGAATCCCGGTCGCCTGAATCCCGGTCGACTACGGGGTGGCACCTCGCCCACTCCGAGGCTCTGGCGGTAGGCTCGGAGGCAGAAGAAGTAGCGTTGCCGGGCCCCGCCCGGGAGCGCGGACGCCTACGGAAGCGAAGCCGCAGTGACTGACTCAAGTCCCACCCCTCCGAACCGACAGGATCCGCAGCTGGATCCGCCCGATGACGCTGACGAACCCGCCTTCGACTGGATGAAGCCGAGCACCACGGACAAGCGCTCCGCCGCGGCCTCCGACCGCGCCGCCGAGGGTGGTGCCGGCACCACTCCGGAACCCTCACCACGGACCGACAGCACCCCCGAGGCCTCCGCGCCGGACCCGGCGTCGCGCCAGGCCGGCAGCCGTGCCGACCGAAAGGCCGCGGAAGCCGCCGTCGAACCGGCCCCCCCGGTAAACGGCGCGCACTTCAGCGAACCGCTGCCCACCTCGGCGCTGCAGATCCGTCCCCCGGAGGAGGAAGTGCGGCGCCGGAACGCCGAACGTGAACACGCGGCGAACGCCAAACCAGTGGCCCCGCGCGTGATGCAGGTCCTGCTCGCCGTGTGCTTCCCGGTCATCCTGCTGGTGCTGGCCGTCCGGGCCGTCGCCAGCCCCCTGTTCCTCTGGGTGGAGTACAACCGCCCCGGTTTCCCGGGCGACGGCTACGGCTTCAACACCGACGACCGCATGACCTACGGCTCCTATGCCGTGGATTACCTCAGCAACTGGGCCGGACCGCGGTACCTTGGCGAACTCGTCAACCGCAGCGGCGACAAGCTGTTCGGGGGCGGCGAAGTCAGCCACATGGCCGACGTCAAGGTCGTCATCCTGTCCACCTTCGGCGCGGGCCTGGTGCTGATCCTGCTTAGCCTGATCGCCGTCATCTACCTGCGGCGCCGCAGCCGCGGGGGAGTGCGGCGCGGGCTGTTCGCCGGGTCCATCATCACCCTCGTGGTCATCCTCAGCCTCGGCGTACTGGCTGTGCTTGGCTGGGAACAGTTCTTCGCCGAGTTCCACAGTATTTTCTTCGCCAGCGGCACCTGGACGTTCTCGCTGCAGGACACCCTGATCCGGCTCTTCCCGGCCCAGTTCTGGGTGGACGGCGGGATCGTGATCGGGGGCCTGGTGCTGATCACCTCCCTCGTCACCCTGATCCTCACCTGGCCGACGCGCAAGCGCCGCGGGCTGCCGAAACGCGGCGCAGCGGCAGTTGACCCGGCCGGGGACGAAGCCGCGGACGCTGACCGCACGGATGCTGCGTCCGCGGACGCTGTCCCCGCGGGTGCTGACCCCGCCGGAGCTGTCCCCGGAGCCGTCCCGGCCAAGCGGTCGCTCTTCCGGCGGAACAAGGCCGGCGAAGCGGCTGCCGCGGATGCCTCCGAACCGGATTCAGCTGCCGGAAGCTCCACAACCACCGGGTCACCGGACACCGGGTCGCATGACACCCCAACGCGCGGATACTCCAGCACCGTCTAGGAGCACCGCAAACCGGCGTCTGACAGGCAGCAGAAGCGGCCGGCACTACGGTGCCGGCCGCTTCTCTCCGTGTGTCCTCTTCGCCTATCCTCTGTGCGTGTCTTCCGTGCCTCCCCGGTGGGGCCTCGGCAGTGGATCAGCCGTAGATGCGGTTGATCTGTGCTTCGAAGTCCCGCACGACGGCGGCACGCTTGAGTTTGAGCGACGGTGTCAGGTGCCCGGATTCCACCGTGAAATCGGCGTCGAGCACCACGAAGCTGCGGATCGACTCGGCCTGGGAGACCAGCGCGTTCGCCTCGTCCACAGCACGCTGGAGGGCGTTGCGGACCAGGGCGTCGCGGCTGGCTTCGGCGGGGCTCATCGCGGCCACCCTTTGCGCGGCGCACCAGTTTTCCAGGCCCTCGGGGTCCAGGTTGATCAGGGCTGAGACGAACGGCCTGCCGTCCCCGATGACCACGGCCTGCAGGACGAGTTCGTGCTCGCGGATCTTTTCCTCGAGCGGCCCGGGGGCGACGTTCTTGCCGCCGGCGGTGACGAGCAGGTCCTTCTTCCGGCCGGTGATGGTCAGGAAACCATCGCTGTCCAGGGACCCGAGGTCGCCGGTGCGGAAAAACCCGTCCACGAACGCCTCCGCGTTGGCTGCGGCGTTGTTGTGGTATCCCTTGAAGACCCCGATGCCCTTGACCAGGATCTCGCCGTCCTCCGCGACCCGGATGGTGGTTCCGGGCACCGGGATGCCGACCGTGCCCACTTTGGTCCGCGTCGGGGTGTTGGCGGTGCACGGTGCCGTGGTTTCGGTGAGTCCGTAGCCTTCCAGGACCGGGATGCCTGCGCCGCGGAAGAAGTGCGCGTCGTGGGGGCTGAGCGGGCTGGCACCGGAGACCGTGTAGCCCAATTGGCCGCCGAAGGCCTGCCGCAGTTTGGGGTACAGCAGCCGGTCAAAGAGGGCGTGCTTGGCGCTGAGTACGGCGCCGGGGCCCGTCCCGTTGCCCCTGGCCGCGGCGTCGAGGGCCTTCGAATAGTCGATGGCGGTGGCGGCGGCCAAGTCGAACAACCGCTGCTTCCCGGCCAGGGCCGCCTTGTGGGCGGCACCGGCGTAGACCTTCTCGAAGATCCGGGGAACCACGAGCAGGAATGTGGGCCGGAAGCTGGCGAGGTCCTCAAGGAGTTCCTTGGCGCTGGCCGAGTGGCCCAGGGTGGTTCCGGCGCTCAGGCAGATCACCTGGACGGCGCGGGCCAGGACATGGGCCAGCGGGAGGAACATCAGGGTCCTGGAGCGGGGCTGCAGGAGGATTTCGGGCAGGAACAGCACGATGTTCTTGGCGACGAGGGCGAAGTTCCCATGTGTGATTTCGCAGCCTTTGGGCCGGCCGGTGGTGCCGGAGGTGTAGACGAGCGAGGCCACGTCCGCGAGTCCGGCGGCGGACCGGTGCCGTTCCAGCTCGGCGTCGCCGACTCCGGCGCCCGCCGCGGCCAGGCTGGCGAGGTTCGGTGCCGCGCCGTCGTAGTCCATCCGCACCACGGGGAGCACGGTGGCGCCAAGCAGGGACGAGCCGTCCAGGACCTCCCGGACGAGGCCGGCCTTCGCCTCGTTCTCCGCGAAGATGCGCAAGGCGCCCGAGTCATGCAGGATCCATTCGATCTGGCTGGCCGAGGACGTTTCGTAGATGGGGACGGTAACGCCGCCGGCGAACCAGATGGCGAAGTCCACTACGGTCCACTCGTAGCGGGTGCCGGACATGACCGCCACGGTTTCCCCGGGGGTGATGCCGCCGGCTATCAGGCCCTTGGCCAGTTCCCGGACCTGGTCCAGGAACTGCTGTGCGGTGACATCGGCCCAGCCGGCCGGTCCTTTGCGGGAGTAGAGCGCATGCACGGGATCCTTGGCGTGCTGTTCCAGGAGCAGGTCCGTCACGTTGCTGCCCGGGTCGAGCTCGACGAGCAGTCCGGTGCTTGCTTCTCTCACGACCGTTTCTCCGTTCCGGGTCCGCCTGGCGGTGGTGGACGTCCCCTGCAATCCTGCCCTAGATCCAGGACGGCATCCACATCCGGAACCGCCAATCCTGGTAGGAAATGGTCTCGGCGGTCCAGATCGGATAGAAGAACGCCGACACGACGACGGCCGTGACCACAAAGAGGGCCACGAGGTAGAGCCCGGAACGCCGCCGCCACAGCGGGTCGGTGCGCTGTCCCAGGACCAGTCCCAGGCAATACACCAGAGCAAGCACCAGGAAAGGTTCGAAGGACACTGCGTAGAAGTAGAACATGGTGCGTTCCGGGTACAGGAACCAGGGAAGGTACCCGGAAGCCACCGCGGCCAGGACCGCCCCCGCGCGCCAGTCGCGCCGCCCGGCCCACCAGAACAGCAGGACGCCCAGGCAGACGGCGGCGCCCCACCAGATCAGCGGGTTGCCGACGGAGAGGATCGCCGTCGTGCAGCTGGCCGTATCGCACCCCGGACTGCCCTGTTTGGGGGATTCGTAGAAGAATGACGTTGGCCGTCCGAGCACCAGCCAACTCCAGGCGCTGGCCTCGTAGGGGTGCTCGGCGCTGAGCCCCTGGTGGAACTTGTAGGCCTCCAGGTGGTAGTGCGCCAGGGACCGGACGGCATCTGGCAGCCAGCCCCATTCCGCCGACGGGACGGTCTCGGCCCAGTGCCGGAAGTAGGCGTTCGTGGAGCGGAACCAGCCGGTCCAGGTGGCGGCATACACCAGGGCGGCCACCGGGACGATGCTGAGGAAGGCCGGAATCCCGTCCTTGAGGATCCCGCCGCTGATCCAGCCGTGGATGCCGGCGATGCGCCGCGCGCTCAGGTCCCAGAAGACCGTCAGCAGCCCGAAGCCGGCCAGGAAAAACAGTGCGGACCATTTCGTGCCGACAGCCAGTCCCAGGCACACGCCGGCGGCGATCCGCCACCAGCGGATCCCCAGCCAGGGGCCCGACGCCAGCTGGAGCAGGCCGGGCCGTCCGCCCGGGGAGGCTGCGGCTTGCCGGCCGAGCCGCGCGGCGAGCCGGCGCCGGCCGTCGTCGCGGTCCATCAGCAGGGCGCCGAACGCGGCAAGGACCCAGAACATCAGGAAGATGTCCAGCAGGGAGGTCCGGGACATCACCAGGTGGTGGCCGTCCACCGCCAGCAGCAGGCCCGCCACCGCCCCGAGCGTCAGGGAGCCGAAGAGCTTCTGGGCGATCAGGGCCAGCAGGAAGATGGACAGTGTGCCGGTCAGTGCCGCCCCGAACCGCCAGCCGAAAGGATTGTCCGAGCCGAAGAGCCACATGCCGGCGGCGATCATCCACTTGCCGACCGGCGGGTGGACGACGTACTCGGGCGAGTCGAGCAGCACGCCCGGATTGCCGGCAGCGAAGGCGTCATTGGCCTTCTCCGGCCAAGCCCGCTCGTAGCCGCTGACCAGGAACGAGTAGCCGTCCTTGACGTAATAGGTCTCGTCGAAAACCAGGCTGCGGGGCGTGTCCAGCCGGACGAAGCGGAGGACTCCGCCCAGGGCCGCGGTGATGGCCGGAATGAGCCAGAACCACAGCCGGAGCGAGGGCGGATAGTCCCGCCAGCTCTGGATGCTGCCGATCAGTCGGTCTCGGAGGGCTTCGGGGGTGAACGCCTCCGCCGGGCGGCTGACCCAGCGGTGCCCCTCCAGGTTGCGTCCGGTGCTGGTGGCTGGGGGCGCCGAACCGGTGGAACCGGTCTCGACAGGCCGGATGGGGGTCTGCGTCACGTTGCCCATGCTACCTTTCGCGGCCGTGGCCGTCGGCCAGGCCGCCGGCCGGTTCGGCGGCCTGGCCGCTCGCCAAGTGGTCAGCCTCGCCGTCTCCCCGCGCCCCGTGCCAGCAGTAGGCTGGTCATGTGGATCCTAATCTCAGCACTGCCCCGAATCTTCCCAGCGATGGCACGGCCGTGCCGGACGACGTCGGGGATGGCGCAGGTCCCGGGCCTGATGGAAGCCCCGCGGCGGCGGCGGGTGCGCCCAGCGGCGGCCCCGGCCGGATCGTGCTGGCGGCGACCCCCATCGGGAACGTCGGAGACGCCACCTACCGGCTGATCGAACTGCTGACGACGGCGGACATCGTCGCCGCGGAGGACACCCGGCGGCTGCACCGACTCGTCCAGAACCTGGGCATCACCGTGGCCGGCCGGATCATCAGCTACCACGAGCACAACGAGGCCGCCAAGACCGGTGAACTCCTGGACCAGGTACGCGCCGGCAAGACCCTCGTTATGGTGACCGACGCCGGCATGCCGTCCGTCTCGGACCCCGGATTCCGCCTGGTCGAAGGGGCCGTGGCCGCCGGGTTGACGGTCACTGCCGCCCCCGGACCTTCCGCCGTGCTCACCGCCCTCGCGCTCTCCGGCCTGCCGACCGACCGCTTCTGCTTCGAGGGGTTCCTGCCGCGCAAGGCCGGGGAACGGTCCTCCCGGCTCGCGGATCTCGACGCCGAGCGGCGCACCATGGTCTTCTTCGAGGCCCCGCACCGGCTCGAACCCATGCTCCGGGCCCTGCGCGAGCGGTTCGGTGCGGACCGGCGCGCCGCCATCTGCCGGGAACTGACGAAGACCTACGAGGAAGTCATCCGCGGCACCCTCCGCGAACTGCTGGAGTGGGCCGAGTCCAGCGAAGTGCGCGGCGAGATCGCCGTCGTTGTGGGCGGCGCCCCGGAACGGGAACCGGGCAAGCCGGAAGACCATGTGGCGGACGTCAACGCGCTCATGGCGCAGGGTATCCGGCTGAAGGAAGCCGTCGCAGCCGTGGCGGAGGACGCCAAGGTCAGCAAGCGGGAACTCTACTCCGCGGTGCTTGCAGCCCGGTAGCAGGCCGGCCGCCCGCCCGAACGTCCGCTGTGCAGCTGCACAGCGGATCCGGTACGACGTAGTGCGGGCATGCGTAGACAGCCCGGAGAGCACGGCAGTACCGTGACAGTAAATCGGCACCCGATGAGTGAGAACTCGGGCGGTGCTGAACCCGATCCCATTCACCCCGAATCGCTGACGAGGGAGTCAACCGTGACTGTAACTGCCCAGCCCATTGTTACCGCAGAGCGTGAGAGCGCCCTGCTGGCCTCTGTTCCCACCGGTCTGCTGATCGGCGGCGAGTGGCGTCCGGCCGCTTCCGGCAAGACCTTCGACGTGGAGGACCCCTCGACGGGCAAGGTCCTGCTGAGCATCGCCGACGCCGGGCCCGAGGACGGGGCCGCCGCCCTGGACGCGGCGGCCGCTGCACAGGAGTCCTGGGCGAAGGTCCCCGCGCGGGAGCGCGGGGAGATCCTGCGCCGGGCCTTCGAGCTCGTCACCGCACGCGCCGAGGACTTCGCGCTGCTGATGACCCTGGAAATGGGCAAGCCGCTGGCCGAGGCCCGCGGTGAGGTCACCTACGGCGCCGAGTTCCTGCGCTGGTTCTCCGAGGAAGCCGTCCGGGCCTTCGGCCGCTACTCGGTCTCCCCGGACGGGAAGTCCCGGCTGCTCGTGACGAAGAAGCCGGTGGGCCCGTGCCTGCTGATCACGCCGTGGAACTTCCCGCTGGCCATGGCGACCCGCAAGGTCGCCCCCGCCGTCGCCGCGGGCTGCACCATGGTGCTGAAGTCCGCGAACCTGACCCCGCTGACCTCCCAGCTGTTCGCCGCCGTGATGATGGAGGCCGGGCTGCCGGCCGGGGTGCTGAACGTCATCCCCACCTCCACCGCCGGTGCCACCACGGGTCCGCTGATTAAGGACTCCCGGCTGCGCAAGCTTTCCTTCACCGGATCCACCGAGGTCGGCCGCCGGCTGCTCGCCGATGCCTCCGAGAACGTGCTGCGGACCTCGATGGAACTCGGCGGCAACGCCCCGTTCGTGGTGTTTGAAGACGCCGACGTCGACGCCGCCGTCGCCGGGGCCATGCTGGCGAAGCTGCGGAACATGGGCGAGGCCTGCACGGCCGCGAACCGGTTCATCGTGCACGAGTCCGTCGCCGACGACTTCGCGGAGAAGTTCGCCGCGAAGATGGCGGACATGACCACCGCCCGCGGCACCGAGGCGGAGTCCAAGGTCGGCCCGCTGATCGATGCGAAGAGCCGCGACAAGGTCCACGAACTCGTCTCCGATGCCGTCTCCGCCGGTGCGGTCGCGGTCATCGGCGGCGCCGCCGTCGAGGGCCCGGGCTACTTCTACCAGCCCACCATCCTCAAGGGCGTCACCGAGGGGACCCGGATCCTGTCCGAGGAAATCTTCGGCCCCGTCGCCCCGATCATCACCTTCTCTTCCGAGGACGAGGCCGTCCGGCTGGCGAACAACACCGAATACGGCCTGGTCGCCTACGTCTTCACCAAGGACCTCAACCGCGGCATCCGGATGGGCGAACGACTGGAGACCGGCATGCTGGGGCTGAACGCCGGAGTCGTCTCCAACGCGGCGGCGCCCTTTGGCGGGGTCAAGCAGTCCGGCCTGGGCCGTGAGGGCGGCCTCGAAGGCATTGAGGAATACCTCTACACCCAGTACATCGGCATCGCCGACCCGTACGCCGGCTAAGTACCATCCGGCCGGGGCTGCCTCAGCTCCGGCGCAGCCAGCGCACCCGGCGCAACCCCCCGCGGGTCCTTGACCTGGCACCCGCGAGGCCGCGCCGGGTGCGCTTTGCTGTGCGGCGGGCGGCGCGGAACGGCGCCGTGGCAGCACTCCGCCAGGCGGCCATGAGGGAAGGCGGCAGCCACGCTGCGCGGAACCGGACCAGCGGCCCGGCATGGGCCCGCAGCGAGGCGCGGACCGCTGCGATCGAGTGGGGGGCTGGTTCACCGGCGCCGCTGGCGGGAGCCCCGGCACCGGGAGACTTGCGGGCGCCTCCGGGGAGGCCGCCGCCGTCGGGCGTGGACAGAGGACGGCCGTATTGCGCGCGTTCGAAATCCGCGGTCAGGGACCGGACTGCCTGGTGGCCGTCCGCGTCCATGGCCTCAGGCTCTCCGAGTGCCCCCGAGGAGCGCAGCCTGGCGGAGAAATGGCGGGGGGTCTCACTGCCCTGCGGCGCCACACCGAAGTCCATCGCCAGGTCCCGCAGTTCCGCCCAGGCGCGCAACGCCGCGGCACCGCCGGCCCCGGAACCTGACAGCCGGCGGCGGCGCACTGCGGTGCGCGCCAGGTGCGGGGACGCCAGCAGCAGCCCGAGCAACAGCAGTGCACCGGCGCCGGACAGCACGGGCAGGATCCGGCTTGCCGCGTCCGCCGGGGCGGCCGCGGTCCCCGGGAGCGGCAGCGGCGCAACACTGGGC
>NZ_MQTS01000231.1:14067-56269 GCF_020532825.1 Arthrobacter sp. SO3
GCCGGGGGAGGAGGCGTCCTCGGCATAGGACGGAACCACGCCGCGCGAGGGGGTGGGTTCGAAGGGGATCCAGCCAAGTCCCTGGAAGTACAGCTCCGGCCAGGCATGGGCGTCACGGGCATCGACCTCAAACTCCGGCAGGGCGCCCTGGCCTCCGATCGAGACCGTCGCTCCGGTGGGGCGGCCCGGGGCGTAGCCGACGGCAATGCGGCTGGGGATCCCTTCCAGCCGGGCCATCACGGCCATGGCCGAGGCGAAGTGGATGCAGTATCCGCTCTTCTGGGCCAGGAAGTCCGCCAGCACCGACAGTCCGTTGCCGTCATAGCCCCCCTGCACCGGTGACTGCAGCGAGTAGCTGAAATTTGCGGAGCGCAGGTACCGCTGGATGGCCAGGGCCCGGGCGTAGGGAGTGGCGCTGCCCGCGGTCACGGCCTCCGCGGTCGTGCGGACGATCTCCGGTACGTTGTCCGGCGGCCGGATGAACTGGTCCGGGACGCCCTGCACCGGCCCGGTGGCCCGGGCCAGCAGGTCCGGGGTGAGCTGCGGGGCCACCGAGAGCACCACGTACTGCTGGTCATGGGAGTTGGTGTCGACCCCCTTGATGCTCAGCGTGGCCGGGTCCCAGCTCCAGCGGCCGGTGAGACCGTTGACCGCCTCCGGGGCGTAGGGCACCGGGAGATAGGGGCTGGTGAACTGGCCGGTGTTGACCGCGGTGACCACCCGGACTTCCGTGGCGGCGGACTCGACGCCCGATTCCATCCGGCCCGTGCCCAGCCGGCGGGTCTCGTTGCGGTCCTCCGGGGCCCAGTTGTCGCCGTTGAAACTGTCCACGGTCACGGAGCGCAGGTACGGGGTGGTGGCGGCGTTGGTGGCGAAGGTGATCCGGCCGTCGCCGGTGGGGCTGCGCAGGCTGTTGCCCAGGCTGATCATCGGGTTGAGCCCCGTGGCCGGGCCGAAGGGGTTCAGCCGCGAGCCCTGCGGGAAGACGCCCTGGTCAAATCCCGGGATGGCCAGCTGGAGCAACAGGGTCACGGTCAGGGCCGCCGCCCCGGTCAGGGCGCCACGGCGGAACTGGCCAGGGTTGCGCGCGGTGTCCGCTCCGGTCCGTGAGTCGGGTGCGAACCAGTGGCTGCAGCCGAGGATCATGAGATAGCCCGCGGTGGCCGCCGCGAAACCCAGCACGCCGGCACTCTGCGGTTTGATCATGGCTGGAACTATGAGGATGGCGAGGATCCCGAGGCCGCTCGTCGCCGGCAGGGCCAGCGGATAGGCCAGGGCATCGATCAGGATCACCAGCAGCCCAAGGACGGCGCAGGCCAGCAGGACGATGCCGGCATTGGGGGCCACCGGGGCGCTTTCGGCCAGGACAGTCTCACTGGCACGGCGCAGGTACCGGCCCAGCTGCGCCATGGTCGCGCCGGAGGGAATAAAGCCCAGGATGCTCTGCGGGCGGAAGAAGGTGAAGGCCAGGATCAGGGCCAGAGCTGCCAGCGCCCCGGCAGTCACGAAAACGCTGCGCCACCGGAGCGCGCGGAGCGCTGCCAGGGTGAAGGCCACCGTGAGGACCGTGGAGAGGACGGGGGAGTACCACGCCCATCCCCGCAGCACTCCGTTGAGGCCCAGCGCTGCACCGGCGACGGCGAGTGCCACCGCCAGGGCCATCAGCCACGGCTGCGCCCCGGCCTTCGTCCGGCCCTTCCGGCCCGCCCGGAGGGAATCCGGGTCATGGCCGGCGGAGCCGGCACCCGCGGCCGGCCCGGACTGGCCGGAGCGGGCACCGGCGCTGCGCTGGGGTGTCAGAGTCATCGCCGCGTCCCCGTTCCGCGCCGCACGTCGGCTGGGGCTGCCAGCGGCGCGGTCCCGCCCTCATCGAAGGCCGCCCACGCGGCGCTCAGCGGTGTTGACAGGGAAACTGCCACGGCCCGCCAGCCGCCAAGCCGGAGGGCCTCGAGCGCATCGTCGGATTCCCGGGCCCGCTCCGTGATGACCAGGGCGAAGGCGTTGGCTGCAAAACCGGCCGCCGGGGCCAGCGACCGGGCCTCGGCCGGCGTGAGGCTGCCGAGGATCGCCAGCACGGGTCCCCGCAACCGGTGGGCGGACAGCCTGTCCAGGAGCCGGTCATCGAAAGGCTGCGGGCCAGTCTCACCGCCCGCGGGGCGGCGGCCCGGGGGCCGCGGCAAAACCGGTTCCTTCGGGTCCCTGCGGCTGTGGTGGGACCCGGTGAGCTGGATCGCCGCCAGGCTCTCGGCGACGGACTGCAGCCCGGCCGCGCCGACGTACTCCTCGGCCTCCGGTTCAGGGGCCGACGGTGAATGCCGGAACGCGGGCTCGCCGGCGGCGTCGAGGAAACGCAGCGCGTAGTTGCGCTCGGCGAGGTGCGCGCCGATGGACATTGCGGCCGTCACGGCCCACTCGAAGGCCTCGCTGGTCAGGGGCTCGTGCCCGTCCGGGCCGGGGGTGCCGCGGGTGAAGGCGGAGAACCGCTGGTCCAGGATGATGGTCGCCTCCGGCGTGGTGACGGACTCCTCCTGGCGGACCATCAGCTCCCCGTGCCGGGCCGTCGCCGCCCAGTGCACGCGGCGCATCGGGTCGCCGTGCCGGTATTCCCGGGTCATGACGTCGTCGTCGCTCGGGTTGGCCCGGATGCGCGTGGCGGTGACGCCGTCGTGCCCCCGGGCACCGGCCAGCCCGGTGACGGGGAGCTCAAGCGCGGCGGGCGTTACGGTGAGGATGTCGCCGTCGTCGATGGCATGGCGGTGCAGGGACAACCCGAACGGGTCGCTGAACTCGGCGGTGACCGGACCGATCAGGAACTGGCCGCGCTTGCTGGAGCGCAAATGGTATTCGTACCGGCTGGTCCCGCCGGCGGACGAGCGCGCCGGGAACCGGAACACCGGGGATTCGCCGAAGCGCGCGGGCAGGCGTTCCTCCATCAGCGCATGGCCGGAGCCGATTCCGGTCCGGGCGACGGCCAGCCGGACCGTCGTCGTCGCCGTCGTTTCGACGCTGCCGGGGCTGAACTCCCGGTAGACCCGGAAATTCGGCTTCAGGACGCGGGTTCCGGCCAGCGAGAGCAGCGGCAGGACAAGCAGCAGGATGGCCAGCGCCAACAGGTCCCGGCGTCCCATCACCTGGGCCGCCAGCAGGAAGACCGCTCCCGCGCCCAGCAGCCCCCAGCCGCGGCTGGTGAAGATCTGGGTCGGGAACCGGGCAATCAGCGCCATGGCCGAGCCACCTCTAGCGGCGGTTCGGCAGGGTGGCAGCCGGAGCGGCCGCCGCGCCGGCAGCCTGGCCACGGGCGCCACGGGCGCCACGGGCCTCACGGCCGTCACGGACGCCCGACGCGGACGCCGCCGCCATTTCCGGGCTGACCGGGATTTTCGCCAGGATGGCACGAACCACGCTCTGGGCGGTCTCGCCCATGCTCGCGGCCTTGCGGTCCAGGATGATCCGGTGCGCCAGGACGGATTCGGCCACGCTGGCGACGTCATCCGGCAGCACAAAGTCCCGGCCCTCCAGGGCCGCGGTGGCTTTGGCCGCACGCAGCAGCTGCAGCATGGACCGGGGACTGGCCCCGAGCCGCAGCATCCCGCTCTCCCGCGTCGCCCGCCCCAGGGACACGGTGTATTCCTTGATCGACTGGGACACGTACACCTGCCGCACGGTGGCGATCATGGCGGCGACCTCGCCGGCGGTGACGACGGCGGTGACCCTGGTCAGCGGCGACGTCGACTGGTGTGTTTCCAGCATCTCCATCTCGGCGTCCTTGTCCGGGTAGCCCATGGAGATCCGGGCCATAAAACGGTCCCGCTGCGCCTCCGGGAGCGGGTACGTCCCCTCCATTTCGATCGGGTTCTGCGTGGCCACCACCATGAAGGGCTCGTCGAGCTTGTAGGACTTGCCGTCCACGGTGACCTGGTGTTCCTCCATGCATTCCAGCAGGGCTGACTGCGTCTTGGCCGAGGCGCGGTTGATTTCGTCCCCGATGACGATGTTGGCGAACACCGCCCCGGGCCGGAACTCAAAAGACCTCGACGCCTGGTTGTAGATGGACACGCCGGTGACATCCGAGGGGAGCAAATCAGGGGTGAACTGGATGCGGCTCACCGAACAGTCGATGGTCCGGGCCAGGGTCTTCGCCAGCAGGGTCTTGCCGACACCCGGGACGTCCTCAAGCAGGAGATGGCCCTGCGCCAAAAGCACCGTCAGGGCCAGCTTGGCCGCTTCCGCTTTGCCGTCAATCACGGTGTTAATGGCTTCCAGGATGCGCTCGCTGGCGGAGCGGAACTCCTCCGCATCCATGGCCGCGGGCGGCTGGGCAGGGCGCCGCGCAGCCGGGAGCCCGGACGCGGCGGAGTCCTCCCGGCGGCCCTCGCCTTCCGGGAGAGCTTCGTCTAGGGAGATGCGGTGGTAGTCCATCGGTAGCCTCTCAGCCCTGGTGGGTTCCCGACCTTCCGTTGTCCTGCAGCCGGTGTTTATATCAGAGTACTAACACAACTGCCGGGCCTGACAGAGAGTTCCCGCGGAAATCTGGGCCGCGGCGCGGGCCCGGAGATAGCGCGTCTGGGTTAACTCCCGGTACGGGCCGGGTTCATCCCGGCGGGGGACCGCCGTTAAGGTGGACAGATGATCAATCCCCGCACCCCCGTACCGTTCCGTGCGCCCGGCAGCGATGGCACCGGCCGGCAGGGATACCCGCCGGCCCCGGAACCTCTTCCCGTGCCGGTTATGGACAACCACACCCATCTCGATTTCCCGAGCGCCGACCTGAAAGTCAGCATCGCTGACGCCCTTGACGCTGCCGCCGCCGTCGGCGTCCAGGGTGCCGTGCAGGTCGGTTGCGATCTCGAATCGTCCAGGTTCACCGTGCAGGCGGTGGAGCTGGATCCGCGGCTGCTGGGCGCCGTCGCCCTGCACCCCAATGACGCGCCGGAATACGCCGCCCGCGGTGAACTGGAGGATGCCCTGGCCGAAATCGAGGCCCTCGCCGCGCACCCGCGGATCCGGGCCATCGGCGAGACCGGCCTGGATTTCTTCCGCACCGAGGGTGAGGGGCTGGCCCATCAGCGCTATTCCTTCCGGCGCCACATTGATATCGCCAAACGCCTCGGGCTGACACTGCAGATCCATGACCGCGACGCCCACGACGACGTCGTCCAGGTGCTGCGTGAGGAAGGCGCCCCCGAGCGGGTGGTCTTCCACTGCTTCTCCGGCGGGGATGAGCTGGCCCGGATCTGCAACCGGGAGGGCTGGTACATGTCCTTCGCCGGGACCCTGACCTTCAAAAACGCCGCCAACCTCCGGGCCGCCCTGGCCATCGCGGAGCCGGACCGGATCCTCGTCGAGACTGATGCCCCGTTCCTCACCCCGCACCCGCACCGGGGCCGTCCCAATGCGAGCTATATGGTGCCCTACACGGTCCGGGCGATGGCCGAATTGACTGGATGGGAGCTCTCGGAACTGTGTTCCCGGATTGCCGGAAATACCGTGCGGGCATACGGATCCTGGGACTGATGTGACGAAAACTGGGCCCGCTGGATAGATACCGCGTATGCACAATTTGTTGGCTGCTTTATAACGCTCCGGTTACAGTGGACAACTATTAGCCGGGGTCGGGGAAGGCCTTCGGATAATTTCACTCCTGCAGGGCGCGCATCGTGGCCAACGAACCATGGGCGCGCTCTCGTTTGTGAGTGTGGCAGTGCACACAGCTGCCGCGGACATCATGCACCCTGGGGGTGCCGCCCCAGGGCTGTCGGCGGCGGGTGAATCTGTGCGCTTTTCCCCGTGCCCGGATGGTCCAAGAGATACGGGCAATCGTGGTCAAGTTCTTTACATCGGATGGCAAGGTCAGCGTCGTCAAAGTCGGCACGCAGTTCGTCGTGCTCGTGGCACTCGTGCTGGGGCTCGTCGCCTTCGTCGGCAATAACAAGACAGTCACCCTCAACGTGGACGGCAAAGTGAGTTCGGTCCAGACCTTCGGCGGTACCGTCGGCCAGGTCGTCAAGGGCGCCAACCTTGAACTCCAGTCCTCGGACAGGGTCACGCCCGCTGCGGACTCCCATGTACAGGACGGCTCCGTCATCAACGTCAACCTCGCCAAGGCCGTCAAGGTCAGCCTGGACGGCGCGGAGAAGACCATCAACACCACCTCGCCCACCGTCGAAGGCCTCGTGACGGAACTCGGCGTCGCCAGTTCCTCCGAGCTGTCCGTCCCCAAGGACGCGCAGCTCGCGGTCTCCGGTTCCTTCGTTTCGATCTCCACGCCGAAGAGCGTGAGCATCGTCGCTGACGGCAAGGCCGACAAAACCACGACGACGGCCGCCAGCGTCTCCCAGCTTCTCGCCGACGCCGGTATCTCGCTGGGCGCCAGCGACCGCCTCTCGCAGCCCGGCAACGCGCCGGTCGTCAACGACATGGTGATCAAGGTCTCGCGGGTGGATGCCAGCCAGACGGCCGAGGCGACCGAAGCCGTTGCCTTCGATACCCTCACCACCGAGGACGCCGGGATGGCCAAGGGTGAGAAGAAGGTGACCCAGCCAGGCGTGGCCGGCACCCTCAACAAGAGCTTCAAGCTGGTCCTCGTCGACGGCCGCGAAGCCTCCCGCACGCTGGTGTCCCAGTCCGTGAGCACGCAGCCGGTCACCGAAAAGGTCACCGTCGGCACCAAGCCCAAGCCCGTTGCCGAGGCCGCCGGCACCAATACCGGGGCCGCAGCCCCGTCGATGATGAACGAAGCCATGTGGAACAAGATCGCGCAGTGCGAGTCCACCGGCAACTGGTCCGTCAACAGCGGCAACGGCTACTACGGCGGACTGCAGTTCGACATCCGGACCTGGCTCGGAGCCGGCGGCGGCGCGTACGCCCCGAACGCCAGCCTGGCCACCAAGGCCCAGCAGATCGACATCGCCAACCGCATCTACGCGCAGCGCGGCCTGCAGCCCTGGGGCTGCGGCTGGGCAGCCACAAGCTAGGGCGGGCCACGCCGGAGCCAGGGCTCCGGCCAAGGGTCGACTGCAGGCTCCGGCCAGCGGACAAATGAATACAGGGTATCCGCAGCGGCTGACCACAGCGGCGGACCCCCGGCACAGGCCGGGTCCGGTTTCTCGGACCCGGCCTTCGCCATGCCCGGGCCAGCCGGCGGGATAGGATACCTAGGTGACTGAACCGACCCCCTCCGCGCCTGGCAGTACGCCGGTTCCTGCCCCCGGCACTGCGCCCGCGCCCCTGATGGGCGCCTCGGACATCCGCAGGCTGGCCGAGGAAATCGGCATCCGTCCCACCAAGTCCCTAGGGCAGAACTTCGTCATCGACGGCAACACCATCCGCAGGATCGTCGCCGCTGCGGGCATCCACGCGGACGAGACGGTCCTGGAAGTGGGCCCCGGGCTGGGATCCCTCACCCTGGGGCTGCTGGACGCCGCCCGCTCGGTCGTCGCCGTCGAGATCGACCCGGTCCTGGCGGGCAAGCTTCCGGCCACCGTCGCCGAGTGGCGGCCGGACGCCGTCGGGGATTTCCACCTCGTCCTCGCCGACGCGATGCGGGTCACCGACCTCCCGGTGGAGCCGACCGCGCTCGTGGCGAATCTTCCGTACAACGTTGCCGTCCCGGTGGTCCTGCACCTGCTGCAACACTTCCCGAGTCTGCGCCACGGCCTGGTCATGGTCCAGGACGAGGTGGCCGACAGGCTTGCCGCCGGGCCGGGGTCCAAGACCTACGGCGTGCCGTCGGTCAAAGCGGCCTGGTACAGCAGCATGCGCAAAGCCGGGGTGATCGGCATGAATGTCTTCTGGCCCGCGCCCAAGATCCACTCCGGCTTGGTGGCGTTCACCCGGCGGGAACCGCCCGTCACCACGGCCACCCGGGAACAGGTATTCGCCGTGATCGATGCCGCCTTCGCCCAGCGCCGCAAGACACTGCGCGCGGCGCTGGCCGGCTGGGCCGGCAGCGCAGCGGAGGCCGAACGCTGCCTGCGTGCCGCCGGCGTCGACCCCACCGCCCGCGGTGAAGTGATCGACATTTCGGCGTTTTCCAGGATCGCGGAAGCACGCGAGCGGCCGCTCCCGTCCCCGGCGGCGGCCCCGGACGGTCAAGCCTGACCGGGGCTGTGCTTGGACCCTGACCATGGCATGCCATAGCGTGGAGCCATGAACGCAGTGAGAGGGCGCTTTGCCGCGAGGACTGTCCGGGTCAAGGCTCCCGGCAAAGTAAACGTCTCACTGGATGTCGGGCCCCTGCGGCCTGACGGCTACCACTCGGTGGCCAGTGTCTACCTCGCGGTCTCCCTCTACGAGGAAGTCGCGGCCACCAGCACCGACACCGGGGAAATCACGGTCAGCCTCAGCGCGGCGAGCACCCTCGACTTCGACGGCGTCGACATCCCCCTGGATGAGCGCAATCTGGCCTACAAGGCCGCCGCGATCATGGCCGACGTCTCCGAGCACTCCACCGGGGTCCATCTTGAAATCACGAAGCGGGTGCCCGTCGCCGGAGGGATGGGCGGCGGCTCGGCGGATGCTGCCGCCACGCTTCTTGCCTGCGACGCGCTGTGGAACAGCGGACTGTCGCGCGACGAACTCGCCCACCTGGCCGCGGAACTTGGCGCGGACGTGCCGTTCTCCCTGCTCGGCGGAACGGCTGTCGGGCTCGGCCTGGGCGACGAGCTCTCGCCTGCCCTCGTCAAGGCCCAGACCGACTGGGTCCTGGTGGCCGCGGACTTCGGCCTGCCCACCCCGGAGGTCTACCGGACCCTGGACCGGCTGCGCGCAGCCGAAGGCGCCGTGGTTGAGGAGCCCGCCGCGGTGGACCCGATGATCCTCCAGGCCCTGCGCGGCGGCGACGCCGATGCCCTGAGCCGGGTGCTGGTCAACGATCTCCAGCGCGCCTCGATTGAGCTGGCGCCCAGCCTCCGGGACACCCTCGGGCTCGGTGAATCCCTGGGTGCCATCGCCGGAATCGTCTCCGGCTCCGGACCCACGGTCGCGCTGCTGTCCCACAGCCCGGCGGCGGCCGAGGGACTGGCCGAAGACCTCCGGCACCATGGTCTAGAGGCCATCGCGGTGCACGGCCCGGTTCACGGGGCGCGCATCATCTCCGATACGCTCCTTTAATAGGATTGACGTCATCCGCACGGCGTCTTTGGCTTGGGGCCGTTTCAGCCTGGCCAATTAGCTCGACATTATTTTTCTCTAGGAAAGCAGTTCCCAGTGGCACACCTGCTCGGCGGCGAGAACCTCACGGTTTCGTATGCAACCCGTACCGTCCTCGACGGCATTACCCTCGGCCTTGAAGAGGGCGACCGGATCGGCATGGTGGGCCGCAACGGTGACGGCAAGTCGACCCTCATGCGGCTGCTGGCAATGCGCGCCACCCCTGACTCCGGCCGGGTGACCAAGCGCAGCGAGGTCAACATCGGCTACCTGGACCAGAGCGACGTGCTCGACGGCGACCTCACCGTTGGTGCTGCGATCGTTGGCGACCAGGCCGACTATGAATGGGCCCGCAACCCCCAGATCCGCGAAGTCATGGGCGGCCTCGTGTCCGACGTCGACTGGCACGCCAACGTGCACGCGCTCTCCGGCGGGCAGAAGCGCCGCGTGGCGCTCGCCAAGCTGCTGATCGAGGACCACGACGTCATCATGCTCGACGAGCCCACCAACCACCTCGACGTCGAAGGCGTCGCATGGCTGTCCCGGCACCTGAAGACCCGCTGGCGGCCCAACCAGGGCGCCTTCCTCGTCGTCACCCACGACCGTTGGTTCCTGGACGAAGTCTGTACCAAGACCTGGGAAATCCACGACGGCATCATGGACCCGTTCGACGGCGGCTATGCCGCCTATGTGCTGGCCCGCGCCGAGCGTGACCGCTCCGCCTCCGTGGTGGAAAGCAAGCGCCAGCAGCTCGTGAAGAAGGAGCTCGCCTGGCTCCGGCGCGGTGCCCCGGCCCGCACGGCCAAGCCCAAATTCCGGATCGAGGCAGCCAACGAACTCATCGCCGACGTCCCCGAGCCGCGTGACTCGATGGCGCTGAGCAAGATGGCAACGGCCCGGCTCGGCAAGGACGTCCTGGACCTGGAGAACGTCTCCCTCGACTTCCTGGGCGGCGAACCCGGACAGCAGCTCTTCGACAACATCACCCTGCGGCTTGCCCCGGGTGAACGGCTGGGCCTCGTGGGCGTCAACGGCGCCGGCAAAACCACCCTGCTGAAGCTGCTCAACGGCGAAATCCAGCCCACCTCCGGGACGGTGAAGCGCGGCAAGACGGTCGTCACTGCGGTCCTGACCCAGGAGGTCAAGGAGCTCGACGACGTCTCGGACCTGCGCGTCATCGAAGTGATCGAGCGCGAGAAGCGCTCGTTCAACGTCGGCGGCAAGGAATTCACCGCCGGCCAGCTAGTGGAGCAGCTCGGCTTCACCAACGAGAAGCAATGGACCCCGGTCAAGGACCTCTCCGGTGGCGAACGGCGCCGGTTGCAGCTCCTGCGCCTGCTCGTCGGGGAGCCGAACGTGCTGATGCTTGACGAACCGACCAACGATCTTGACACCGACACCCTGGCCGCCGTCGAGGATGTGCTGGACGGCTGGCCGGGCACCCTCGTCGTCGTCAGCCACGACCGCTACCTGCTGGAGCGCGTCACGGACCACCAGATGGCGCTCCTGGGCGACGGCAAAATCCGTGCCCTGCCGCGAGGCGTAGACCAGTACCTGGAACTGCGCGAAGCGGCGCTGGCCGGCTCCACGATCACCGGCGGCGGCAACCCCGTCATCGCCGCCAGCGGCAGCTCCGCCCCCACAACCGGACCCTCGGAAGCCGAGAAGCGGGACGCCCGCAAGGCCAAGAACCGGATCGACCGGCAGCTGGGCAAGCTCAAGCAGCAGGAAGACAAGATCCACGCCCAGATGACCGCCGCGGCCGCCGACGCCTCGGCCGCCGGCAAGCTCGGCGAGCTGAACAAGAAGCTCAAGGACCTCTCGGTGGAACGCGAAGCCCTCGAACTCGAATGGCTCGGAGCCCTCGAAGTCCTCGGCGAATAGCTGTCCGGACCCGGGGGACATGCCCAGTGTGCAGCGGCACGGCTGGACATGTCCCTCGGTCGACTCATAGCCCTCTGGACATGCCCTCTGGTCGACTCGGAGCCCTCTGGACATGCCCTCTGGTCGACTCGGAGCCCTCTGGACATGCCCTCTGGTCGACTCGGAGCCCTCTGGACATGTCCCTTGGTGCTGGCCACGGTTGGACATGGTGGTGTTCTGTCCATTCCTGGGGCCCGGGGGAGGGCATGTCCCGCGGGGCGCTCGGAGCCCTCTGGACATGTCCCTTGGTGCAGGCCACGGTTGGACATGGTGGTGTTATGTCCATTCCTGGGGCCCAGGGGAGGGCATGTCCCGCGGGGCGCTAGTCGTCGCTGCGGATTTCGGGGTCCTTTTGGAGTCCGGTGAGGCCGTTCCAGGCGAGGTTGACGAGGTGCGCGGCTACTTCGCGTTTGTCCGGGGTGCGGCTGTCCTGCCACCACTGGCCCGTCATCGCCACCATTCCCACCAGCATCTGCGCGTACATGGCGCCGTCGGCCGAGGTGAAGCCGCGGCGGGCGAACTCGTCGGCGAGGATGTACTCCACGCGTGCCGCGACGTGCGAGAGCAAGGTGGAGAAGGCTCCTTCGGGCTGCGTTGGCGGCGCATCGCGCATGAGGATCCGGAAGCCTTCGGCGCGGTCCTCGATGTAGCTCAGCAGCGCCAGGGCGGCTCGCTCGACCAGAACGCGCGGCTTGGCCTCCTCGGACAGTGCGTCGTTGATGGAGCTCAGCAGAATCCGGAACTCGAATTCAACGACCTGCGTGTACAGGCCCTCCTTCGAACCGAAGTGCTCATAAATCACCGGTTTGGACACGCCTGCCGCGGCGGCGATCTCTTCGATCGTGGTCCCGTCCAGCCCGCGGAGCGCGAAGAGTCCCCGGCCGATGCCGATCAGCTGGCTGCGTCGCTGGGGCCCCGTCATCCGGATCCGGGGTACGTAGTCAGGGGACCGGACGGGCCTGCCGCTGCGGCGTTCCGCCCCTCCGGATACCCCTGTGCTGTTGCTCACAGGTCCATCATGCCCCAGATCACCCACCGGGAGGGGTGCAGCCGCGCACCGTCCGTGGGTCAGCCCCCGGCGGCTACGCAGTATGGCAGAATTGACTCTCGTGCCACAGGCTCACCGCCTTGGCATGGTCCGCCCTGGTGTAATGGCAGCACCCCGGCCTTTGGAGCCGTGGAGTATAGGTTCGAGTCCTATGGGCGGAACTGCCGCGCGTCGAGGGGCCGGAAAACGGCACCAGGCGGGCGCGGCTTGGTGTGGGTCCAGTAGGATGAATCTGGCGCCCCGACCGGACTCGTGTCCGGCCAAACCGCGCGGATCCGGCAACGGAGGTGCATCACCAGGCCTCAGCCGCCGGCCACCCAGATCCACCGAGCAGCGGCATGAGCTAAGCCACTGAGCAAGGAGAGCCCGTACGTGAGCCCCGAGAAGTCCGGCCCAGCCGCCGTAATCGTCCTAGCTGCAGGTGCCGGTACCCGGATGAAATCCCGTACCCCTAAAATCCTCCACGAGATCGGCGGCCGGTCCCTCGTCGGCCACGCCCTCCATGCAGCCCGCACCATCCGGCCGCAGGAGCTGGCCCTCGTCGTCCGTCATGAACGCGACCTCGTGGCTGCCCACATCAACGCCGTCGACCCGGCCGCCCTGGTCGTGGACCAGGACGAGGTTCCCGGCACCGGCCGGGCCGTGGAAGCTGCCCTCCAGGCCCTGGATGCGCGCGGGCCGCTCAACGGTACCGTCGTCGTCACCTACGGTGACGTCCCCCTGCTCACCGGCCAGCTGCTCGCCGAACTCGTCGCGAGCCACGAGGCCGGGCACAACGCCATCACCGTCCTTACCGCCGTCCTGGACGACGCCACCGGCTACGGCCGCATCCTCCGGGCCGCGGACGGATCCGTCACCGGAATCCGGGAGCACAAGGACGCCACGGACGCCGAACGCGGCATCCGGGAGGTCAACTCAGGCATTTACGCCTTCGACGCCGCAGTGCTCCGCGACTCGCTGGCCCACGTCACGACCGACAACGCCCAGGGCGAGAAGTACCTCACCGACGTACTCGGCCTGGCCCGTGCCGCCGGCGGCCGCGTCGCCGCCGTCGTCACGGAAGACCGCTGGCAGGTTGAAGGCGCCAACGACCGGGTCCAGCTTTCGGCGCTCGGCGCCGAACTCAACCGGCGGACCGTTGAAGCCTGGATGCGGGCCGGCGTCACCGTCGTGGACCCGGCCACCACCTGGATCGACGCCACCGTGACCCTCGACGAGGACGTGCGGCTGCTGCCGAACATCCAGCTGCACGGCGCCACCACGGTGGCGCGGGACGCCGTCGTCGGCCCCGACACGACCCTCACCGACGTCCACGTGGGGGAGGGCGCCAGGGTGGTCCGCACCCACGGTTCCGGCGCCACGATCGGTGCCAAGGCCAGCGTCGGGCCGTTCACCTACCTGCGTCCCGGCACGGTCCTCGGTGAGACCGGCAAGATCGGTGCCTTCTACGAGACCAAGAACGTCATCATCGGCCGGGGATCCAAGCTCTCCCACCTCGGCTACGCGGGCGACGCCGAGATCGGCGAGGACACCAACATCGGCTGCGGAAACATCACCGCGAACTACGACGGTGAGAAGAAGCACCGCACGGTCATCGGTTCCGGCGTGCGCACCGGCTCCAACACCGTCTTCGTGGCACCCGTCCAGGTCGGTGACGGCGCCTACAGCGGCGCCGGCGCCGTGATCCGCAGCGACGTGCCCCCCGGCGCCCTGGTCCTGTCCCTGGCCAAGCAGCAGAACTCCGAAGGCTGGGTCCTCGCGAACCGCCCGGGCTCGATTTCCGCGTCCCTGGCCGAGGCCGCCGGCGCCACCACAACTTCCTCCAGTACTCCGGCATCTACAGAAGAGGGCTAGCAAAAATGAGCGAAATTACGGCACGCGGCGAGAAGAAGCTGGTGCTTGCCGCTGGGCGCGCGCATCCTGAGCTGGCGAGGGAAATCGCCAAGGAGCTCGGAACTGAGCTGCTGCCCCTGGACGCCTATGACTTCGCCAACGGCGAGATCTACGTCCGGGCCGGGGAGAGTGTGCGGGGCACCGACGCCTTCGTCATCCAGGCGCACCCCGCACCCCTGAACAACTGGTTGATGGAACAGCTCATCATGATCGATTCGCTCAAGCGGGCCTCCGCCCAGCGGATCACCGTGGTGTCGCCTTTCTACCCCTACGCCCGGCAGGACAAGAAGGGCCGCGGCCGCGAGCCCATCTCCGCGCGCCTGATCGCCGATCTGTACAAGACCGCCGGCGCCGACCGCATCATGAGCGTTGACCTGCACACCTCGCAGATCCAGGGCTTTTTCGACGGTCCCGTGGACCACCTCATGGCCATCCCGCTGCTGGCGGACTACATCCGCACCCGCGTCGCGGCAGACAACATCACAGTGGTCTCCCCGGACACCGGCCGTGTCCGGGTCGCCGAGCAGTGGGCCGAGCGCCTCGGCGGCGCGCCGCTGGCCTTCGTGCACAAGAGCCGCGACATGACCGTTCCGAACCAGGCCATCTCCAAGACGGTCGTCGGCCAGGTCGAGGGCCGCACCTGCGTCCTGATCGATGACATGATTGACACCGGCGGAACCATTTCCGGCGCCGTCCAGGTGCTCAAGAACGCCGGCGCCAAGGATGTCATCATCGCCGCCACGCACGCCGTCTTCTCCGACCCCGCGGCCCAGCGGCTCTCGGAGTCCGGCGCCCGCGAGGTCGTCGTCACGAACACCCTGCCGATTGAGGCCAGCAAGCGCTTCCCGCAGCTCACCGTGCTGTCCATCGCACCGCTGATCGCGCGCGCCATCCGCGAAGTGTTCGACGACGGCTCCGTCACCAGCCTGTTCGACGGCATCGCCTGACCCCCCCGGTTGAGCCTGCTCAACCGACCCCCAGTGCGGGGCCGTTTATAGGAATTCGGCCCCGCACTGGTAGCCTTGAACCGAACCTTGGCGAGGGAGAGCGCCGGTAACCCGTATTTTGCGGCTAACCGGACTGCTGGTCTCCGTTATCGACTGGGTCTGAATCTCCCTTCGGAAGGGCGGCCGCACGGCCACCCGGCGTTGAAGGTCGCAAACAGACCTCCGCCCTTGCTGATCACCGCTAGTCCACTAGGAGATATCCATGTCTGAGCAGAAGCTCGCAGCAGAAGTACGCACCGAATTCGGCAAGGGCTTCGCCCGCCGCGCCCGCATGGAGGGCCTGATCCCGGCCGTTATCTACGGCCACGGCGCCGAGCCGATCCACATCACCCTGCCGTCGAAGTCCACCACCCTGGCTGTCCGCCGCGCCAACGCGCTGCTGACCCTGGACATCAACGGCGAACAGCACCTCGCCCTGGTCAAGGACATCCAGCGCGACCCGATCAAGCAGATCATCGAGCACCTCGACCTCCTGACCGTCCGCACCGGCGAAAAGGTCACCGTGGACGTTCCCGTGCACCTGACCGGCGAGCTGGCACCGGGCAACGTGTTCAACCAGGAAATGACCACCGTCTCGCTCGAGGCTGAGGCAACCCACCTGCCGACCGCCATCGAGGTCAGCATCGAGGGCCGCACCGCCGGTGAGCACATCCACGCCGCCGACCTGGTTCTGCCGAAGGGCTCCGTCCTGCTGGCCGACGCCGAGGCCCTGGTTGTTCACATCTCCGAGGCCACCGAGGTCTCCGAGGAAGAAGCATCCGCCGACACGACTGAAGGTTCCTCGGTCGCAGCCGCCGAGTAGTTCCGGCGATTTTCCGGCGGCCGGGTCCCAATGGGACCCGGCCGCCGTCGTTTGCACAGCGTGCCCATCCTGGCCGCCCGGCCCGCACTGCCCCACAAAAGGACTGACCCATGACTGACACCTGGCTGATCGTAGGCCTCGGCAACCCGGGAGCGGAGTACGCCCACAACCGGCACAACGTCGGACAGATGGTCCTCGATGAACTCGCCGCGCGGATCGGGAGCGGCTTCAAGTCCCACAAGTCCCGCGCCCAGGTCCTGGAGGGCCGGCTGGGCATCGGCGGACCGCGGGTCGTGCTGGCCAAGCCGCTGAGCTACATGAACGTTTCCGGCGGCCCGGTCTCGGCTCTGGCCAGGTTCTATGATATCGACCCCGGCCACGTGGTCGCCGTACACGACGAAATCGACATCCCCTTTAATACGGTAAAACTGAAGCTCGGCGGCGGCGAAGGGGGCCACAACGGGCTCCGGGATATCTCCAGGGCCATCGCCACCAAGGACTACCTGCGGGTGCGGGTCGGCGTGGGCCGCCCCCCGGGCCGGATGGACACCGCCGACTATGTGCTGAAGGACTTTTCCGGCTCCGAAAAGAAGGAACTGCCGTTCCTGATCGATACCGCGGCCGACGCCGTGGAAGCTTTGGTCCGCGACGGCCTGCTTGCGGCCCAGCAGCAGTTCCACCCCGCGAAAGCACCCTAGGCCGGACGCGGGCGGCACCTCCGCCGCGTAACGCATCGCCGCCAGCCCTTGAATTGCTTCCAAGCGTCCAGAAATGCCGATATGATCGCTCTACTCTCATGTCGGGGGATAGGGGATACGCTACTTCTAAGCGGACGGTCTCGGTTTTGCTGTCCGCCAAGCGGTACGAAGGAAACTAGATGTCGAGGGAATCGCTGGGCTGGGGAAATGTTTCCACTACATTGGCACCCGCCGAAGAAGACGCTTCAACCGGTCCGCTGGACCGGCACCGGTGGACCGGGCTCGCGCGTAATGCCGACGCCGACCGGGTCCGCACCGCCCTGCTCGCGGAGGACCGCATGGGCGTGGTCATTACCGGCGACCGCGGCGTGGGCAAAACCCAGGTAGGACGCACCGCTATCGCGGGCTTCGGACCCGATGTCTACACTCTCCAGCTGCGCACCTCCGGACCGGGCTCCGCGACGCCCTACGGGTGTCTGGCCTTCACACTCGCCCGTCTGCCCCAGAGCTCCCTCGGATCGCCGACGGCCATCCTGCACGGCATCACCTCCCTGATCCGGGACGACGCCGCCGGACGCAAATGCGTCATCCTGCTGGACAACGCCGGAAACCTGGACGAACTGAGCACAGGCGTCCTGCTCAACCTGCTCCAGACCCGCACCGCGCGGCTCGTCGCCACGGCCCAGCGCACGACGGACCTGCCGCCGGACTTCTACTGGCTCATCACCTCCGGGCAGCTGGCCGAGGTCCGGCTCGCCAACCTCACGGAGGTCGAAACCCTCGAGGTGCTCAAGGCGGCGCTCGGGCACCGGGTTTCCAGCGCGCTGGCGAGCCAGTTGCACCAGCTGGTCGGCGGCAGCCCGACCCTGCTGCAGGCCGTGGTCTCGGAGCAGATCGAGCGGGGCAACCTCGTCCTGTCCGGATCCGTCTGGACACTGGTGGATGAAGTGGTCCTCGACGGACGCACGGCGCTGGAGGACATCGTCCGCGCCCGCTATGCCCGGGAATCCCCCGTGGCCCGTGAGCTCATCGAAGTGTTGTCCTGCGCCCGGACCCTGCCCCTGGCCCGGCTGGCGCGGATGTACAGTCCCGGGATTATCGCGGACATGGAAGACGCCGGCCAGATTGTGGTTGACCGGACGGACCGGCACCGTGTGTCACTCGGGGACCGCTACCTGGGCGACATCGTCCGCAACTGGCTCAGCGTGGAGCGCAGGCTTGAGCTGCGGGACAAGGTGCCGGGGCACCAGCAGGACGAGCTGAATGAGCTGACCGTGGAGGACCTGCTGGCCTACGCCGCCTGGACCCACGACTGCGACGCGCCGCTAGCCCCCGCCCACGCCGTGGCCGCTGCCGCCGCCGCCGTCAAACTCTTTGACCCGAAGTTTGCCCTCAAATGCGCCGGCAGCCTGAGCCCGGAGGAACCGGAATGGACCGAGGGGCAGCTGCAGAAGTCCGCCGCCTACCTCCAGCTGGGGCTGCCGCGGCAGGCCATGGCTGCCCTGGACGACGTCTCTGAAGCCCAGCTCAGCACCCTCGGAGCGGAGGCGTACGCGGAACTGATTGCCGCAAAAGCGGACTGCATGGGGTGGCTCGAGGACCGGACCGGGAAGGTCCCCGAGCTGATCCGGCAGGCCCGGCTGCGGCTCCACGAACTCGGTGAGATCCAGCAGGCGGCGTCAACGCAGGAGCTGACCCGGGCCGGCCTGTGCCTGGACCTCTGCGAATTCAACTATCTCTCCTTTGTTGGAGACTACAAGCCCATGATGGACCGGCTTACCGCGGCGGCCTCCCCGGATGTGGAGGACGTCCACCCGGTCCACCGGCTCAGGTCCGGGATCATCCTGATGGAAGCCCTCTGCATGACGGGCCAGGAAATCGAAGCCCGCAAGCTGATGCGCGACATCGGCGGGCAGCTGGGGGAATGGTCCAACGTTCCGCGGATCCGCGAGAACTACGCCTGGCGGTCCTTTAATGTGCTGCTGCTGTCCGGACAATGGCGCCAGAGCATCGACATGCTCAAGGACGCCAGTGGCCGGGCGGGCCACGGGCTGCATTCCGGCAGCGCGCCCACTGATCTGGCAGTGGGACTCGCCTATGTCTACGCGGGCCGCGGCTACATGGCCCTCGACCCGCTCCTGGCCGCGATCGCACAGCTGGAAGTCCGGGCGAGCCTGCATTCGTTGCGGCAGGCCTACGCGGCCACGGCCTTCGCCTACGCCCAGACAGGCAATTCCGTGCAGGCCACCGTCTATCTGGACCGGGCCCGGTCAGCCGACGGCCCCGCCCGCTTTGCGGTCCGCAGCTCCGCGGACTTCTGCCTGGACATGGCCTCGCGCTGGCTTGGGGACCCGGAAGCGAAGGACCGGCTGGTCCGCTCGGCCGAGGAACACTACCGGGCAGGCCGCTACACCCTGGCCGGGATCTGCATGCTGGGCGCGACGGTCAACGGCACCACCAAGGACTTCCAGTTTATGGAGGAGCTCGCGGCGTTGCGGCAGGGTCCGCTTGCGGAGCTGTCCCGGACCGTTGCCGTAGGCAGCCGGAAGAAGGACGCCGCCATCATGCTCGAAGCCGCAGCCCAGGCCGCGGCCATGGAACTCGACGCAGTGCAGGCCAGATGCGCCGCCCTCGCCTTCGACTTCGCCAAGGCCGCGGGCCTGAGCGGGAAAGCCAGCGCCGCGCACGCCATCCTGGAGGGCCTTGCGCACTCCGTTCCGGCGCTGCCGATCATGCCCCGGAACAAGGGGCCGCTGCTCACAGACCGGGAGCGGCAGATAGCCACCCTCGCAGGGAACGGCGTTTCGAACAAGGACATAGCACTGGCAATCGGCATCTCCGTCAGAACAGTGGAAGGCCACCTGTACCAGGTGTTCACCAAGCTCGGAGTTTCTTCGCGAAGTGATCTGCTTGGACTTATCTAGGAACCGCACAGCCGCCACCGACGCGACAGAAGAACCCAAAGACGCCCTGATCGGGCGGACTGAGGACCTGCGGTCGGCGGTGGAGGCCATCCAAGGGAGCACCCACGTCGCGGCCCTGTTGCTCGGGGACAGCGGGATCGGCAAGTCCGCGCTGCTGGAAGCCGTGGTGGACGAGCTGCAGGCAGCGGTGACGCCCGTCCGCATCCACGGCAGCCCTTCGCTGGCGAACGTTCCGTACGGCGTACTGGGCCCCTTCATCGTCGGACTGCCCGTTCAGGATGCCACCTCACAGCTGGCGGTCCTCAGGACCTTCTGGTCCAAGCTGGAGGAAGAGCGCCAAGCATCTGGAAAGCCCCTGCTGCTGATCGTCGATGACGGCCACGACCTTGATGAGTCGACGGCCGGGATCCTTGTGGAACTGGCCGCCGCGGGCTGGGCCAAACTCCTTGTAGCCGCTGCTACCCGACCGGGCCTGCCGGAGCCGCTGCTGCAATTGTGGTTTGAAGGCATTGCGGAACGGATCGACCTCCGTCCACTGAGCCAGCAGCAGACGAACGGCATACTGGAACGCACGCTGGGATCCCGGATACTTCCGAACACCGCCGAAGTCCTCTGGGAAGCTTCCGAAGGCAACCCGCTGCTGCTCAGCGGGCTGATTGATGACGCGAAGAGTGATGGTTCCCTGTTGCAACGCAACGGGGTGTGGCTGCTAACGCGTCCGCTCAACAGCCACGGGGACCGCCTGACCGACGTCGTGCGCCGGCAGTTGCTCCGGCGCTCGCCGGAAGAACGCCAGGCCCTGAACCTGATTGCCCTGGCCGAACCGGTGTCCCGCGAGCTCATTGAGTCGACCGTGGGCGAGGTCCCGGTGGCGGCTCTCATCGAACACGAGCTGATCCGCGTCACGCCGGCACCACACCCTCAACTGCGGCTGTGGCACACGATCTATGCCGACACGCTCCGCAACCTGATTTCGCCGGCGCGCAGCCTCCAGCTCCGCCAGAGCCTCCTGAGGCTCATGGACAGTGAGCCGACGTCGGCAGAAGGCCTGCTGCGCCAAGTGAGCTGGTCGTTGGAATGCGGAGCAGAAGTGGATGACCGGCAGCTGCTGCGCGCAGCCGTCCTGGCCAGCCGGCTCTTCGAGGACGAGCTGGCACGCAAGGCCGCCGCACTGGTCAAGGACCCGGAACTGCAGGTGGCGGCACGGGCCGTGACGGCACGGACCTACTTCAACACCTCGGACTACGCGGCCGCCCGGGATATCCTGGAGGCCGACTTCGCCAAGGGACACAGTGTGGCTGTGCTCCTCACCGGTACCCTGATGTGGGCCGCGGTGCTGGCCGCTCTCGGCCACACGCCGGCCGAGATCATGGACCGCGCCCGGGCCCTCCTGACGGCCGGGGAGCGGCTGGCCAGCGAAAATCCGGACGATGCCGAGGGAATCCTCGGCGCCACCAGGGAACGCTACGCCACCATGCAGGCCATGGTATCCGCGCTGGCAGGCGAGTACCCGGAGGCTGCCGGCACGGGGACCGAACCGGAGGCCGGCCCGCAAAGCCCGCCCGCCAACTCCCTGGAGGCCGCATTCAGGCTGGCCCTGGAATCGGAGCAGCTCCTGGTGCAGGGCAAAGCGGCCCAGGCGTTCGCGGCGGCGTCCAAGGCCCTGGAAACGGCAGGCTCCGGACACGACGAACTGTACGTCCTGACGGAGTTCCTCGTGGCCCGGGCAGCAGCGGCCGTGATCCACGGCGGCGACTGGGACGCAGCCGCAACCCTCCTGGCCGAAGCAGCCGCCGGCCAGGGACCGAACCTCATCTCGTTCGGCGGGGGAGTCCACGCCGCGCACGGCATCATCCTGCTGTACCAGGGCAAGGCCGCCCAGGCCGTCAACACCCTCAGTGCGGCCCTGGAATCACTGCGCCTCGCGGATCCCCAGCAGCTCTTTGCCCTGACCGCCTCGATGGCCTTCGCCGCGGCCGCCGAAGTCGGCGCCAAAGACAGGGCCGCAGCATTCCTCGGCGACTACGAGGCAGCGCCACGGGCCGTGTCACGCTACCTGCGCATCCTCTCGCACATGGCAGTCACGTACGGAAAAGCCCGGCTTGGCAACTACCCGGGTGCCGTCGACGAGCTCCGGACGCTGGGCCGGCCGCGTGGCGATGCTTCCACGGCCGGCCTGGAGTTCGATTCGCTTTCCTTCTGCCTCGCCCTGGGGGACCGGAACTCCGCTTCCCGGCTGCTTGAACTGCAGCCTGGTCTGGAGGGTCCACGGGCCGCCGCGATCTGTCGCTACGCTGCGGCGGTCAGCACCGATCTGGCCGCGGACTATCTGGACGCGGGCAAGAGCTGCGAAGATGCCGAGCTCTTGGGTTTCGCGGCCATGGCCTATGATGGCGCTGCGAACAGTTTCCGGGCGGCCGGCGACACCCTGCGGGAGCGCATGGCGATGTCCCAGCGGAAGCGGTGCCTGGACCGGGCAGACAGCGTCGATGGCCAGGAAGAGGTAACCGAGACGGACGCCCTCGGTTTGCTGACTCGGCGTGAGCGCGACATCGTGGCACTGGCGGTGCGGGGCCTCAGCGACCGCCAGATCGCCGCCGAACTGCAGGTGTCCATCCGGACGGTCGAGGGCCACTTGTACCGCAGTTACGCCAAGCTCAACGTCAAGGGCCGGGATCAGTTGCCGGGAGTGTCCCCCTCCTAGCCTCCGCCGCTTTTCCGCGCGTCCTGGCCCTTTTTCGCCCGCTGTGGCCCCTTTCCGCCCGCCGCGGCGCCCCGGCTGCCCGGGCGGCCGGAAGGAGCCACCCGCCCATGCCCGCACGGCGTGCGTAGCTCGCGGAGTCCGGCAAGTAGGCTCCAGGCCGGCCGGGTATGGGGACCGCGTAGCCGGACCGCGGAAGCGTCGGAGGCCGGCCGCCAGGGCAAGTACCTTCGATCGCGGTTCGTTCGGAACCCGCCACGAATTCGAGTACGCACTACCGGTGCGCCCTCGGCGTTCCGTTCGCTAGATTGTAGTCAGCACCAGGAACCACACGACAAAGGACTTTGAACGTGGAGCCATCAACGCAGATGCGGCCCAGGCCCTCCGATGAAGCTGCCAGGACCGACGGCGTGGGGAATGATGGTCCGCGCTGGTGCCATAGATACTAAACACTTTCCGAAATGGTCTCCCGAAATGGTTCCCGCCGAGTGCGTGAACCCCTTTGACGGAGCCGACGGCGTCGGAACCTTCTGAGACCGAGGTTCCTCCCCCCAGCCGCCGTCGGCTCCCTAAGTTTTCAGTGGCCCCCAGTCTTGGCTCGGCCGCCCGCAGGCCGGGCGGCCGTGCCAGGACTGTGTCGGCACCGAGCCGCAGAACCAGCCCACACGGCAGACCTCCAGAGCCTTCGTCCGCAGGGGCGCCCCCGGCAACGGCACGGCGGCACCCGCCACGCGGACGGGGTGTGACTACTTGGTTTTGATCACCGCACTGCCCGCGGATCCTGAGTACATCCACGTAGCCCAAGTCAAGACCCTGCGCTGGTAATCGAGTAGCGCTTACGCATCCCCAACTTTCCTGCTGTCAATATGTTGGAGCTATCGGTAGTCAATACTTTGATTGCGAAGGTCTCTCTCATGTTTCAGCAAGAAGCCGGCCTGTCTTCGGGCAGCGGCAGAACAGATGTGATTTCAGCCGCCCAACGCCAGGGGAAGGCGTGGCAAGGGAAGCACTACACGCGGCACAAAACCGTTGTTGACGTAGTTGCGGCATTAACCTCGGGATCCGGTTGCGGGGCAGTGATTGTGGGCGAACACGGAGCCGGGAAATCCTTTATTGCCCAGCGGGCCCTGGAACAGCTCGGTGACGAGTACCTGGTGGTTCAGGTCCGGGGCAGCTCGATTTCCTCCAAGCTCCCCTACGGCGCCCTCAGCGTACTGCTCAATGAACTCGACGCCTCCCACCTTGAGCACCCGCTAATGGTTCTGCGGGGGCTCACCCAGTTGCTCCATACCCGTGCCCAGGGCCGCAGCGTCGTACTCTTTGTCGACAACGCCCATGACCTGGATGAGCTCTCCACCATGATGGTTGCGCAGCTCTGCGCCGGCGGCCACGTCCTGTTGCTCGCCGCGTGCGTTGACCTGCCCAATCTGGGCAGCGACATCATGGGTCTCTGGAAGGACGACCTGCTGCGCCGGGTGGACCTTGGTCCCTTCGATTTCCGCGAAACGGCGGACAGCCTCGCCCAGGAGTACGGTGGACACTTTTCCCACGCCGCGGCACGCGCGCTCTGGAACGCCAGCGGCGGCAACGCGCTCTTCCTGCACTCCCTGGCGCGGGAGCAGATCAAGCTGGGAACGATTGTCCGGCACGAGGATTCCTGGGTTTTGGGGGACCGCCCGGTGGCGCTGGCCGGTGAAATCCGGGACGTGCTGAAAGCCCGCCTCAACCGGCTCAGCCCGGGCCAGCGGGATGTATTTGAACTCTTATCGCTCGCCGGAGCCCTGCCCCTGCAGACCCTGATGAGCGTCTCCAAGGCGCAGGACATTGACACCCTCCAGGAGCGCGCGCTGATCCGCGTCAGCCATGAACATCCGCCAATGGTGAGCATCGCGAACCCGGTGACTGCCGGTATCGTCGCCAGCGTCGTTCCGCCCGGCCGCAGTGCGGAGCTCCGCCGCCGGCTCGGCGCTGTGCTCCAGGACCTGGACCTGGACGCATACACCGGATCCACCGCGGTCGCGTGGGCACTGGACTGCGGGGAAGAGGTGGATTCCCGGCTTGCCCTGGCCGCGGCGCGCCTCGCGAACAACGCGTCCGATCCGCAGTCCGCCCTGCGGTTCACCCGGGAAATCGCCGGACGGGAAAAGCTGGCGGAAGTGGCCGTTGAATCCGCCCGTGCCTTCATTTCCCTGCACAACGACGACGCAGCCCGAAGAATCCTCACTGACGTTGAACAGCGGGTCGGTGACAGTCTGGCATTGGACCAGTGGGCCGCACTTCAGCTGCTGTGGGCGGAGCTGGACAGGCGCAGCCCCGTGGCCGCGTCAAACGCACTCGCCAGGCTGCAGGAGATCGAGCTGCGGCTCACGATGTCCGGGGATGCCGGGGCGAAGCTGGGCTCCGTGGCTGAGCGGGTGCGCCTGGCATATGCCGAGCTCGCCGTTTTCGAAGGCAGGTACGGTGATGTCCTGCAAATGTTCCAGGATGTGGATTCCACCGACCTGGGCAGCGAAGCCAAGATCATGGCAGCGAGCCTTCTGTGCGAGGCGATGGCTGTCACCGGAGACATCCTCGGCGCTGTGGGGCTGGGCAGGCAGGTCATTCTCGCCGCTGCCACCCTGGACCTGGCCGATGGCTCGATCCGGGATGTCAGGGGCCGGTTCCTGCTCCTCCTGCTGCTCTCGGCAAAGTTCCGGGAGGCCGCGGACTTCATCGCGGCCACCTCTGAGTCCTGGGACGAGCAGGCCAGGCTGGGCGGCATGTTCGAGATCGGGCAGGGGATCGTCGACCTCCACCGGGGTTACCTCACCCGGGCAATCCAGCGGCTGCAGGCCGGGGTCTGGCAGCTCAACGTGCACGATCCGGATGCTGTGGCCGGTCTCGCGACGGCCGCGTGCGCCTACGCGTTCGCGCTCCAGGGCGACGAGGAAAAAGCGGGGGCCCTGCTGATGGAAGTCGAGGAGCCCATGCCGCGGGCATCGTGGCTGGTAAACCGGATTACGCGGTATTTCGAGCTGTCCGCCAAGGCGGAAATCGGTCAGAAGACCGAGGCCCTCCGCGCGCTGAAGCAGGAAGCCGACATTGACGCCGAGGCCTCCGCGCTTGCCACCGGGCTCCAGTTCCTCTCGGCGGTGGCCAGGCTGGGGGACCGCCAGGCCGGCCAAAAACTGAGCGATCTTGCGGGCCAGGTTACTGGGCACTTCGCTGGCCTGTGCTTGCGTCTCGCAGACGGGCTCAAGGATGCCGACAGCGAGGAACTGCTGGCCACGTCCAAGGACGCCGATGCCGCCGGACACGCCGTCTTCGCCAGGGACGTGACGAGAAAGGCTGTCAGCTGCGCCAACGATGCCGGGAACCGCATCTCCCTCAGGATGGCCCAGCGCACCCAGCAGTCCCTGGAAGACCGGTTCGGGAATCCGAGAAACGGTGTGCTCTCCCTGCTGACCTCCACGTTGACGGCCCGGGAATCCGAGGTTGCGGTCAGGGCGGCCGCGGGTACCTCCAACCGGAAGATTGCCGATGAGATGCACGTTTCCGTCCGCACGGTTGAGGGACACCTGTACCAGGTGTACGCCAAACTCCACGTCGCAAGCAGGTCGGAACTCAAAGATGTCATCTCCGGACCCGTGGAACACGCCCGCCTCGGCTAACCGACCCGGCCCGCCAGCGTCCAGGCCCGTTCGGGAACCGCCGCGCCGCAGCAGGGAGGGCGGCTGGTGGAAAGCCTGACCGAGTCCGCCACGCTGGTTGGCCGCTCCGGCGTCGTGAAGGACATTGTCAGATGCCTGCGCGACGAGGGAAAATCCGGCGCCCTTATCGTGGGCAACCCGGGCACCGGGAAGACGGCCGTTTCCCGGGCGGTCATCCGGGAACTCCGGCCGCACACCGCCGTGATTCGCCTCGCAGCAACTCCGGCACTGTCGGCCGTGCCGTTCGGTGCGCTGTCGCCCTATCTCGGCCAGTTGCCCGCGCACGACCTGGACTCCTTTTCCGCAGTCGTCAAGGCCGTGACGGACAACATCAAGTCGCAGCCCAGCAGGCCCCTTTTCGTGATCGACGATGCCCAGTGTCTGGACCGCGGGACAACGCAGCTTGTTGCCCAGGCCGTTGCCACCGGTGCTGCCAACGTGCTGGCCACCTGCCGGCCGGGTTTGCTGATCCCCGAGGAATTCCTGGCCCTCTGGGATGACGGGATCCTGGCGAAGTTTGACCTGGAGCCGCTCACCCGGGCCGAGGTGCACCAGCTGTGCGAGCAAGTCCTCCGCGCCGATGTCTCGCCCTGGGCCAGCGCGGTGTTCGCGGATGCCTCGGCCGGGAACCCGTTTATGCTGCTTTCGCTGATTGAGCACGCCCGGAAGACCGGAGCCTTGGGGCTGCGCCACGGGATCTGGTTCCTGCTGTCAGCTCCCGGCATGTCCGATATCCCGGTCGCTGACTTGATTGGCCACGAACTGCGGTCGATGTCGCCCGAGGAAAGGACAGCGGCCGCCATTGTTGCCCTGGCCGGACCACTTTCGCTCGGCCAGCTACTGGCATTTGGCGGCCCGAAGGCTGTCGACGCCCTGGAAAGGGCCGGCATCATCAGCGTTTCACGCGGCGGCGACCGGACCGTGCGTCCCGCGAGTCCCCTGATCGGGGAGATCATCCGCCGTTGGGTGCCGGCCGGCAGGAGCGCGGGACTGCGTGCCAGCTTCGTGTCGCTTCCGTCGGGCACAATGGTGCCCCCGGACGCATTCCTCAACCGGGTCCGGTGGGCCCTGGATTGCGGAGCTGTCGTCCCGGCGGACCAGCTCCTCAAGGCGGCGTGTACGGCTAATGCCAACCTTGATGCCCCGGCCGCGCTGAGGACCGCTGAGGCCATTTCCGACGAAGCGATGATTCCCGAGGCCCGGCTGCAGATCGCCTATGCACGCTATCTGCTGGGCGACCGCGAGCAGTCCGCGAAATTCCTTCAGCTCGCGGGACCCCTCGTGAACGAAAGATCCCGCTATCTGGCGGCATTGTTGTCCGGGCGCCTGGCTGGTGCAGCAAAGGCGCCGGTCACCGGCGCCTCCTCCGCCGGCGCTGCCGTGCCTGCGCCCCGAGCAGAACCGGCCGTCTGGCCAGCCGCCGCGACGGCTCCGGCCAGCGGGCCTGCACCCCCAACAGAACCGGCCGGAAGGGAACCGGCAGCAGCAGTTCCCGCCGTCGCGGCACCCGGGGTCGGCCCGCTGCTGACCGGCCATCCGGCCGCTCAAATCGATGCCGCCGCGGGCCCGTCGTGGCTGGATCTGGCCCCGGTCGCCGGTGCAGCGGGGATCCCGGGCAGCCAGCAGAAGGGAAGCCATGAGGACCGGGAGGGCAGGCTAAGCCAGCTGGTCGTGGCCGCCGGGGAGCGGCCCGAAATCGCGCTTCCGGCGGAGTCGCTGCTCGCCGAGCTGCGCTGTGCCAAGGGCAGGGTCGTGGAAGGCGTCGGGCTCGCCCGCGATGCCTGGCAGGGGGCGCAGGACTGGGGCGGGGCATTGCCGCTCGTCTACGAAGACCTGCTGGTGCGTTACAGCCTGAGCTTGAACTGGGCGGGGGAGTGGGAGGCACTCGCCGCTGCCCTCGATGAGTACGAGGCTCATTACCCCAGGAGGCTGTTACTCAGCGGTGGCATCCTGCACCTGATGAGGGGCCTCGCCCGCGTCCGTCAGGGACGCATGCCCGAGGGCATTGCCGAACTCGTTCTCGGCGTCGAGGAACTCACGATTGCCGATCCATGGGAGCTCCTGCCACTGGCCCACGCCGTGGCAGCCTATGCCGCGTCCGTAGTGGGTCACATGCGGGAGGCTGAGGACCATGCGACCGCCTTCCGGCTGTCCCGATACCGGGGACCGGGGGCCGTTCCGCTGCTCGCCGAGGCGTATTCCACCGCGGCCAGCGGAGCACCAGGCGGGGTCGGTGATGTCAGCAGGAGGCTCACCGGCCTGGCAGCGGAGGCCAAACGGCAGGGATTGCGGGCGGTGGAGACAGACATCAGGCGGCTTGCCGTGCGCCGCGGAGACACGGAAGCCGCGGGCGGCCTTGCCCTCAGCAGCCTCGCAGTCGAGGGGCGGGAGGCCGGCATGCTGCACGACTATGCGCTCGCCGTGCTGCATGCCGACGACGCCGAACTCGTCCGGATCAGTGACAAGGCACTGCGTGCCGGATACGTGTTGCTGGCCTTGGAGGCGGCGCAGCAGGCGGAACGGTGCCTGGCCGAGACCACGGACAAGCGCAAACTGCTGGCTGTCCAGCGCAAGATCCAGAATCGAATGACGGCTGCCGGGATGGCTGCCCACATCGACCTGGTCCGTCCGGAGCAGGACGCGGAACTAACCGCCCGGGAGACTGAAATCCTGGATCTGGTGTCCGGCGGTGCCACGAACGCCGAGATCGCCAGTCGGCTCTGCGTGTCCCAGCGGACCGTGGAAGGACACCTTTACCGGGTCTTCGCCAAACTGGGCGTCAGCCGGCGGGTTGACCTCATCGACACGGGCGGGGATTCCCACCGGCCCTGAGGCCCCCAGCCCGGCCTGATCCACCCGCCCGGCCGCCCGCGGAACCGGTTGCCAAATCAGGGGCGCCGTTCCGTGGGATGATGGACAGTAGTCCATTTTACCCGATCCGAGGAGACCAGCGTGGCATTTACGGCGACGTCAGAGTCCCAGGCCCTGCTCACGCCTGCCCTGGGCGACGACGAGGTGTTGCGGATCCGCAACGACTTCCCCATCCTCTCAAGGTCCATGGGCGGACACCCCCTGATCTACCTGGATTCCGGGGCCACCTCGCAGAACCCGATCAGTGTGATCGAGGCCGAGCAGGAGTTCTATGAGCAGCGGAACGCCGCCGTTCACCGGGGTGCACACCTGTTGGCCGTCGAAGCCACGGAGTCCTTCGAGGACGCCCGCGAAACTCTTGCTGCCTTCCTGGGCGCCGGGGTCGATGAGATCATCTGGACCTCCAACGCCACCGAGGGCCTGAACCTGCTCAGCTACTCGTTCCTGAACTCATCCCTGCCGGGCGCCGGGGCGACGGCGGCACGCTTCGCCCTGGGCGCCGGCGACGAGATTGTGGTCACCGAGATGGAGCACCATGCAAACCTCATCCCGTGGCAGCAGCTCGCGGAGCGGACCGGCGCGACACTCCGGTTCATCCCCGTCGACGATGCGGGCGTCCTGGACCTCGAGGCCGCCGCCGGCATCATCAACGCCGCCACCCGGGTCCTCGCTTTCAGCCACGCCTCAAACGTCCTGGGCACCATCAATCCGGTCAAGACGCTCGTGGCGATGGCCCGCCAGGTGGGCGCCCTCACCGTGCTGGACGCCTGCCAGTCCGCGCCGCACCTGCCGCTGGACGTCAAGGACCTCGGTGTGGACTTCGCGGTCATTTCGGGACACAAGATGCTCGGGCCCACCGGCATCGGCGTGCTGTACGGCCGGTCCGAACTGTTGAACGCGATGCCGCCGTTCCTCACCGGCGGATCGATGATCACCACGGTGACGATGGAGCGTGCCGCGTTCCTGCCGTCACCGCAGCGCTTCGAGGCAGGCACCCAGAAAGTCTCCCAGGCCATCGCGCTCGCCGCGGCGGCGAACTACCTCACCGAGACCGGGATGGGCCGCATCCATGCCTGGGAATCGCTGCTCGGGCAGCGCCTCGTCGAGGGTCTGGCCTCGATTCCCGGTATCCGGGTCCTCGGGCCGGCCCCGGGACAGGACCGGATCGGCCTTGCCTCCTTCGACGTCGCCGGTGTGCACGCGCACGACGTCGGCCAGTTCCTCGACAGCAAGGGGATTGCGGTCCGGGTCGGCCACCACTGCGCGCAGCCGCTCCACCGCCGTCTGGGCCTGACAGCCACTACCCGGGCCAGCACCTACCTGTACAACACAACGTCTGACGTGGACGCTTTCCTCGCGGCTGTCGCCGAGGTCCGAGCCTACTTTGGAGCCTAAGGATTTTTCCGCATGAGCCTTGAACAGCTGTACCAGCAGATCATTCTGGAACACGCAAAATTGCGTACCGGCAGTGGACTGGCGGAGATTCCTGTTCCGGCGGGGTCGTCGTCCGGGCAGTCCCACCAGCTCAATCCCGTCTGCGGGGATGAGATCACCGTCCGGGTGGCGGTGTCTGAGGGGAAGGTCGCCCAGCTGCGCTGGGACGGGGCAGGCTGTTCGATTTCCATGGCCTCAGCCTCCGTGCTCGCCGACCTTGCCGAAGGAATGGAGGTCGGCAGCTTCACGAAGGTCATCGACAACTTCCGCGAAGTCCTGCGGTCCCGGGGGAAACTGGCCGCGGATCCCGAAATCCTCGGCGACGCATCAGCCTTTGAAGGCGTTTCGAAATACGCCGCCCGGGTCAAGTGCGCCATGATCTCCTGGGTGGCGGCCGAAGACGCCCTCGCCCAGGCATTGGCGCCAAGCCCCGCGGCACCCTAGGAGCGGCCGGCGGGCCGGCTCGTTAGCCGAGCAGGCCGGCAATCCCGATGGCCGCCGTCGCCGCCCCGAGCAGCATGGAAATGCTGACGAGGACGACGTGGACCGTGAGGAAGCGGGTGGCTTTACCGTTCGCGTCGCGGGACCGTTCATCCTTCATGACCCGGCGCAGAAACTGCGGCCAGACGGCGAGGGACCAGAGACCCGCCACGATCAGGACGACGGCCAGGATTGCCGGCAGCTCCATGCGCTAGTGGCTTTCGAGCCAGGCCTGGGCCTGGGTGGACTGGATGTTCAGGGCCTTGCCCACCATCGGTTCCGCCGCTTCGGCGATCTTGCCGCCCAGGAACGGCACCGAGGATGTGACGGTGCCCTCAAGCTCGATCCGGGTGCTGCCGCCGTCGGAGACCAGGCGCTGGACGGCGTTGACGTCCAGGGGCGCGCCGGACACCTTCAGGGTGATATTGCTCAGCCGCGAGCCGTCTGCGGCGGGTGCGTCCCAGCTGTCGAGCTGCGTCACTTTCAGGCTCTCGCCGACGAACTTCCGGGCGATATCCGGCATCCGGTTGGTCGGGATGGTACGCACGGTCGTGGTGTTGAAGGCGCCGGCCGTGTCGCCGTCGACGACGAAGGACTCAAGGGTGCCGCCAACGAGTTCGCTCGTGTGGCGCAGGAAGTCCTCATTCACGAAAACCGCGGTCACGCGGTCAACGCTGTGCGGAAGGTTGGTGGATGCACTCAATGCCATGGGGGTCCTCCGTGGGGTGGAACTGGTCGTTTCGGGCTCCAAACATCCTACGCGGTGTGCCGGGCCGGCTCCGATTCGAGGTCCTGGAGATCCTTGGCCGCGGCCGTGATATTCCGTGACATGGCCGGGAAGATCAGGCTGTGGAATGGCAGAACCGCCAGCCAGTACAGGCGCCCGCCCAGGCCTTTCGGGAAGAAGATTGCCCGCTGGCGGTAGCGGCTGCCGGTTCCCTCCGGCTCCACAGACAGCTCCAGCCAGGCCCGGCCCGGCGCCCTCATTTCGGCGCGCAGCCGGAGCAGCCGGCCGCGGTCGATCCGCTCCGCCCGCCACCAGTCCACCACTTCGCCCTCGGCCAGCAGGTGCGGGTGCCGGCGGCCGCGCAGCAGCCCGGCGCCGCCAGTGAGTTTGTCCAGCCAGCCGCGGACGCGCCATGCCAGCGGGAGCGAGTACCAGCCGTTGCGGCCGCCGATCCCTTCGATGATGGTCCAGACGTACTTCGGATCCACCGGGCTGGAGTAGGTGCGTTCGTCCAGGTACACCCGGTGCCCGGCCCAGTCCGGGTCGCTGGGAAGGGGATCGGCGTCGGCCCCGGCGCTGGCCCAGGTCGTCTCGACCTGGCCGTCGCGCTCCTTGCCCAGGGCAAGCGCGACCGCGCCACGGTAGGGGGTCAGGCCGCCCTCGGGCGGTGGGATGTACGCGTCGATGTCGTGTTCCCGGGAGACGGCATCGTGCTGGAGGGACTCCACGAGCGGCAAGGACATCGACAGCGGGATCGGTGTGGTCAACGCCACCCACATGCCCGCGAGCTTGGGCGCGGGAATGGGGAGCGCCAGCACCACACGGTGCGGGAGCCCGGCCTCCGCAGCGTATTCCTGCATCATCCCCGCGTAGCTGAGGACTTGGCGGCAGCCGATGTCGAAGGTGCGGTTGATCGGGCCTTCGAGCGATGCGGCCCCCACGAGGTAGTGCAGCACATCGCGCACGGCAATCGCCTCGATCTTGTTGCGGACCCAGCTGGGGGCCGGCATTAGGGGGAGCGTCTCCGACAGGTGCCGGATCATCTCGAACGACGCCGATCCCGAGCCGATCACGACGCCGGCCTGGAAGACGATGGCGTCCACCGGGCTGTCGAGGAAGACCCCGCCGACGGCTTCGCGGGACCGCATATGGGTGGACAGTTCAGCGTTCGCGGGGTGCAGGCCGCCCAGATAGACGATCCGGGCCACCCCGGCGTCGGCTGCCGCCTGCGCCGCAATCTCCGCCATCGCCTTTTCCTTGGACTCGAAACCCGCCCCGGCCGCCATGGAATGGACCAGATAGTAGAGAACGTCGACGCCGTCCAGCGCCGCGCGGAGGGCATCGCCGTCGTCGAGGCTGCTCTGGATGACTTCGACGTCCTCAAGCCACGGCACCCCGGCGATCTTCGCCGGGGTGCGGACCAGTACCTTCACCTTGTGCCCGGCTTCCAGCAGGCGCGGAACCAGCCGGCCGCCGATATAGCCGGTGGCGCCGGTGACAAGCACCGTCTTCGGTTTGCCGGTGGGCGCGGTCGGCATCTGTGCGGATTCGGGGGTGCCGGTCATGGTGACTCCTTGTCGTCTACGAAGCATTCGGAGCGCCGTGCCGTTTGGACGGCCGCGTATTCTGCCAGCCTAGCCCGACGGCCATTGGTGCCGGCAGGCCGCTGCAGCAACGCGGGGTCACGTATCGCCCATAATGGCCCTCCGGATGGGCGCTACGTGACCCCGCGTTGTTTTGGAGGCGTTGTTCTGGCGGCACGCTGCATCCGGGGCCTCCGGGCCGCGCGGTAGGCTGGGGGTACCCGGGATTCTCGCGAATTCCGGCTATTCGTGTTGCCTGCGTCCCCCGTGATCCCTTCAGGAGCTACCGTCATGAGCCTCAACGGCCCCTCACTCACCGGTCTGCGCCGTGTCCTCGCCGAAGACCGCAACTATGCCCGTGTCCGGGCTGAAGCCGCGCGCGGGTTCGCGGCCCGCAGCGAGGACTACCAGATCAGCGCCCCCGCCGGCCTGCGCTCGGCCCTGCTGGCGGAAATGGCCGACGGACTCTCCGCCCTGGCGGAAGACACCGCGGAAAACACGGCGGCAGACGCAGGGAAAGGCAGCGGCGGCAGTCTCGCGCCCGTTGTCCTGGCCATCACCGCCACCGGCCGTGAAGCCGAGGACCTGACTGAAGCGCTGCGCGCCTTCCTGCCGGCCGACGCCGTCGCGGAGTTCCCCAGCTGGGAAACGCTCCCGCACGAACGGCTGTCACCGCGCTCGGACACGGTGGGCCGGCGCCTGTCCGTGCTGCGCCGGCTCGCGCACCCGGAAACCGCCACCGCCGGCGCCCTTCGCGTTGTCGTCGCCCCGGTCCGGGCGGTCGTGCAGCCGATCGTCGCTGGCCTCGGCGAGCTGGTGCCTGTCACCCTGAAGGTCGGCCAGGAGGCCCCGTTCAGCGGCGTCGTGCGGAGCCTGGCCGACGCCGCCTACGCCCGCGTGGACATGGTCACCCGGCGCGGTGAATTCGCCGTCCGCGGCGGGATGCTGGATGTCTTCCCGCCCACCGAGGACCACCCCATCCGGGTGGAGTTCTTTGGCGACGAAGTGGACCAGATGCGCTGGTTCGCCGTCGCGGACCAGCGCTCGCTGAGCGCGCCGGGGGTGCACCACCCCACCGAACTGCACGCCCCGCCGTGCCGCGAAATCCTCATCACGCCTTCGGTGATGTCCCGCGCCGCGACGCTGAAATCACAGCTGCCGGCCGCCGCGGACATGCTGGAGAAGATCGCCGGTGGCATCGCCGTCGAAGGCATGGAATCACTGGCCCCGGTGCTGGTGGATGCCATGGTGCCGTTCCTGGACCAGTTCCCGGCCGGTTCGATGGCCGTGGTGATCGAACCGGAAAAGGTCCGGACCCGCGCCCACGACCTCGCCGCCACCAACGAGGAATTCCTTGAGGCTGCGTGGTCGACGGCGTCCGACGGCGGCACCGCACCCCTTGATCTCACGTCCGCCGCGTCTGAGGCCCTGCACTCGGCCAGCTTCCGCTCCCTCACGGACACCCGCTCCGTGGCCCTCGGGCACGAGGTGTCCTGGTGGTCCATCACCTCGCTGGCCACCGACGAGGAACTGCTGCCCGACGTCGACGTCCTGAACCTGCATGCCCGCGAACCCCGCGGCTACCAGGGCGACGTCGCCGAAATGATGGACTTCATCGGCTCCCACGTCCGCGACCAGTGGCGCATCGTCGTCGTCACCGAGGGTCCCGGCCCGGCCCAGCGGCTCGCGGAACTCTTCCACGACAACGACATCCCCTGCGCCCGGGTCGACTCCCTCGACGACGACCCGCAGGCCGGGCTGATCGAGGTGACGACGGCCGCCGTCGGACGCGGTTTTGTCCTGGAGCCGCTCAAGCTCGCCCTGCTGACCGAGGCGGACCTGCTGGGACGGACCTCCGCCGGTTCCACCAAGGACATGCGCCGGATGCCGTCGAAGCGGCGGAACGCCGTGGACCCGCTGCAGCTCGTGGCCGGCGACTCGGTGGTGCACGAACAGCACGGCATCGGCCGGTTCGTGGAACTGATCCAGCGCAAGGTGGCAGGGGGAGGCGACGGTGTGCGCGAATACCTCGTTCTGGAATATGCGCCGTCGAAGCGCGGCGCCCCCGGCGACCGGCTCTTCGTGCCCACCGACCAGCTGGACCAGGTCACCCGCTACGTCGGCGGGGACACCCCCGCGCTGAGCAAAATGGGCGGCGCTGACTGGGCCAGCACCAAGTCCCGGGCCCGCAAGGCGGTCAAGGAAATCGCCGGCGAACTGATCCGGCTCTACTCGGCCCGGATGGCCTCCCGCGGCTACGCCTTCGGCCCCGACACCCCCTGGCAGCGCGAGCTCGAGGAAGCCTTCCCGTACGTGGAGACCCCGGACCAGCTGACCACCATCAACGAGGTCAAGGCGGACATGGAGCGGGAGATCCCGATGGACCGGCTGATCTCCGGCGACGTGGGCTACGGCAAGACCGAGATCGCGGTCCGGGCCGCGTTCAAAGCCGTCCAGGACGGCAAACAGGTCGCCGTGCTGGTGCCCACCACGCTGCTCGCCCAGCAGCACTATGAAACGTTCACCGAACGGTTCTCCGGCTTCCCGCTCGTGGTCAAGCCGCTGTCCCGCTTCCAGGGCGCCAAGGAGGCCAAAGAGACCGCCGAGGGCGTCAAGGCCGGGTCCGTGGACGTGGTGATCGGCACCCACCGGCTGCTGTCCAAGGACTTTGCGTTCAAGGACCTCGGCCTGGTGATCGTGGACGAGGAGCAGCGCTTCGGCGTCGAACACAAGGAAGCGCTGAAGAAGATGCGCACCAACGTGGACGTGCTCGCCATGAGCGCCACCCCGATTCCCCGGACCCTGGAAATGTCGCTGACCGGCATCCGCGAGACCTCCACCCTGGCCACCCCGCCGGAGGAACGCCACCCGGTGCTGACGTACGTGGGCCCGTACACGGACAAGCAGACCTCTGCGGCGATCCGCCGCGAACTGATGCGCGAAGGCCAGGTGTTCTTCGTGCACAACCGGGTGTCCACGATCGACCGCACCGCGGCGAAGATCCGCGAACTGGTCCCGGAGGCCCGGGTCGAGGTGGCGCACGGGCAGATGTCCGAGAGCCGGCTCGAGCAGATCATCGTGGATTTCTGGGAGAAGCGCTTCGACGTGCTGGTCTGCACCACCATCATCGAGACCGGGCTGGACATCTCCAACGCGAACACCCTGATCGTGGACGGGGCGGACAAGTACGGGCTCTCGCAGCTGCACCAGCTGCGCGGACGGGTGGGCCGCGGCCGCGAACGCGCCTACGCCTACTTCCTGTACCCGTCCGAAAAGCCGCTGGGCGAAGTGGCGCTGGAACGGCTCAAGGCCGTCGCCACCCACAACGAGCTCGGCGCCGGCATGCAGCTGGCCATGAAGGACCTTGAGATCCGCGGCGCCGGCAACCTGCTCGGCGGCGAGCAGTCCGGCCACATCCAGGGGGTGGGTTTCGACCTCTACATCCGCCTGGTCGGCGAGGCCGTGGCCGAATACCGGGGCGAGGCCGAGGAGAAGGCCGCGGAGATGAAGATCGAGCTGCCGGTCAACGCGCACCTGCCGCACGACTACGTACCAGGCGAACGGCTGCGCCTGGAGGCCTACCGCAAGCTCGCCGGGGCGATCACCTACGAGGCGATCGACGAAGTGCTCGCCGAGCTCGTGGACCGCTACGGTGAGCTGCCGCTGCCCGCGACGAACCTGATCGAGGTTGCCCGCTTCCGGGTCGGCGCCCGCGAAGCCGGGCTCAGCGATGTTGCCCTGCAGGGGAACTTCATCAAGTTCTCCCCGGCGCAGCTGCCGGAATCCAAGCTGATGCGGCTCACCCGGATGTACCCCGGATCGCAGTCCAAACCTGCCCTGGACGCGGTGCTTATCCCCAAGCCCAAGACCGCGCGGATCGGCGGCCGCGACCTGCAGGACGCCGAGATCCTGGAATGGGCCAACGGCGTCATCCGCAATATTTTCTCCGACGCCCCGCTTGCGGTGAAGTAAAGAATGATGGGAGGACACCACGCCGCGTCGGGAGCCGCGGCGTGGGTGGCCATTGCCTCGACCGGTCCGTACACGCTGGGCTGGTATCCGCTGGACGCGACCGGGATTGTGATCGGCGGGATGGCGACGGCGGGGACGGCGCTGGTCTGCGACTGGGACCACCGCTCCAGCACGGTGGCGCACTCGCTGCCGCCACTGTCGAACGTGATCGCGGTCGGCATCGAGAACGTCTCCGGCGGGCACCGCCAGGGCACGCATTCCCTGCTCGGCGCCGCGTTCTTTGTGCTGCTCGCCGCGCTCGCGGGGCAACTTCAGCTGCAGACGGACTGGGGCCTGCTGTCGGTGGGCGCCGGGCTGCTGTGCATGTTCATGATCAACATCGCCGCGAAAGCCCTGAAGCTCTTCCCGAAGTACGGCTGGATCAGCAACTGGGTCCTTGCCCTCACCATGGCCGGACTCGTGACCTGGTTCGCGCCGCACCAGTGGACCTGGCTGCCGGTCTCCATGCTGACCGGCGTGCTGGTGCACATTGTGGGGGACATGATCACGACCGGGGGAGTTCCGCTGCTCTGGCCTCTGGTGATCAAGCCGCCGAAGGTCCTGCGGAAGCTGCCGCTGCTGAAGGACGTCTGGAAGGCCAACGGGGCGTTCTCGGTCCCGTTGCTGGGCCGGGCCGGGTCACGGCGGGAGTGGTTCGTCCTGATCCCGGTCAGTGCCTACGCCATGATCGGCATGTTCGGCGGGGTGCTGGGCGTGGCAAAGGTGCACTGGCCCGCCGCGGTGGCCATCGGGACCGGGCTGGTCCAAAGCCTGTTCGGGCTGCTCGCCGCCGCGTAGCGGCCGGCCCGCCAGCCGGCCCGCCAGCCGCCTCGCCGGCCCGCCTCGCGGTGAGGCCGTGTAACCGGCCAAGAGTCCTTGGGTTAAATGACTGAAGCTCCGAAAGATCCGGAGCTTCAGTCATTTTAAGTATCTGGTGCTTTAGCTTTCGCCCGCGGAATCCGAACGGCCGGTGATGGTCTGCGGGATCCAGAATGCCAGGGCGAACAGGACGAGGCAGGCGGCCATCGGCCACGGGTTGCCCAGCGACAGGAAGCTCAGCGAGTAAAGGGAAGCGCCGAAGAGGACCATCATCAGGACGAACAGGACGACGCTGGAGCCGAGGCTGTTCTCGTTCTGCGGGGTCTGCTGGGTCTTCGCGGTGTTGCTGGACATTCGTTCCTCCTCGGCCCCGTGGGGCTCAAAACTGTGGCGGCTGCCGGAGCGGATCAGTACGCGGAAGAACCCTGTTCACCCGTGACGATCGCGATGCCGGAGCTGGCGCCAATACGTGTTGCACCTGCAGCAATCATAGCCTGTGCATCGGCGAGCGAACGCACCCCGCCCGAGGCCTTGACACCGAGGCCCGGACCCACCGTGCGGCGCATCAGCGCGACGTCCGCGGCGGTGGCCCCGCCGCCGTTGAAGCCGGTGGACGTCTTCACAAAATCGGCGCCCGCCTCCACTGCCGCCTCGCAGGCCAGCACTTTCTGGGCGTCGTCCAGCAGCGCCGTTTCGATGATGACCTTCAGGATGGCGCCACCTTCGTGGACGGCTTCCGCGACGGCCGTGATGTCATCGACCAGGGCTCCCCTGTCATTGGCCCGGGCCGCAGCAATGTTGATCACCATGTCGACTTCCTCGGCGCCGTCCAGGACGGCACCGCGGGCCTCAAAGGCCTTGACGTCGCTGGGGGTGGCGCCCAGCGGGAATCCGACGACGGAGCAGGTCAGCACACCAGAGCCCTTCAGGGCCTTCTTGACCGTCTTGACCCAGACCGGGTTGACGCACACTGACTTGAACCGGTATTCGGCGGCCTCGGCACAGACCTTGAGGATCTCAGCCTCGCTTGCCTCCGGCTTGAGCAGTGTGTGGTCGATGTAGGAGGCAATATTTCCCGAGGTTCCGGACGCTACGGCTTCCCCGGCAGCGGCGGTAACCCTTCCGGCAGTCGCGGCTTCGTGGCTCATGGTGGTCCCTTTCCTGGCGGGCCTGGGACTGTATTGCCCCCCGGGGGTTTTCCCCGAGGTTGTCCCTCTGGGGGCCTTATGGGCCTGCAGACACCGCATTCTTCGTGGCTTCTCAGGTGTCCATCTTGCCATAACAGGCCTCCCGCCGGAGGGCATCCGCGCAGGCGTTCAGGCAGCGTTCGCCAGCGGCTCCGCCATGCCGGCCTGGAGCAGCTGGGAGGCGCAGACGGACGCCGCCGAGGAGGCGGCCACCAGCAGGCCCAGGCGCACGCCGTCGAACACGGCGGCATCCCCGATAGCCCAGATTCCCGGGACGGACGTGCGGAAGTCACGGCCGATGACGATTCCGCCCTGGCGGGCTGTCTTCAGCCCGGCGCTGACCGCGAGGGCGTCACGGGCCACCGGTTCCTCGGCCAGGACCACGAGGTCCCCGGCCATGCTCGAGCCGTCCTCGAACACAATCCCGGCAGCCGTAAGGGCCGACCCGGCGACGGTGGGAACGACGGCGGCCGGCCGCTGGGTCGTGCGGATGGGGCGGACACCGCGGGCGCGCAACACGGCCTCGGCCTGGCCCGCGGCCGTTCCGGTGCCGACCAGGATGCCCAGGGGCCGCCGGCCAAGGACCCGCGTGACGTCCTTGACGGCCTCGCCCAGTCCGGCGGCGTCGTCAATCGTTGAGTAGTTCAGGCACCGGCCTTCCCCTGCCAGCGGTGCGCCGGCGGGGGAGGAGCCGGTCGCGATGACCAGCTGGTCGTAGCTGAATTCCAGGCCGTCCGCCGTGGTGACATAGCGGCTGTCCGGGTCGACGTAGCTGGCCGGCTGGCCGAAGCGGACCGAGACCTGCGGGAGGGCGGCGAGTTCCAGGAGTTCCTCCGGGGCGTCATCCCGGTTGCTGAGCACCGTGATGCCGCCGGCGAACGGGGTCCGGGTGAGCTGGCGGACGAGGGCCTGCGCGGCCGGGCCGGCCCCGGCGATGACAATCCTGGGCCGGGTCTGGGAATCGGCGGAAACGGTGGGGGTGGCGGACATGATGGGTCCCTTTCGCTGGTGGCCGTCGGTGTGGCCTGACTGCTTGTTGGTCCCCAGCGTAGGCGGCCGATTTTTCCGGCGTGTTTCCCCGGTGTTGCCGTATTTTCGCGGCCCGTTCGCCAATGTTTACCCGCCAGTAATGCCGTGGGTCACACCCGGATCCGGTAGCCGCGTTTCACCACGGTTTCCACCAGCCGGCCGTCCGGCAGGGCGGAGCGCAGCCGGCTGACCGTCATGTCCAGGGCATGGACGGACCCGCGGAGTTCCAGCAGTTCGGACAGCGACTCCCGGGACAGCACGGCGCCGCTGGCGCCCAGCAGCGCCCGCAGCAGCAGCAGCGGCGCGGGAGCCAGCTCCACGGACTCGCCGTCGATCCGCAGCGAGCGGCCGCGGAGTTCCACCCGGCCGGACACGGTGTCCAGGCGGCGGACATGGTTGAGGGCGAGGTGCTCCACGACGAGACGGATCAGGGCGCCCATCCGGAACCGCTCCGGGATCAGCGGCTGCAGTCCGGCATCGATGAGCGGCTGCGCGGTGATCGGGCCCACGACGGCGGTGGCCACCGTGGTCTTCAGGCTCTCCACGAGCTGCTTGTACAGGCCCATCTCGTGGGCGGTGCTCCACATCGCGTCCACCGCGGGGGCGCTGGTGAAGGTCAGCACGTCCAGGTTGCCGCTGCAGGCGGCCTCGATGAGCCGCGGCAGCCGGTCGGCGCCGTCGGGCTTGACCCAGCGGTACGGGGTGACCGTCAGGACCGTGGCCCCGGACATCCGGAGCCGCTCGAGCTGGCGGACGTCGGTGTAGCCGTGCAGCTGCACCGCGACGGTTTTGCCGCGCACCCCCTCGGCCAGGAGCATGTCCACCAGGGTGGCGGTGGTTTCGTCGCTGCTGATCCCGACGTCGGCCAGCCCGGCCGCGCGGACGGCGCCGCGGGCCTTGGGGCCCCGGACGAACATCCGGGTGGCGCCGAGCGTTTCCAGCAGCTGCTCGCCGATTCCGAAGGTGTCCGCGGCCTCGCACCAGCGCCGCATGCCGTAGGCCGTGGTGGCGATGCACAGTTCCGGGCGTGCGGCGATGATGGTTCGGGTGTCTTCGATCAGGCTCAGGTCCTCCTGCACGGGGGCGATCTTCAGCGCCGGTGCGTGCAGCACCTCGGCGCCGCGCCGCTCCAGGGCCTCGATCAGGTCCTGGGAACGGCGGTGCGAGGTCACACCGATCCGGAAGCCCTCCAGCGGCAGCTCCACAGTCTGCTCCGCGGTCTGCGGTGCCGGACCGGCGCCGGGCAGCCCGGCAGGGGCGATGGCGTTGAGCGCGCTCATGGCTTTCACGCCCCCATCAGGGAAGCAGCCAGGCGGTCCAGTTCGGCTTCCGCCTCCGCGCAGCCGCGGTTGGCCTCAGCCACCCGGACCACGTCGCCGATCACCAGGACAGCAGGGTTGCTGCAGTCGGCAGCCGCCGTGGTGATGGTGCCCAGCTCCGCGATGGTGGTCCGCTGGCCGGGGCGGTACCCGCGCTCGACGACGGCCATCGGCATGTCCGCGCGCATCCCCGCCCGGCGCAGCCCGGCGGCGAGCTGGTGCAGCGTGCCGATGCCCATCAGCACCACGATGGTCCCGCCCAGCCCGGCCAGGTGCATGTGCTCCTGCTCGGTCAGCGGGGCGTGGCCGGAGACGACGGTGAACATGTGGCTGACCTCGCGGTGCGTGACCGGGATTCCGGCCGCGGCCGGAACGGAAATGGCGCTCGTGACGCCGGAGATCACGCGGACCGGGACACCGGCCTTCACGCAGGCGGCCACTTCCTCGCCGCCGCGGCCGAACACGTACGGGTCGCCGCCCTTGAGCCGCACCACGTTCTTCCCGGCGTGGGCCGCTTCCACCATCAGCCCCTCGATGCCGGACTGGCTGACCGGGTGGTGGCCGGGGCGCTTGCCCACGTCCACCAGCTCGGCCGTGCTCAGTGTCGGAAGTTCCTGGTAGGGGGCCAGCCGGTCGTAGAAGACGACGTCGGCGTCCCGCAGGGCCTCGACGGCGGCGACAGTCAGCAGCTCGATGGTTCCCGGGCCGCCGCCGACCAGGGTGACGTGGCCGGCGGCGCCGGCGGCGGGTTCCACCGCGACCGGGATGCCGGTTTCCCGGCAGCGGTCCAGCAGCGCCGCCCAGCCGGGCTGGCCGTCGTCGACGGCGGCGACCAGGAAGGGGCGCTCCGGCAGGGGACCGTCGTGGCGGGCGCCGCCCGGGCTGCTGAGCCGCGAGACGACGGCGC
>NZ_MQTS01000231.1:56279-92159 GCF_020532825.1 Arthrobacter sp. SO3
GGCGGACTGCCTGGCGGGCTGCGGTGTCCGAGCCGGTGACGAGGACTTCGCGGCCGCTGAGATCGATGCTGAGCTGCATGGTCATACCTCGTTCTTGTCGCTTGCACGGACCGGGATGGAAGAACCGATGATTACTGGCTGCCTGCCGGCCAGCGCCTTCTCCTCCGCTGTGGCGGGGCGCATCTGACCGCGCTCGTCGGGGACGAAGGTGATGGAATCGTCCAACTGGCCCGGCGCGTTGACGAACGAGCGGAACCGGCGCAGGCGCTCGGGGTCCTTCAGCGTGTCGGCCCACTCGTCCACGTAGGTGTCGACGTGCTTGGCCATGGCGGCCTCGAGTTCCGCGGCGATGCCGAGCGAATCCTTCACCACCACCTCCTCGACGTGCTTCAGGCCGCCGTCGAGCTCCTCCTGCCAGCGCGCGGTGCGCTGCAGCCGGTCCGCGGTGCGGATGTAGTACATCAGGTAGCGGTCGATGTACTTCAGCAGGGTGTCGTCGTCGAGGTCTTTGGCCAGCAGCTGGGCATGTGCCGGGGTGGCGCCGCCGTTGCCGCCGACATAAAGGTTCCAGCCGTCCGCGGTGGCGATGACGCCGACGTCCTTTCCGCGGGCTTCGGCGCATTCCCGGGCGCAGCCGGAGACGCCCATCTTGAGCTTGTGCGGGCTGCGGAGGCCGCGGTAGCGCAGCTCCAGGTTGATGGCCATGGCCACCGCGTCCTGGACCCCAAAGCGGCACCAGGTGGACCCGACGCAGGACTTCACCGTGCGCAGGGACTTGCCGTAGGCCTGGCCGGACTCGAACCCGGCGTCGACCAGTTCCTTCCAGATTTCCGGGAGCTGCTCCAGCCGGGCGCCGAACATGTCGATCCGCTGGCCGCCGGTGATCTTGGTGTAGAGGCTGTACTTTTCGGCGACGGCGGCGATCACACCGAGCTTCTTCGGGGTGATCTCGCCGCCCGCGATCCGCGGGACCACCGAGTAGGTGCCGTCCTTTTGCATGTTGGCCAGCGCGCGGTCGTTGGTGTCCTGCAGGGTGCCGCGGCCGGCGTCCAGGACGTACGCGCTGTTCTGGCTGGCCAGGATGTTGGCGATGGTCGGCTTGCAGATGTCGCAGCCTTCGCCGGTGCCGTATTTGGCCATGACCTCCTCGAAGGAGGTCAGCTCCAGGACCCGGATGGTCTCGAAGAGTTCCTGCCGGGACAGTTCGATGTGCTCGCAGAGGGCCTTGGAGACCGCGACGCCGGACTTGGTCAGTTCGGTTTCGAGCAGCTTCTTGAGCATCGGCACACAGGAACCGCAGCTGGTCCCGGCGCGGGTGCAGCCTTTCAGTTCGCCGAGCTCCTGGACGGGGGCGTTGCCGTCGCAGGCACCGCAGCCGTTGACGGTGTCGCGGATGGTTCCGGCGGACACGTTGTTGCAGGAGCACAGGATGGCGTTGTCCGGGAGTTGGGTCTCAAAGACTTCGTCCCCGGCGTCGCCGCCGCCGGCCGCGGTGAGGTAGGCGCCGGGTTCGGCGGCCAGTTCGCGGCCCAGCATGGGGCGCAGGGAGGTGTACGGGGTGGCGTCGCCGACGAAGATGCCGCCCAGCAGGGTCTTGGCATCGTCCGTGGTGACGATCTTCTGGTAGACGCCGCGGGCCGGGTCGGCGTAGACGATTTCCAGCGCGTGCTCGGTCCGGGCGAACGCGTCGCCGAAGCTGGCGACGTCGACGCCGGAGAGCTTGAGCTTGGTGGCGGTGTCAAAGCCCGGGAACGTCGCGTCGCCGCCGTGCAGCCGGTCCGCGACGATCTCCGCCATGGTGTTGGCGGGCGCCACCAGGCCCAGGCACATGCCGCCGAAGTTGGCGACCTCGCCGATTGCCCAGATGCCGGGGACCTGCGTTTCGCAGCCCTCGGAGATCACGACGCCGCCGCGCGGGCCGAGGTCGAACAGGGGTGCGGTGTCCTCCGCCGCGGCGCCTTCCAGTGCCGTGTCTCCGGCTGTGCCGTTGGCGGCGCGGAACAGCTCGTCGCGGGGTTTCACGCCGATCGCGACGATCACAAGGTCGGCGTCGATGATGCGGCCGTCGGCCATCAGCACGCCGGTGACCTGGCCGTCGTCGTCGGACAGGACCTCGGAGGGGAACACGCCGCCGTGGACCGTGAAGCCCTTGGCTTCGATCAGGCGGCCGAGGGCCTGCCCGGCGCCCTGGTCCAGCTGGGTGTTCATCAGCCACGGGGAGCCGTTGATGACGATCGGGGTGGCGCCGAGCTGCTCGGTGCCGGCCGCGGATTCCAGGCCCAGCAGGCCACCGCCGATGGTGACGGCGTTGACCTTGCGGCCCAGCTTCTCCGTCAGTTCGGCGATGGCCTTGTTGATGGCCCAGACATCTTCCAGCGTGCGGTAGACGTGGGTAAGTTCGGAGCCAGGGATCGGCAGGCGGGCGGCGTCGGAGCCGGTGGCGATGACGAGGTCGTCATATCTGTACACGGTGCCGGCCGCGGTGGTCACGGCCTTGCCCGGGATGTCGATGCCGGTGACGCGCTCGCCGGTCTGCAGCGTCAGCGCCTGGTGGTCCCACATCGAGGCGGTACCCAGGGTGAGGTCGACGCCGGAGTCGGTGAGGGCCTTGCTCAGCGCGACGCGGTCGTAGGGGAGGTGCGCTTCCTCGGTGAGGACGGTGACGTTCCAGCCATCGAGGCCCCGGGCGTGCATTGCGTCGGCGAATCGGTGGGCGGCAGGGCCGCCGCCGGCAACCACGATGCGGCGCGCAGCTGTGCTGCGCTGAGCATCCTGGTTCTGGGGGCTTGAAGTCTGTCCGGTCACGGTGGGCCTTTCGCAGGGGCCGCAGTCAATGCACTGCGGCCTTCTCAAATCGAGGTGTCCATCCAGACTAGGCAAGCGCAGTTTCGCTTCAGTTTCCCTTATGTTTCGTGATCTTAACTTCTGCATCACGGACGCGTTTCCGGCGGCGTGAGGTCTCTTTTACCCGCCGGACACATTATCTGCACGCTGCTGTTACACCCCGGACCTAGCTTGGGTATGTGGCCGCAGTTGCGGCTGAGCCCGGGAGAGATGTACCAGAGAGGGGCCGGAATGACTGCCGTACTTGAGAGCGCAGCACGGAGCTTTATTGAACACCCCAGCTACGGGACCGGCTGGCACCGCGTGTGCGCAGTGGATGACCTGGAACCGGCCTGGGGCGAGGCCGCGCTCATTGCGGGGCGCCAGGTGGCGTTGTTCCGCACAGGGGCCGGTGAGGTTTTTGCGGTCGCCCAGGAGGATCCGGTGACCGGGGCGCACGTGATGGCCCGGGGCATCACCGGGTCCCGTGGCTCGCGCCCGACGCTTGCCTCGCCGCTGCACAAGGAGGTCTACGACCTCGGAACGGGGGAGTGCCTTGGCTCGCCGGAACTCCGCCTCCCGACCTTCGGTACCCGGATTGTGGGCGGGTACATTGAGGTCGAGCTCTAGGGGCTGAGCCGCGAGGCGCTAGAGTCCCAGCGCCTCGCGGACGTCCGCGAGGACGCCGTCGAGCGCGGCACGTGCCTCGTGCCGCGCCGCGGGCAGTTCGGCGGCGGAGTCCACGCTGCGGATGACCTCCAGGTAGCACTTGAGCTTGGGCTCGGTGCCGCTGGGGCGGATGATGATGCGGCTGAGGTCCCTGGTCAGGTATAGCAGGCCGTCGGTGGGCGGCAACTGTGCAGTGCCTTCGGCGAGGTCGGTGATGGTTTCGACGGCGGAGCCGCCAAAGGATCCCGGCGGGCTGACGCGCAGCCGGTTCATCATGGCATCCAGCAGGCCCAGGTCAGCAACGCGGATGCTGAGCTGGTCGCTCGCATGCAGGCCGTGCACCAGGTACAGCTCGTCGAGCGTGTCGAAGATCGTCTTGCCTTCGGCCTTCGCGGCTGCCGCGAATTCCGCGATCAGCACTGCCGCGGAGATCCCGTCCTTGTCCCGGACCAGGGCGGGCGCGACGCAGTAACCCAGCGCCTCCTCGTAGCCGTAGAGCAGTCCGGGAACGCGGGCGATCCACTTGAACCCGGTGAGGGTTTCCTCATGGGCGTAGCCCGCCGTCGCCGCGATCCGGGCCAGCAACCGCGAGGACACGATCGAATTCGCGAACACCCCTGCTGTGGTTTCTCCGCTGCCGCTGCCCAGCCGCGCCACGACGTGCGCGCCGAGCAGGGCACCGACCTCGTCGCCGCGCAGCATGCGCCAGGCGCCGGTGTCCGGATCCTTCGCAGCAACCGCGGCGCGGTCGGCGTCGGGGTCGTTGGCGATCACAATGTCCGCATCCACCCGGGCGGCGGTTTCGAGGGCCAGGTCCAGGGCGCCGGGCTCCTCGGGGTTCGGGAAGTTCACCGTGGGGAAGTCGGGGTCCGGCTCGGCCTGCTCGCTCACCAGCGTGACGTCGGCGAAGCCGGCCGCGTGCAGGACCGCCACGGCGGTCCCGCCCCCCACGCCGTGCATGGGGGTCAGGACGATCTTGAGGTCGCGGGCCGGGAAGTGCTCCGGGTCGGCCAGGGCGGCGACGGCGGCCTCGTAGCCGGCGGCGATGGACGGGTCCAGCACGGTCCAGCCCTCCGTGGCCAGGGCGACGCCCGACAGCTCGCCGACGGCGTCGATCTTCGCCGCGATCAGCCCGTCGTAGGGCGCCACGATCTGGGCGCCGCGCCCGTTCTCCTCGACGGCGTGCCGGCCCAGGTAGACCTTGTAGCCGTTGTCCTGCGGCGGGTTGTGGCTGGCGGTGACCATCACGCCGCCGTCGCACTCCAATGCCCGCACCGCGTAGGCGAGCAGCGGGGTCGGCAGGGCGGCCGGCATCAGGAAGGTCTCGACGCCGGCAGCGGTGAGGACAGCGGCGGTTTCTGCCGCGAAGATCGCGGAGTTATGGCGGGCGTCGTAGCCCACGACGGCGCGCGGCCGGACTCCGGGGGCGGCCTGGGCGACGGCGCCGGTCAGGAATGCCGCAAATCCGGCGGCGGCGCGGCGCACCACCACGCGGTTCATCCGGTTCGGACCGGGGCCGAGGGGCGCCCGCAGGCCCGCGGTGCCGAACTGCAGGGTGCCGTTGAAGCTGTCGGCGAGCTCCTGCCGGGCCGAGGCCGTGCCGTCGCCGGCGAGCCGGACCAGTTCGGTCAGGGTGGCAGCGGTCGCGGGATCCGGGTCCTGGGCGGCCCAGGTCCGGGCTTCGCTCAGCAGGCGGGTGAGGTCGGCATCAGGAGACGTCATAGGAACCAAACTAGTGCCAATCGCCGCGGATGCCTCCCCCGACAAGCGAGAGCCCGGCTTGCGGATCGATCACGGCCGTCCCGCACCCAGCCCTTGACAGGCAATTTTCCGGACACGTAGCGTCTGGAATATGAAGATGGGCCGTGGGGTGGAATGGGCGGTGCACAGTTGCGTCAACATGGCGTGGACACCGGCCGGGGAGGCCGTCAACAGTGCCCGGCTGGCGGAGTACTACAGGCTCCCGGGCGCCTATCTGAACAAGCAGCTCCAGTCGCTGGTCCACGCGGGCATCCTGGGCTCCGTCTCGGGCCCGCGCGGCGGGTTCCACCTGGCGCGCAGGCCCGAAAACGTTACGGTGCTGGACATCGTCCTGGCACTGGAAGGCCCCGAACCGGTGTTTCGCTGCGACGGCATCCTGGGCAATGTCCCGGATGCCGACACGGACCACAACTTCGTCCGGACCTGCCTGATCTCCCAGACCATGCGCCAGGCCGAACTCGCCTGGCGGCAGGCCCTGGCCCGGCAGACCATCGCCGGGATCGCCGATTCGATGGAGCGGCGCTTCCCGCAGGACAAGCTGAAGGCCGTGCGCTACCTGGCGTCCGGGAGCTGAGCGCCGGAACCCGCACTCAGAGCTTCGCGATGATCTCCGCAAGCAGCTTGGAGATCCGCGGGCCGGCGGCCTGGCCGGCCTCAAGGACTTCCTCATGGCTCAGCGGCACAGGGCTGATGCCCGCGGCGAGGTTGGTCACGAGTGAAATGCCGAAGACCTCCATGCCCGCGTGGCGGCCGGCGATGGCCTCGAGCGCGGTGGACATGCCCACCAGGGACGCGCCGATCCGCTTGGCGTACTGCACCTCGGCGGGGGTTTCGTAGTGCGGGCCGGTGAACTGGGCGTAGATGCCTTCGTCCAGCGAGGGATCGACTTCGCGGGCGAGGCCGCGGATCCGCGAGGAGTACAGGTCGGTGAGGTCCACGAAGGTGGCGCCCTCAAGCGGTGAGGTGGCGGTGAGGTTGATGTGGTCGCTGATCAGGACCGGGGTGCCGGGCGTCCAGTCCTCGTTGAGGCCGCCGCAGCCGTTGGTCAGGACCAGGGTCTTGCAGCCGGCCGCCGCGGCGGTGCGCACTCCGTGGACGACGGCGCGCACCCCTTTGCCCTCGTAGTAGTGCGTGCGGGCGCCCAGGACCAGGGCGCGCTTGCCCTCCCTGGTCAGCACGGAGCGGATGGTGCCGACGTGGCCCACCACCGAGGGGGAGGAGAAGCCCGGGACCTCGTCCGCGGACAGGGTGGCCGTGGTCTCGCCGATCAGGTCGGCGGCGTCGGCCCAGCCGGAGCCGAGCACGAGGGCGACGTCGTGTGCGTCGATGCCCGTCTCCTCGGCGATGTAGTCGGCGGCGGCGCGTGCGGCGTCGAAGGGGTCCGTGTTCAGGAATTCTGTTGTACTCACCGGTACAAGCTATCCTGCCGGCGGCGTGCTGCCCAGCACCGGGTCCGGCAACTGCTCCGGCATTCTGCCCGGTGTGATGCGGGCCCGGATTCTTGGTGGTGCCGGTCCGAATGGTGGACAATGGCTGATTGTGACTACGCATCCCGATTTCAGCTCACCCCGCATCGCAATCCTGGGCGGAGGGCCCGGCGGCTACGAAGCCGCCATGGTCGCCGCCTCCCTTGGCGCGACGGTCACCATCATCGAACGGGCGGGGCTCGGCGGCTCCGCGGTGCTGACCGACGTCGTGCCCTCCAAGACCCTGATCGCGACGGCGGACCTGATGACCCGCGTCGGCGAGGCCGGCGAGCTCGGCGTGAAGTTCGACCTCGACGGCGGCGACTGCACCCCGACGATGCGCGCGGACCTCAAGCACATCAACGACCGCCTGCTGCGGCTGGCCCGGCAGCAGTCCTCGGACATCCAGAAGGGCCTGGAGAACCAGGGCGTCCGGATCATCCTGGGCTCCGGCAGGATGCTGGACAGCCACACCATCGAGGTCCTCACCGCCGACGGCACGGAAACCATCGAGGCGGACGCGATCCTGCTGGCCGTCGGTGCCCACCCGCGCGAGCTGCCGACCGCCCGCCCGGACGGCATCCGGATCCTGAACTGGGCGCAGATCTATAACATGGACGAGCTCCCCGAGGACCTGATCGTGGTGGGTTCCGGCGTGACCGGCGCCGAGTTCGCCTCCGCCTACAACGGCCTCGGATCCAGGGTCACCCTGATTTCCAGCCGCGACCGCGTGCTGCCCGGCTCGGACACCGACGCCGCCGAGGTCCTGGAAGGCGTCTTCGAACGCCGCGGCGTGAAGGTGCTGTCCCGCGCCCGGGCCGAGACCGTGGAGCGCACCGAGGACGGTGTCATCGTCACCCTCGGCGACGGCTCCAAGATCACCGGCAGCCACTGCCTGGTCGCCGTCGGGTCCATCCCGAACACCGCCGGGATCGGCCTCGAGGAAGCCGGCGTGGCACTCACCGAGAGCGGCCACATCAAGGTCGACGGCGTCTCCCGCACCACCGCGCCGAACATCTACGCCGCCGGCGACTGCACCGGGGTGCTGGCGCTCGCGTCGGTCGCCGCGATGCAGGGCCGGATCGCGATCGCCCACTTCCTCGGCGACAGTGTGATGCCGCTGAAGTTGCACCAGGTCGCGTCCAACATCTTCACCTCGCCCGAGATCGCGAACGTGGGCGTCTCCGAGGCCGAGATCGAATCCGGCAAGTACCAGGCCGACATTGTGAAGCTCTCGCTGCGCAGCAACGCCCGCGCCAAGATGCGCAACCACCGGGACGGCTTCGTCAAGATCTTCGCCCGCAAGGGCTCCGGCACCGTGATCGGCGGTGTCGTGGTGGGTCCGAACGCCTCCGAGCTGATCTTCGCCATCTCCCTCGCAGTCACCCAGAAACTGCACGTCGACGACGTCGCCAGCACCTTCACGGTGTACCCGTCACTGAGCGGCTCGATTTCCGAAGCGGCCCGGCGCCTGCACGTCCACATGTAACAAACAACGGAGGCCGTAGCCATGCAGAGTCCTCGCACCCTGGTTGAGTCCGTGGAACACAACCCCGCGCTGCCCTCCGGCCCGGGGGAACGCTTTGCCGGCTTCGGTGTGATGGGTGTTCCCTTCAGCTCCGGCTACATCCTGGCCCTGCGGCGTTTTGCTGCCTCCTCCGTCGGCCCGGGCTACACCTCTGTCTGGATCCGCGATCCTGCCGGGGTCTGGACGATGCACAGCACCACGGCCCCGGGGTCCTCCTGTCCCCGCTACTTCGGCAGCGCCCTCGGATCGACGTCGACGGTCGGGATCTCCATCCGGTGGCGTGACGACTCCTCCTTCAGCGTGGAGGTCGGTGACGGGGTGGACCTGAGCTGGGACATGACGCTGGCTGCCACGCCGATCACCCGGCTCATGTCGGCAGTGGCCGGGTCGGTCCCGGAGCAGCTGTGGCGGAACCGGACGTTCCTGCGCGCCATGGGGGCTGTCGCCGGCCCGGTGCTGGGGGCAGGGCACATCGGGCTGACGGGGAGGGTGCCCAACGGCCAGGCCTTTGGTGCGCGCCCGCGGCAGATGTGGTTTGTCCGCGCGAGCAATGCGCACCTGCAGGGACACAACCTCGGGCAGGTTTCGGCACTGCCCGTCCAGGACAAGCTCGGGGACTTCTGGATCCCGCAGCGCGGCATCTTCATGATCGGCTCGTCAGTGTTCGAGCCCTTCGACCCCGTCAAGCACCTCGCCGCGGAGCACTGAACCGCGTCAGGTCAGGACGGGGAGGACCCGGCGGCAGCTGCCGCCGGATCCTCCTGTCCTCCAGCTGGAACGGGTGGGCCCTAGAACGGGTACGGGGCGATGTCCGGACGCACCGTGAGCCACTGGATTTCCGTGAAGGACTCCATATTGGCGTGGTGCCCGCCGATCCGGGAGCCGTTGCCGGAGTTCTTCGTCCCGCCGAACGGTGAGTTCGCCTCGTCGGACACCGTTTGTTCGTTGATGTGGACCTTCCCGGAGTCCAGCTGGTCGGCAATGGTCATGGCCATGCCCACATCGCCCAGGATGCCGATCGAGAGCCCGTATTCGTTGCCGTTGGCGAGGGCCACGGCTTCCGCCACGGTGGAGAACTTCATCACCGGGGCCACGGGGCCGAAGATCTCGTCCTTCCATGCGGGGCTGGCGACGTCGAGGTCGGCGAGGACGGTGGGCTGGTAGAACCTGCCGTCGTGGGTTCCGCCGGCCGCCAGCCGGGCCCCGCCCTGAACGGCGTCCTGGACGATCGAATCGACCCGGTGCAACTGCTTCTCGTCGATGATCGGGCCCAGCGCCACGGTCCCGCTCTTGGGGTCTCCGACGGGAAGATGCGTGGCCTTCTCCGCGAGGGCGCTGACATAGTCGTCGTAGATGTCCTCATGGACGATGTGGCGCCCGGCGGCCATGCAGATCTGGCCCTGGTGCATAAAGGAGCCGAACGCCGCGGCGGAGGCGGCTTTGGGCAGGTCCGCGCCCGGCAGCACAATGAGCGCGTTGTTGCCGCCGAGTTCCAGGTGCGCGCGTTTGAGCAGCCGCCCGGCCGCCTCGCCGATCTTCCGCCCGGCCGCCGTCGAGCCGGTGAAGGCGATGACGGCGACCTCGGGGGCCTCGACGACGGCAGCGCCGATGTCGGCTCCGCCGGGAAGCAGCGCCAGGAGCCCGGGAGGCAGCCCGGCCTCCTCGAAGATCCGGACCAGGGTGACCCCGCCGCAGACGGCGGTGCGGGGATCCGGTTTGAGCAGCACGGCGTTGCCTAGGGCCAGCGCCGGGGCGACGGCGCGGATGGAGAGGATCAGCGGGAAGTTGAACGGCGCAATCACGGACACGACGCCGACCGGACGCCGGCGGGCGAAGGACCAGCGGTTTTCGTTCGAGGTGAGGACGTCCCCGGCCGGGAGGGAGGGCAACGCCGAGGCGTCGTAGCATTCGTTGGCCGCGATGTGCGTTTCCAGGCCTGCCTTGGGCCCAATGCCGCCGGACTCGCGCACGATCCAGTCCTGGATCTCGGCGGCATGCTCCTCCCAGAGCATCCCGGCGCGGCGCAGCACGGCGGCGCGGTCCTCAGGGTTGAGTTTCGCCCAGTCCTTTTGGGCGGCCGCCGCTGTTGTGGCGGCTTCACGGACATCGTCCACGGAGGCGAGGCCGTAGCTGCCCAGCGATTCGCCGGTGGCGGGCTCGACGGCGTCGGCTGTCCCGCCGCCTCCCGGGCGCCAGCCGTTGAGGTAGATCTTTCCCTCCCAGAGGGAGGCGTCAAGCAGGGACATGTCCTGTCCTTTCATCGTGGGGGAAACGTCGTACCGCACCGACCAGCCGACTGTGAACCGGACCGGGGCCTTTGTACATCACATGCCGCTGGGCCCGGGCCGTCAAGAGTGCGGTGCCGTTTCGAGACGGCGGGGCGTTCGGCCCTACTTCTTCACCCCGCCGCGCGGACACACTGGGACATGGCCAGGATCTACATCCCTTACGGGAGTGTTGAAGGACAGACAGCCCAGATCGCGGAGTACATTTCCGAGCTGATCCGGGCCCACGGGCACCAGACAGAAACGGCGGACCTCAAGCGCTCCGGGCACACCCTGCCGGGCGGCTTCGACGGCGTCATCGTGGCGGCATCGGTGCACATGGGGAAGCACGAGGGCTACGTCACGGATTTTGTGAAGAAGAACCGGGGGGAGCTTGAGCGTCTCCCGTCTGCCCTCATCTCGGTCAGCCTGGCCGCCCACGGGGAGGGGGAAGAGGCCGAGAGCTACGTCGCGAAGTTCGGGGAGGAGACCGGCTGGCATCCTGCCCATGTCGGGATGTTCGGCGGCGCGCTGCTGTACACCCACTACAATTTCCTCAAACGCCAGATCATGAGGAAGATCACCAGGGACAAGGGGTCCCCTGCCCTGGATACGTCCCGAGATTACGTCTACACCGAGTGGGACGGCGTCCAGCGGTTCACCGAGGACTTCCTGGCCGGACTGGCTGCCCCGTCCAGGTAGGAACAGGCACCGTCCAGCTAGGGACAGGCATACGGCTCAGGAGCAGGCGTAGGGCGGGACTGTGTCCCCGGCGCTGAAGGGCGTGTACCAGTGCTCGAAGCCCAGCCTGTCGGCGTCGTCCTCGAGGACGTCGAGGCTGTCCGAGTACAGGGCTTCGCTGTCCGCGTCCTCCAGCAGGACTTCCTCAACCTGTGCCCGCCAGTCCTCCTGGAGGTCGAGTTCGTAGATGTCCTCGGTGATCTCCGCCTGATCGAGCAGACAGCGGACGGCGAGTTCGGCGGCGAGGCATCCGGGGGCGGTCCAGCCGCGGACCAGGGACGCGGTGACGTCGGAGGCGACGACGATGAATTTCTGGGTGAATTTCGAGTCGTAGCTGGACGCGAACTGGGGCGGCAGTGAGGTCAGCACCGAGGTCCCGGCGATGTCGGTCGGGGTGATGGTCTCCAGCCGGCTCAGGGTTCCCAGATCGCGGAAGAGCTGGTCGATGAGGACGCTCGATGAATTCCACAGCAGCCCCGCCAGCAGGCCCTTCTGGCTCACCGCTTTTAGGCGTTCCTCCGGCAAGACGGCGGCCATTTCCTCCAGGTCTTCCGGATCGAACTGGAGCCGCTGCTCCGGGGTCATGTCATCCGGGTGGGGATCGAGGCCCAGCAGTTCGAGGCTCAGCCCGGTCAGCTTGCCGGCGTCAGCCAGGAGTTCTTCGGTGATGTCGTCGTCGTCGGCGCTCATGGCCCCGATGCTACCCGCCATCTGTTCCCGGCCCGATTCGCGTTACGCGAAGGGGTCCGGCCGGATCAGGCCGCAGCTGCCCGGATATTGCCCGACGCCGAACTGCCCCGCGCCATCCGGGCGGACACGAGATAGACGATCCCCGCGATCAAGGGGATCACGCTGGCCGCGGTGAGCGACGCGACCGGGCCCGACCTTCCGATGATTGTGATCAGCAGCGGCAGCACTCCCAGGGACACCAGCAGCCAGCCGGCCAGGGCAGTCCGTTTCAGGCCGAGCACGGCGGCAGGGAACGCCAGGGCGATGACGCTGACGGCGATCACGGGTCCGTTGTCGCTGATGAAGTTGCGCAGGGCCGCGGGATCGAAGGCCAGCCAGACGCATGCCGCGATAAAGGCAGACGTGAGGGCGATCAGCAGGGGAGCGGTCGGGGCCGGCCAGAACCAGGCCGCGGCCGCGAGGATGAGCATCGGCAGGACCCAGGCGAGGGTCATCAGCAGGCCGGCGTTTCCGCCCGGATCCGACATCGCGTAGCCCCCGATGAAGAATCCCCCGAGAACGGTGAACACCGCCATGATGGCCGCCCCGGTCCGCGTCAGCGCCGTGGCCCGGCGCAGCGGATCCTTCTCTCGTGCGAAGACAATTCCCAGCACGGCGGCGACCACAATGATCGCTCCGAGGGCCAGGATGATGGCGACGTTCATGGGGTGCCTCCTGCGGACCTACGGGATCTAGGTTCAGTACACGCCGGCAGGAGGGACGGGCCAAGGGGAGAAAGGCCCGTCTGGCTGGTCGACGGTGGTCGCACTCAAGTCCGGCCTGCCCGTGGTGTAAGCAGCCCTGCGCTCTAGCGTCAGACGTCAAAACCTGAACGTGGATTGCACTGGTGGAGCATGACCGCTTCGAAATAGCGGTCGATATTCCCAACGATGGTGTGCGGACGATCAGGACGACGTTCGTTCAGTCGATCAGGGACTAGGGCCCTACCGGGCGACTGGCTGAAGGTGAGACACTGGCTCCATAACACACCGTTGAGTCGGAGGCGGCAGTGGCTTCATCGAGAAAGACCCATTCAGGAGGCTCCGGGATGGGCGGCGTCGTGATCGTAATCGTCCTGCTGGTGGTCGCTTTTTGGCAGTACATCCTGGCCGCGCTCGTCCTTGCGGCGCTTATCATCCTGATCAGGCGTGCCGTGGTCGCCGAGAGGAAGAGGGCGCTGCTGGAGCCAAAGCCGGCGCCAAAGCCCGTCGAGGTACGGCCAACGCCGCAGGCGAAGCCCCGGGCCCCCGACACGCCAGAGATCTGGCGGAAGTGGGACGGGACCCGCAAGTGGGTCGTATCCCAAGACAAAGCCGCATGGGACCGTGACTTCAGGGAAGCTGAGGAGTGGGCGGAGCTGCAGGCGCAGGCCACGTCGGAGGACGTCTTCGCCCGGTTGAGGACCCGGTTGGGAAACCTCGGCTAGAGCGGGCCTGCCCCGCCGGGCCGGGGGTCCACAAAGGCAGTTGCGCGGCCGCGCCGGAGCACGGCGGGGCAAGGTATTCCGCCCCAGGGCGCAGAACCATGGACGGTCGCGACAGTGTCCGGCGCACCGAGTGTGGGACCCGGGGTGACCTGTTCACAAGGAACCAGATGCAGGCCACGCATGGAGGCCGGTTCGGTCTTGAGGCCACGCATCCGATGGCGATCCTAAAGGCAACCTGTTTCAGCAGTGTCCGGGCTGCCCGTTCTTTAGTAGCTACGGTCGGCTCTACTGACGGTTAAACTCCTGCTGCCACCGCGCCTTGCTCTGCCTCTCGCTCAACCTTCGGTCCATGGTCCACTTGCTGTCCCATGTGTCGAAGTTGGCCTTGAAGGTGGGCACGTAGTAGATCGACCCCCTCCAGCGGGTTCTTGCCCTGAACTTTCGCCAGAGACCGGACATGAGGCATGCGACGATCAGAATTACGACCAGGAAGAATATCGTCTCCACGGGTAACCAGTCCTCGAAGGGGTTTAATGCCTCCAGTTTAATCCAACTAGCACCGGATCACTAAGCGTGCCGCTTCCCATCGGCAGTGCCACTGCCCGTACCGCTGTGGCGCGAACAGGAGTTCTGTTCGCCGGGATTAGCCAGTGTCCAAATCCCGGAGAACCAGGGCGCATCTGACTGACCCTGGCCGGACTCGGACTTGCCTGAGGTGCGGTTACAGCTGGCCGGAGGTTGTTTCTTTTCGTGCTATTAGCAATCCTCTTACTGGTCTTGTTGTGGCAGTACATCTTGGCTGGGCTCGGCTTGTGTCGGTGACGGCATGCCCAGTGGGGGCATCGGCCATGTCCAGTTTTCACGCAGGGTCTCGTCCGACACCTACTCTGAGGGCCGCGGCCCCGCGCCGTCGTTCCCTCGCCGGGTCCGGCGCACCGTCCAGACAGCGATGAGCGTCACCACGACAACGACGGCGGCGATCATCACCAGCATCGCCAGGAGCACCATCACGTGCCATCCCTCAAGCCTCACCGGTTCCCCATTCCCGTTCGGATGCTTTGAGCATACTTGCTCTCATTGGACCGTGATCTTAATTCCGGCGACCGCCCCGGTCCAGGCCCCGGTGGGGTCGTGCCGGGTCAGGTGGGCGCTGACGTACCCCTTCTGCAGTTGGACGACCTGCGACTGGACTCCTGAGCAATCGACGTCGAACATCACGTGCTCGGTGCCGCCCTTGGTCTCTTGGGAGAGGGCCATCTGGGCATGAGGGGTGCCCACGCACGCCGCGGTGACCGTGTGGGGACCGGCAGTCATGACCGTTGCCGCTTTGCTGAAGCCCACCCCGGGCCCGTCGGCCGGGCCGGAGTCGGCGAGCAGCACAGACCCAGGGGCCGCTGAAAGGCGCTTTTCGAGTTCGGCGTAGTTGCGGGTTTCCGCGCCCAGGATGTCCGGGCCCTTCGAGGGGACGGAAGGCGCGGGCCGGCGGCTCAGCCCGGCCGCCGTCGGCTGCGGATCCCCGCTGCCCTCATAGGCGCAGGCGGCCACGCCCCCGGCCAGCACCACGCCAACCATGAGTGCCGCAGCACAGCGGACCGTTCTTGTTCCCCCAGGACCAGACATGGGCAGAGTCTACGGCCCGTCCTCTGAATGGCAAGTCATCACGCCACGCCGGCGTCAGGCCACAGCTCCCTGAAAGTGCTTCTCGATGATCCCCTTGATGTCGTCATGGCAGCCGCCGCAGCCTGTCCCGGCGCGGGTGGCGCCGGAGACGTCGGCGACCGTACCGCAGCCGTCGCTCACCGCGGCGGCAATCCTGGTCCCGCTGACCCCGGCGCACCGGCAGACGGTCCGCGCGGGATCAACCGCCCCGGCTGCGGCCGCCTGGTCCGGGCCGTCGAGACGCAGCAGCAGGGACCGGTCCGCGGGGAGCTCGGCACCGCGCTCGAAAAGCTGCACCAGCTCGGCCGCGGTGCGGGGCATGCCCACCGCCACCAGGCCTTCGAGCACTCCGGCCCGGGTGGTCATCTTCACGTACCGGCCGTGCTCGGGATCGGCCCACTGCGCGATCTGCAGCCGGGCGCGGCCGTTCACGGCCCCGGCGGCCAGGGCTTCCTCATCCCACGGTTCGGCGGAGACATCCCCGGCCACGGCCATGTTCATGCCGCGGGCCTTGAGCACCACCACACCCGGCAGTTCGGCCGGCAGCGCCGGAAGAGCCTCAGCGTCCGGCGTCCCGGACGCCAGCAGCGTCAGGTACTCGGCGAGCCATTCGGCCTGCCGCCAGCCCGGGCCCACCAGTCCGGAGGGGCCGCGTGCGGTGCGGCACTGAAGGCATTCCGGATCGGGGCAGCGGACCTCGGCGCAGTCGCCGATCGCAAAGATGTGCGGCTCGTGGTGTGCCCGGAGCTTGTGGTCCACCAGGATCCCGGCCGCTGTCGACAGGCCGCAGCCTTCGGCGAGCTCGGTCCGCGGCCGGACGCCGCAGGAGAGCACCAGCAGGTCGCCGTCGATCGCGGACCCGTCGTCCAGCAGCAGCGCCGAGAAGCCGCCGTCGGGCCCGTTGTGTTCCACGCCGGTGGAGCGTGCGTTGCCGGCCACCCGCACGCCGCAGTTCCGCAGCGACGCCGCGAGCACGGCGCCGCCGCCGCGGTCGATGTTGCGGCCCAGCGGATGCGGGCCGTTGTGCACCACCGTGACCGTAGCGCCTTCCTCGGCCGCGGCGAGGGCCGTCTCCAGGCCCAGCACGCCGCCGCCCAGCACCACCACGCGCTTGCCGCCGGCCACTGCCGCCTGCAGCACCGAGGCGTCGCTCAGGTCCCGGAGCGCGGTGACGCCGGCGGGCAACACGGGCGCGGCCGGGTCCGGGTTGAGCCCGGTGAGGTTGGGGATCACGGGGCGGGAGCCGGTAGCGAAGACCAGCCGGTCGTAGCCGGGGGTGCTGCCGTCGCTGAGAATCAGCTGCTGCCGGGCGCGGTCCACCCGGCGGACCCGGACGCCCAGCCGGACGTCGACGCCGTCGGCAATCAGCGCGGCGGCGTCGGAGAGCGCCAGGGCAGACGCCGTGGTCCGGCCGACCCCGAGATCCGCCACGAGCACCCGGTTGTACGCGGCCGTTGCCTCCTCGCCGACCACCGCGAGGTGCGCGAGTCCGCTGCGGACCGCCGGCAGCAGTTCGTCGACCAGCCGCGCGGCCACCGGCCCGAAGCCCACAACAACAATGCGTTCGGTCATGATGCACCTTCCTTCTGCAGTTCATTGGCGCGGAGATTGGCAGCGCCGGGCCGGACCCGGACCTGGGTGAACTTGAACTCCGGCATCCCGGAAATCGGATCCGTGGCCGCCTCCGTGAGACGGTTGGCGCTCTCCAGCTCCGGGAAGTGGAACGGCAGGAACACCGTGTCGGGGCGGATGTCCGTGCTCAGCTCGGCACGGCAGGAGACCTCGCCCCGCCCGTTGGAAATGGAGACGACGTCGCCCTCGGTGATGCCCTGCGCGGCGGCCGCCGCCGGGTGGATCTGCAGCCGGGCTTCCGGCTGGGCCTCGGCCAGCGCGGCCACCCGCCGGGTCTGCGCACCCGACTGGTAATGCTCCATCAGCCGCCCGGTAATCAGGGCCATCGGCGTGCCGGTCCGGCCGGCAGCGGACACAGCGTCGGCGGAAGCCGAAGAAACAGCACGACGGCGGGGCGTCACCGGGGTGAACACGGCCCGCCCGTCCGCGTGGGCAAAGGAGTCCAGAAAGAGCCGCGGGGTCCCGGCACTGCCGGCGGGGTAGGGCCAGTAGGCCGCGTCGCCGCGGTCCAGCATGGCGTAATCGATCCCGGAGTAGTCGGCCAGGCCGCCGGAGGACGCGAGCCGCAGTTCCTCGAAGACGGTCTCCGGGTCCTCGCTGAACGTCGAGGGTGCGTCCAGCAGTTCGGCCAGCCGGGTCATGATCCACAGTTCGCTGCGCACCCCGGGCGGGGGAGCAATCGCCCTGCGGCGGCGGAGCACCCGCCCCTCCAGATTGGTCAGGGTGCCTTCCTCCTCGGCCCACTGGGTGACCGGCAGGACCAGGTCCGCCTCCGCGGCGGTCTCGGAGAGGAAGAAGTCGCAGACCACCAGGAAGTCCAGGCTCCGCAGGCCGGCGATCACGGCGTTGGCGTCCGGCGCGGACACCGCGACATTGGCGCCGTGCACGAAGAGGCAGCGGACGCCGTCGGGCTGTCCCAGGGACTTCAGCAGCTGCACGGCGGGGAGTCCAGGACCGGGGATGAGTGATTCCGGCACGCCCCAGACGGCGGCCATGTGGGCGCGGGCGGCGGGGTCGGTGATCTTGCGGTACCCGGGTAGCTGGTCCGCCTTCTGGCCGTGTTCGCGGCCGCCCTGGCCGTTGCCCTGCCCGGTGAGCGTGCCGTAGCCGCTGCGGGCGGATCCGGGCAGGCCCAGCAGCAGCGAGAGGCTGATGGCGGCGGTGGCGGTGTCCGTGCCGTCGACGTGCTGTTCCACGCCGCGGCCGGTGAGGATGTAGGCGCCGCCCTTGCGGGAGCCGTCCGCGAGCCGGCGCGCCGCGTCGCGGATCAGTCCGGCGGGGACGCCGGTGAGGGACTGCACGCGTTCGGGCCAGTAGGAGGCGACGCTGCGGACCAGGGCCTCGTAGCCGGCGGTACGGGCCGCGATGTAGCCGGCGTCGGCGAGGCCCTCGTGGATCACGACGTGGGAGAGGCCCAGCAGCAGGGCGAGGTCGGTGCCGGGCAGCGGCTGCAGGTGCAGGCCGCCGCCGTCGGAGGTGAACGCCGCGGTGGCGGAGCGGCGCGGGTCCACCACGATCAGGCCGCCGGCGTCGCGGGAGCCCTGCAGGTGCTGCACAAATGGCGGCATGGTCTCGGCGACGTTGGAGCCGAGCATCAGGATGGTGCTGGCGGAGTCGAGGTCCGCCAGCGGGAACGGCAGGCCGCGGTCCAGGCCGAAGGCGCGCATCCCGGCGGCCGCGGCGGAGGACATGCAGAACCGGCCGTTGTAGTCGATCCGTGAGGTGCCCAGGGCCAGCCGGGCGAACTTGCCCAGCTGGTAGGCCTTCTCGTTGGTGAGCCCGCCGCCGCCGAAGACTCCGACGGCGTCGGCCCCGTACCGGGCGCGGGTGGAGGTCACCGCGCTGGCCACCAGCGCCAGGGCCTGCTCCCAGCCGATCGGGCGGTGGACCCCGTCGGCGCCTTTGAGCAGCGGTTCGGTCACCCGGCCCGGGTGGTTCAGCAGCGACGCAGAGGTCCAGCCTTTGCGGCAGAGTCCGCCGCGGTTGGTGGGGAAGTCGCGGCCGGACACGGTGAGGGGCGCGTCAGGAAGGCCGGTGCCGGCCGCCGGTGCGGTGCCGGCGGCCGGCTGCCCCGGCACGGGATCTGACCCCGGCCGGAGAGCCGGGGTCAGAGCCGTTGGGGCGGTGAGCGTCATGGCGCACTGCAGGGCGCAATACGGGCAGTGCGTGGCGGCGCCGTTGGTCATGTTAGACGTGTCCCATCGCGTTTCGGCTGGCGTTGCGGATGTAGCAGAACCAGCAGACGGCCAGCATCAGGATGTAGGCCGCGACGAAGCCGTAGAACGCGGGGGTATAGGAGCCGCTGGCGGTGTTCGAGGCGTTGAGTACCTGCGGGATGACGAAGCCGCCGTAGGCGCCGATGGCCGAGATCAGGCCCAGTGCCGAGGAGGCCAGCCGCTGGGTGGCCACAGTGCTGGCCTCCGCCTTTGCTGCCCGGCTGGAGGTGGCGAAGATGATCGGGATCATCCGGTACGTTGCACCGTTTCCGAAGCCGCTGGCGGTGAAGAGCAGCAGGAACAGGCCCAGGAAGAGCCAGAAGTTCTTCAGCGGCAGGGTCCAGACCATGGTCAGGGTGATGACGGCCATCGCACCGAACGCTGCGACGGTCATCCGGGCGCCGCCCATGCGGTCCGCCATGCGTCCGCCGTAGGGGCGGGCCAGCGAGCCGACCAGCGGGCCCAGGAATGCGAGGGACAGGGCCACGGTGCCGACTCCGATGGAGGAGAACGCCGGGAAGTAGTCCTTGATGAGCTTGGGGAAGACGCCGGCGAAGCCGATGAACGAGCCGAAGGTGCCGATGTACAGCAGTGCCATGATCCACAGGTGCGGTTCCTTGAGCGCGGCGAGTGAGCCCGCGACGTCGCCCTTGGCACTGGTGAGGTTGTCCATGTACTTCCAGGCGCCGAACGCGGCGAGCAGGATCAGCGGGACCCACATGAGTCCGGCGACCGGCAGGTTCACGGTGCCGGCGGCCAGCAGGGTGATCGCAATCGGAACGGCAAGCTGTGCGACGGCGGCGCCGAGGTTTCCGCCGGCGGCGTTCAGGCCCAGCGCCCAGCCCTTTTCACGGGCCGGGTAGAAGAAGGTGATGTTGGCCATCGAGCTGGCGAAGTTGCCGCCGCCGAAGCCCGCCAGCGCCGCCACGAACAGCATGGTGCCGAACGGGGTCTCCGGGTTGGAGACGCACATGGCCAGCCCCGTCGAGGGGATCAGCAGCAGCAGGGCCGAGACGATGGTCCAGTTGCGGCCGCCGAAACGGGGGACCATAAAGGTGTACGGGATGCGCAGGGTGGCCCCGACCAGGCTGGGCATCGAGATCAGCCAGAAGATTTCCGAGGTGGTGAAGGTGAAGCCGGCCGCGGGAAGCTGGACGACCACGATCGACCACAGCTGCCAGACCACGAACCCCAGGAACTCGGCGAAGATGGACCAGTTCAGGTTGCGCTTGGCAATGGAGCGGCCCTGGGACTCCCACTGATCCTTGTTCTCGGCATCCCAGTTCGCGATCCAGCGGCCGGGACGGAACTCCAGGGCGGGGCCGCCGAGGGTGGTGCCGGCGTCGAGTCGGGGGGAAAGGCCGGGGGAAACGCCGGCTTCGGCGCTCGCAGTTCGTTCAGCAGTCACGGGGGACCTCCTTTGGGGATGTTGTCCTTCCAAAGTAGGGAAGCCGCGTTTCCGGGACCCTCGCCGTTTGTTAACGTGCTGTGACGTTTGCCTATCGGCGCGTTTGTGGCGGCGTGAGGGGCGTCATGAGGCGTAGTGTGATGACCACCACGTGAGACGAATCCCAATGTCCATATAGTGGAACATTTGTCCACTGACTGGACGTCAGAACTTATTATGTAAGCATACGAATCCTTTTCCGGGCGGTCTCGAGCAGCACCGGTCCGGCCTTCATGAAAGCGCTACTACATGTCATCCACTGCCACTTCCGCAGAGCAGGGGTCCGCCAAACAGGTGAACTCGCGCGGCCGCGTCATCGTCGCCAGCCTGATCGGCACCACCGTTGAGTTCTACGACTTCTACGTGTACGCCACCGCCGCTGTGCTCGTCTTCCCGAAGCTCTTCTTCCCCGGCCAGAATGAGACCACCCAGCTGCTGGCCTCCTTCGCTGTGTTCGGAGTCGCGTTCATCGCCCGGCCGCTCGGCTCTGTTGTCTTCGGCCACTTCGGTGACAAGTTCGGCCGCAAGGGCACCCTGGTCGCATCGCTGCTGACCATGGGTATTGCCACCTTCCTGATCGGCTGCCTGCCGACGGCGACCGTTCCCGGCTGGACCTTCTGGGCACCGGCGCTGCTGGTTGTCCTGCGCTTTGCCCAGGGCCTTGCCCTCGGCGGGGAATGGAGCGGCGCGGCGTTGCTGGCCACCGAGAACGCCCCGGCGAACAAGCGAGCCATCTACGGCACGTTCCCGCAGCTGGGTGCGCCGATCGGCTTCATCATCGCCAACGTGATCTTCCTGGTCTTCAGCTACACCCTGACGCCCGAGGCCTTCATGGACTGGGGCTGGCGCGTGCCGTTCCTGCTCAGTGCCGTGATGGTCATCATCGGCCTGTACGTCCGGCTCAAGCTGATCGAGACCCCGGCCTTCACCAAGGTCCTGGAGTCCAACGAGGTCGCCAAGCTGCCGCTGGCCCGGGTCTTCAAGACCAGCTGGCGCCAGCTGATCCTGGGCACGTTCATCATGCTCGCCACCTACGTGCTGTTCTACCTGATGACCACGTTCACCTTGACTTACGGCACCCGCGCCGCCAGCCTGGACGCCGCTAAGGCCGCCGCCGAGAAGGCCGGCAAGCCGATGACGGAGGCCGCTGCAGCCGCGTTCGTCCCCGGCCTGGGCTACAGCCGCAACGACTTCCTCTGGATGCTGATTGCCGGCGTCGTGTTCTTCGGCATCTTCACCCTGGTCTCCGGCCCGCTGGCTGAGAAGTACGGCCGCCGCAAGATGCTGATCGCCGTGACCATCGGCATCTTCGCCTTCGGACTGCTCTTCGTCCCGCTGTTCAGCGCCGGCTTCGTCGGCACGATGGCCCTGCTGATCATCGGCTTCTCCCTGATGGGGCTGACCTTCGGTCCCATGGGTGCGCTGCTGCCGGAGCTGTTCCCGACGAACGTCCGGTACACCGGCTCCGCCATCAGCTACAACTTCTCCAGCATTCTCGGTGCGGCCGTGGCCCCGTTCATCGCCGTCTGGCTCTGGGAGATGGCGAAGGGCAGCTCCGTGCTGGTCGGCGTCTACCTCGCCCTTATGTCGGTGCTGACGCTGATCGCACTGTTCGTCAGCAAGGAAACCCGCGACCTGGACTACACCAACAACGTGGCCTGACGCTCCGGCCCAATTACTGACGGAAATGCCCGGCGTGTTCACCGAACACGCCGGGCATTTCCATGTCGGCTGCCGGCCGGGGTCAGCGCGCGTACTGCTCCACGAAGTTCTGCAGGATTTTCATGGGTTCCCTGGCCGTGAACCGCCGGGCCTCTACCATCAGCACTTCGGCGGATTCCGGCGGGAAGTATCCGGCATGGCGGTAGATGTCGATCCTGGTGACCAGACCCAGCGCATCGAGCTCGGGGTGGAACTGGGTGGCGTACAGGTTGGTCTTGATCCGGAACATGTGCACCGGGCAGGCAGCGGAGCTGGCCAGGAGCACCGCGTGGGACGGGAGGATGGTGCAGGCTTCCTTGTGGCCGCTGAAAGCCGTGAAGCTCTCCGGCATCCCGCGCAGGAGCGGGTCCACCAGCCCCTCCTCGGTCAGCGTGATGGTCACGCCGCCAAGCCCCTCGCCGTAGGTTCGGTCGATCATGGCGCCCTGGTGCCGGCCCAAGGTGCCGACCCCGTAGCAGGCGCCAAGGAAGGGAAAGTCCGCAGGCACGATCCGGTCGAGCAGGGCAGCAAGCTCATGCTCCACCCGGTGCTGTACTGCGCTTTTCTGCTCGGCGGGGTCGCTGGAGGTGAACGGGCTCCCGCCCACAATCACGCCGGAGTATTCGGAGAGGTCCAGCGGGGGCAGCGGAGCGGCTTCCATCCGGATGCGCCTCAGCTGTGAGGGTTCGAGTCCGCAGTAGCGGAGGTAGGCCTCGTATTCGTCCTCGGCGGCGGCGTCCTCGGCCCGGGAGGCAAGGAGCAGGAATGGCTTCACAGACCAAGTCTGCACGGGCGGGACACGGGGGCGCCAGAGGCGCGCCTGCGTCCCGCCCTTCGAGCTGCTATTCGGCGGCCGCGTCCTCGATCAGGGCGATGATGGCGCCCGCGGAGACGGTCTCGCCGGCGGCGGCGGACAGGCCGATCACGATTCCGGCGCGGTGCGCGGTGAGCGGCTGCTCCATCTTCATGGCCTCCAGCACCACCACGAGGTCGCCCTCGGCAACAAGGTCGCCCTCGACGACGGCCACCTTGACGATGGTGCCCTGCATGGGGGAGGTCAGGGCGTTGCCGCTGGCTGCCGCCACGGCGCCGCCGTTGCGGGAACGCTTCTTGGCTTTGGCCGGCTTGGCGGCGCCCGCTCCGCCTCCGGTGCCCAGCGACGCCGGGAGGACGACCTCCAGGCGCTTGCCGCCGACCTCGACGATGACGCGCTGGCGTTCGCCGGCGTCGGCCGCTTCAGCCTCGGTGCCGTTCGGGATCCAGGCGGGGATGTCGTTGACGAAGGCCGTCTCGATCCAGCGGGTGTGGACCTTGAACGGGCCCTCGGCGGGGGCGAAATCGGGGTTGGTGACGACGGCGAGGTCGAACGGAATGACGGTGGGGATGCCCTCGACCACCATCTCCTCGAGCGCGCGGCGGGCGCGCTGCAGGGCCTGCGGGCGGGTGGCGCCGGTGACGATCAGCTTGGAGAGCATCGAGTCGAAGTTGCCGCTGATGACGTCGCCCTGCTCCACGCCGGAGTCGATCCGGACGCCGGGGCCGGTGGGGTTCAAGAGCCGGGTGATGGTGCCCGGGGCGGGCATGAAGTTCCGGCCCGGGTCCTCGCCGGTGATGCGGAACTCGATCGAGTGGCCGCGGACCTCGGGGTCCCCGTAGCCGAGTTCCTCGCCGCGGGCCAGCCGGAACTGCTCGCGGACGAGGTCGATGCCGGTGACTTCCTCCGAGACGCAGTGCTCCACCTGGAGGCGGGTGTTGACCTCGAGGAAGGAGATGGTGCCGTCCTGGCCGACGAGGAACTCGCAGGTGCCGGCGCCGAGGTAGCCGGCCTCCTTGAGGATGGCCTTGGAGGATTCATAGAGCCGGCGGTTCTGCTCCTCGGTGAGGAACGGGGCCGGTGCTTCCTCGACGAGCTTCTGGTTCCGGCGCTGCAGCGAGCAGTCACGGGTGGAGACGACCACCACGTTGCCGTAGGCATCGGCGAGGCACTGGGTCTCGACGTGCCGCGGGGCATCCAGGAAGCGCTCGATGAAGCACTCGCCGCGGCCGAAGGCAGCGACGGCCTCACGCACGGCGGACTCGAACAGTTCGGGGATCTCCTCGCGGGTGCGGGCTACCTTGATGCCGCGTCCGCCGCCGCCGAAGGCGGCCTTGATGGCGACCGGCAGGCCGAACTTGTCCACGAACTCGAGGATTTCCTCGGCGGTCTCCACCGGGTCGGCGGTGCCGGGGACCTGGGGCGCGCCGACTTTTTCGGCGATGTGGCGGGCCTGGACCTTGTCGCCCAGGGCGGAGATCGCGGCGGGGGAGGGCCCGATCCAGGTGATGCCGGCGTCGATCACCTTGGCGGCGAACTCGGCGTTCTCGGCCAGGAAGCCGTAGCCGGGGTGGATGGCGTCGGCGCCGGAGCGGTGGGCCACCTCGATCAGCTTGTCCATCACGAGGTAGGACTCGGCGGCGGTGTTGCCGCCCAGGGCGTAGGCCTCGTCGGCGAGCTTGACGTGCAGCGCGTCACGGTCCGGGTCCGCGTAGACCGCAACGGAGGCGATGCCCTCATCGCGGGCTGCGCGGATGATGCGCACCGCGATTTCGCCGCGGTTGGCGATCAGCACCTTGCTCATAGGACGTGTGCCCGGCGGGGTGGCTACGGCGGTGCCCTCGTGGGCTGAACGCGGCACGGGATTTGCGGACTGCTCCGAATTTGCTGACAAGGCGTCTCCTTCTTTCCTTCAGGGAGCCTAGCGCGGTTTTGTGGGTTCCGCCGATATTACTTGCGGATTCCGCGCGTAAAGCGCCCGGCCTTTGTAGGGTTGCTACAAAGCTCTGCGAATTAGCTCACTCGGCCCGGAGCAGTGCGGGATCCGCAGCACCGCTGGTCCACAGTTCCGTGATGCCCACCTGCGCCTGGCCCAGCAGCCCGCGGAGGGTGGAAATGGACAGCCCGACGACGGCGTGCGGGTCGCCGTCGACCTTGCGGATGAAGGCCCCGCCGTAGCCGTCGATCGTGAAGGAGCCGGCGCACTGCAGCGGCTCCCCGGTCGCGATGTAGGCGTCGATTTCCCCGGCGCTCATCTCCATGAAATGGACCTCGGCGGAGGTGACGTGCCCGAGGGTCGCGCCGGAGCCAGCCGCCCCGGATTCATCGGAGCTCCCGGTGTCGCGGCAGTCGACGAGCCAGTGGCCGGTGTGCAGCACACCCTTGCTGCCGCTCATCCGGAGCATCCGCTCCCGGGCGACCTCGGCGGTGTACGGCTTCCCGTGCGCCTCGCCGTCGAACTCAAAGACCGAATCGCAGCCGATCACCAGCGCGCCGTCGGCTTCGGGCAGTGAGGCGACGGCCTCGGCCTTGGCCCGGGCCAGGAGCAGGGCGGTGTCGTGCGGGTCGGTCACGCCGTAGCGGGCCTGGACGGCGTCCTCGTCCACATCGGAGACGAGGATCTCGTGCCGGATGCCGGCGTCGGTCAGCAGCTTGGTGCGGGCGGGGGACTGGGAGGCAAGAATGAGGCGGGTCACCATTCCAGCCTAGTTCACCGCGGCACAGCAACGCGGGGTCACCTCCGGCCCATCCGGCGGCGGATTATGGGCGCTAGGTGACCCCGCGTTGCTGTGGGTGGGGCTTGAGCTTGTCGAACGCGGGGGCGCCCGTGCGCCGTCGCTCGCCGGCTTGCGCCTACGAGGCGGGTTGGGAGAGCCCCAGCCGGGGGAAGAGGACTTCGAACCCCTTGTTCAGGCCTCCGTTCAGCGCCGCGATTCCGTGTCCCCCGTCCGGGACCTCGTAATAGGTGACGTCCATTCCCGCGGCAGCTGCTGCTGCCGAGACATGACGGGCAGCCTCGAGGTAGACGGGGTCGTCGGTGGAGGCCGTGAAAATGGCCGGGGTATTGGGAAACCTCTGTTGTTTCAGGATGTTGACTGGTTTTTCGGCGTCGTAGGCCGCCTGGTTGCCGCCGAACACTTCGCGGAGGTTGGTCTCGGGGTTCTCGGCTCCGGGGTATTCTTCCCCGGAGATGTCCAAAACGTTGCCCCAGATCGAGGGGTACTTGGCGGCGAAGGAAATGGCGCACTGGCCGCCATGGGAATAGCCCGCGATGGTCCAGTATTTCGGGTTGTCAATGATGTTCAGGTGGCTTCGTGCCCAGTCGACCACGTCGCGGTTGACAAAGGTTTCCGGACGTCCGTGAAGGGGTGAGTCGAGGCACAGATTGTCGACCAGGGGGTCGCCAAGCTGGTCGGCAACGATGACGATCGGCGCCAGTCCGTCATGGTGTGCGGCGAAGTCGTTCAGGACCTCGGCGGCATGCTGGGGGTCCGGATCGCCGGGCTGTCCCATCATCAGAACCACCAGCGGCAGAGCCGGAGGGTTGGGGACCTGTGCTGCCGGGGGCAAGTACAGACCCGCCGGGCGGGAGGAAAATCCGGATATTTGCGGCGGGATGACCACTTGGGCCGTTGAACCCTCGGAGGGCATTCCTGCAGGCGCTTTCCAGGTCTCCCACAGCGGCTTCTGCGGTGCGGCGGCATGGGGTGTGGCTGGTCCCAAGTCAATCCTCGGGGCGAGGGAGACCCCCAGGAATGAGGCCAGGGTCGCGTTCAGTCCGTAATATGCGTTGATTCCTAAGGCAGCCGTGGCAGCGAAGGTGAGAGCTGCCACGGCTGCGAGCACCTTGCGCCAGGTGCCGGAGGCCCGGAGGTTTGCGCCGCAGAGGCCGAGGCCGGCGAAGAAGGCCATGGCCCAGATGCGCACGGGCCACCCGAGGGGACCGCCGAATGCGTGCATGATCCGCTCCGCCACCAGCAAGGCAACGGCCCCGACCGCGGCGCCGGCTGCGCCCGAGAGTACTGTCATGGCCATCGGCTTACGCGTGCGCCGCATCAGGAGAAAGGCGCAGAGGGCGACGCTGAGCACATATGACGCGACGATCAAGGGCCCGTCAATGATGTTGAGAGCCAGAATGAATTTTCCCATGGCACCTCCCGCCTGCTTGCGCGGCTGCCGTCCCGCCGGAAATGCGTCTTCCGGAGTGCCGGGCGGTGACACCGCTTTACCAATCCCGGACTTCCCGTCCGGTCCCCGCCGCTGATCATAGCGGCTGAAGATGGCTGCCGGCTGGGAATCCAGATCCCCAGCGTCCGTGATGACCAGCGTGCTAGATAAGCCCGGGTAGCCCATGCAGCTGACGACCGCCGTGCTTTCCGTCCCAAGGGGGCGGGCTGAAAGCACGGGCCATGCCAAAAAGAAGGAGGTGGGATGGAAGAGCTTTTCAACCTCCGCATCGTCGACCAGTCACTGCTCTACGCCAGCTATGCTCTATGCTCTCTCCGCGCTGGCGGCGATCTACCTGCTCGTGCGCCCAGTGCTGTTGCCGGGCCCGATCCGCTACGGGACTGCCGGGCCACGACGCCGCTTATGGATTATCACCGCCAAGGGAGTGGCCGGTGGCGCCGTGGCAGGCGCCGCTACCCTGTTCAGCCGCGAAGTCGTCCTGAACGTTTTCGGTCTGCCTCTGGAGGCTGACACCCGCACCTTGGTTATCGTTGCGTTCGCTGGCGTGGGGCTCGCCGTCGTTAAACTGTGGCGGTCACGCTGGTGGCGCAAAGTGGCCGCTGGGGATCAATGCCCGGTACGGACTGAAACCTGCGCTGGGAGCCATGCTGGGCGTGAACCAGATCAGCCAACTGGTCTTACCGAACCTCAACCCGGTGTAGCAGGCGCAGAGCGGGACAGCGTTGTGGCAGAGCTGGAAGCCCCCAGCGGGGATCCCATCTGCCGGACTGCGCGGCACGGTCACGATACCGGCAGACGCATCTGGTTTCCAAGCCCGCGACGCCTACTTGTATCTGCCGCCCGCGGCCCTGATCGACATCCGGCAGTCACCGGGACGCACCCGCGGGTGACGCCGTGCGCCGCGTCGCGTTGTCCCCGGCCTCGGACCGGCGTCCGTGAAGATTGCCGCAGGCGCTGGCGCCCGGACGCTTATCCGTTGTGCCCGTTGTGCCCGTTGTGCCCGTTGGCGTCCCTGGCGCCGGGGGCGGCCGCCAGGCTGCGGCGCGCGGCAGCCCGGGGTCGTTTGGGGCGGCGAAACATGCGGCGGACCAGGGCCAGACTTTCTCCGACGTTGATGGTGGGGAGGTAGGCCCTGGTGACGGCGTTTGCGATGGCGGGCAGCGACGCAGTGTCCGGATAGAGCATGTAGAGAGGTTCGTAGCGGGGCTGGAACTTCGCTTTGAACGCCAGCAGGGATCTGAACCCGTAGACCGGTTCCAGGTTTGCACCCAGCCAATCGAGAAGCCGGTCCAGGCCGCCGGCGGTCTCCGGGCCCGAAGGCGCGGGATGGTGCAGTTCGTCCGGGTTCACCCGGGCCAGGGGCGCGCCGGAGAGGCTGATGAATTGGCATCCTTCGTCCTTGAAGCGGAGCGCGGCGGAGGCAATGAGGAATTCGATGCCGGCACGGAATCCGGTGCTGCGGCGACGCATGTAGTCCAGGGTCCAGCCCTGGATGATGCCGTTGCGGTAGACGGGCAGCCAGGACAGGACAGCGTGGACCCTGTGTTGGCCGTCGATGGCGAGCAGCAGACGGACATCGGGGTCGTTGAGTTCGTCCAGGCCACCAAGGGTGAACCCCATCTCTGGCATCTTCTGGTCTGCCACCCATTCTTCGGAGATTTCCTGGATCTGGGCCAGGACCGAGAAGGGTGCGGTGGCGTATGTCGTCCACTCAGCGCGTATCCGGGCCTTTGCGGCGTTGTTCATAGCGGTGCGGATGTCCTGGAATTTCTTTCCCCTGAAGGACAGCGAGTCCAGCGGCAGGACGGTCTCCTGTGCCACCTGGACGGACCCCCAGCCGAGGGATACGGCGTGGTCGCGCAGGTCCAGTGGGACGGAATAGAAGCACGGTGTCCATCCCTGGCCGGTGCAGAACCGCGTGAACTCCACGAATGCGGCTTTACCCTGGGACCCGGGCCCGACAGGTACGCCCAGTGTCAGGGCGATCCCGGCGATGACACGGTAGGCGATGAAGACCTCACCGGTTGAGGAGAACCAGTAGCTGTTCCCCGGCCACGTCGTCATCCAGGACAGGTTGCTGCCCTCCTGTGTTTTGAGTATTTCCCGCGCGCGGGCGGCGCCGGCATGGTGTTGGATCAGGGCCGGGCGCAGGAACGTCTTAAGGACAAGGACGGCAGTCGTGGCCCAGAAGATCACGCCGATGCCTTCGTACAGCAGAACCGCCGCAGTGCTTTGGGGGAAGAACGCCGGGGAAACGTCCAGCATGTATCCCAGTGGCAGGAACCTGTCCGGAATGTCGGCCAGGAGTTCGGCGGCTCCGGGAACGGGCGTGAAGCCGCCGGAGAGGGCCAGCCCCGCGAGCAGGTAAAACGCCCCGAGGACCGCCCCGACGGTAAAAACCTGTGACGCCAGCCGGGTGTAGGCGCCCGGCGGTACCGCCACTTGGAAAAGTGGCCGTGCTATCAGCAAGAGAATGCTGAGGGCCACGGGCAGCAACAGCGGCAACACCAGGCTGACTGGATGTGAGTAGCCCAACGCTTCCATGGTGGCGATTCCCTCGACGGCGGCGGTGTCCGGTGCCGCCTGGTAGAGGACACCGGCAATGGTGATGCCGGCCAGTACGGACAGAGCCAGCTGGATCAGCAGGGCACCGGCCCAGGCGAAGCGGCGTCCACGGCGAAGACCATCCGCGAGCAGCAGCAACAGGAACGATGGGAGGATCGCCATGAAGAGGCCGCCGGCCCCGGCACGCAGCTGCAGTTGGGCGGCCGCGCATTCCTTGGCCTGCCTAGGGTCGGCGCAGAGGCCCTGGAGTGTCTCCGGGTCTAAGGGCTGGATGTTGGTAAACAGAAAACGCAGGACCGACAGGGGCCCGGCGGCGTGCGGTGTCAGGCCGGCGACGACGGGGCCGATGGCCGAGACCGCCACCAGAAGTGCGATCAAAACGCGTCCTTCATGCCGGGAGCTCACAGGACGGCCGAACCGGGGACGTCTGCCGAGCAGTACCGGGCCAAGGAGGGTGCCGGTACCTGCGGCGCCGAGCCTGACAAGGTCGGCGAATCCGCCGCTGTAGAGAGCCAGCAGTATCAGCAGGGCGAAGACCACCAGACGGACACGACGCCGCCACAGGGTCGGCATCATCGCCGTCCCCGCCATCGTCGCCCCGGTCATCAGTGCACTGGGGCCAAGGAACACGTGCCCGCTCATTTCCTGGGTCCAGGTCCCCATCGTCTGACGTGCGACGGCCAGGAACCCGAGAGCGGCCGCAATTCCGAGGATTTGGGGGACAAGAGCCGCCGCGGCGAACCGCAAGCTACCCATTCGGCGTTCAAAAGCCAGGCCGACGGAGAAAACCACGGCGCTTCCCAGAAGGTAAGCGGCCAGGTTCTGCGCCCAGAGGCCGGAGGTCAGCAGCGCCCACCAGTGGCCGGGCACGGAGTTCACCGTCGCTGCCACATGTGGCCGGAGGGGTCCGGTCGGGCCGGTGATGAGACTGGACGAAAGTGCACCCGCAGCCCAGAAGGCCAGGACAAACCCCACCGTCACCGGCGCGGCACGCAGTATTTTCAAGAGCCTCGGGCCGGACGATGCCGAGTTCGCTTGATCCGGCGGCAGCACTGGCAAGAGGTTTCCTTTCAGGGGGTCGGCATCAATACGCGCTCCAGAAGGTGCCCGAAGGTTGGTGGTCCACAGGCTCACGGCCCAAAATCGAGGTGTCGACTTCGTGCATCATATTCATAGTGGAGCGGCCGGAGCGCACGCAAAATCCACCAATTCGGGATCAATCACGGCTGCTGCTTCAGAGAGGAAGCATCAGGTGACGTCGCGGAGGCAGCACACTCAGAGAAACTGGGGTCAGCAGCGGACGCGCCTCTGGAATGCCGACAAGGAACAGCCGCCGCAACCGGATACGAATGCGCGGATGATTGTCGCAGGCTCTGGTTTCGACCAAATACATTCCTTCATTCTCCGATGCCTGGCTGGGAGCACCATGAGCATCAACCGCGATCGACGCGCGGGAGCGGCAGGGCTGGGGTGGTTTACGGCCGCCGGACTTTATGAGGCGCCGCGCGATACCCCGCACAAATGGCGAAGCTCCGGTCAAATAGCGGTTGACCGGAGCTTCGGTCCATTATGAGTGGGGGAACCTTGACGTTCGCTGGGAAAACCAGCCGAGCTTCTCGTAGGTGTCCGGGGGGCTGACCTTCCGGTCCCTCGCGGATCGGCCCGGGGGCTTGGCCGGGGGGGCGGAAGACCCTGTCAGCGGATGTTTGCCCGTGGTGGAGTTGAACGGGGATCCTACGGAGAATCGAGCAGCCCATGACTGGATGGCTAGTAGCAAGCCTTGGCACGGTTGGTGACGGAACGTATTTTGGCTGGGACGGCTTCACGATCCAGTCAGGAAACCTGATAGTGATCGTCGTGATGATCATCCTGTTCGTTCTGGCCCTGGTCCTTCCCTTTCCCGGCGGGAAGCGGCGGAAATGAGCGCCCACGCGACACCGCGGCCCGGGATACCGGCCGATGAAACTGACGCCCACACCTGGACCGGCAGGGCCCGCCAGTGGCTCTTGAAGAAGCTTCCTCCGGACAAGCTCTTGCCCGAGGACCAGCCAAGCTACGTGGCGTCCTGGGCGTACGTCTTCGGCATGGGGGCCATCGCTTCCCTGCTGTGGATCATCATCTCCGGAATCGTGCTGGGACTGAACGGACCCCAGTGGTATCACGTGTCCTCGCTGGGGAGCTTCGTCAACAGCACCCATTTGTGGAGCGTGGAACTCTTCTTCATCTTCATGGTGGTGCACCTGTGGCTGAAATTCTGGATGGCGGCCTGGCGCGGGGGCCGGGTCCTGACCTGGATCACCGGAGTGCTCTCCTTTGTCGTTTCCATCGTGGCGGCCTTCACCGGGTACCTGCTCCAGACGAACTTCGATTCCCAGTGGATTGCCTTTGAAGCCAAGGATGCGCTGAACGCGGTCGGGGTAGGCGCCTGGTTCAATGTGGCCAACGTCGGGCAGCTCTTCGCCTGGCACATCACGCTATTGCCCCTGGCCGTAGGTGCGGTGGTGGTCCTGCATGTCCTGCTGGTCCGGGTCCACGGCGTTGCACCGCCGCTTGAGGCCGCGGAGTCCGACGCCCAGCTGCTTCACCACCGCCCGGAGTCCACCCAATCTCCGGAGTCCACCGAATCCCGGGACGCAGTGCGATGACCCGGAAAAGCAGCAGCATCTCCTGGCGGAAGACGGACGACCTTGCCAGCCGGCCCTGGACGGGCAGCGTCCGCGAATATGACCTGATCAAGGAACTGATCATCGGTGTCGTGGTCGTCGGCCTGCTCGTGCTTGGCGTTTCCGCCATCTTCGGGTCCCCTGATGAGCCCAGCGTCAGCCTCAAAGCGTGGGCCACGGCCGCTCCGGCGGATTTCGTTGCCACCGCAACAAAGGAACTTGCCGGAACCAGCGATAGCGCGGGCTACGGGCCGCCCTACAACCCAACGCCGGACGCATCGCAGAAGATCGGCCCCGTGGACCTTCAAAGCCTCTCCGGCGTCCGCCTTCCGGTCGACAACGGCAACGACTTCGTGATCGCCCCGCTGGCGACGCTGCCGTCGCCGCCAGCCGACCTGGCACTCTGGACGGCCGCCACCGACCAGCAACGCTCGGACTGGGCAGCTGCCTATTCCATCGCCCTTGCTGCTGCTCCCGACAACGACCCCGCCAAGGTCGCCGACGGCGACTACGGCCCGGCCCCGGCGCTGACCGGGGCATTGCTGGACATGGCCCGCCAGGGCAGTCTGGACGGCGTGCTGCAGAACGGCGGAAACTTCTACAACACGGACTACACGCGAAGCCTCCTGTTTCTGGGAGACGGCAGCTATTTCCCTGGTCTTGCGGCAAGCCAGCACCTCTCCGGGGATCAATGGGGCGTGATGAACGAAACCGGCGATACTCCGGGGCAGTCCTGGCTGTGGCTCTTCTCGCTCCTTTACCAGGTGGAACCGTTCAAGTCCGCAGCTAATGCCGACGCCCTGGTCGTCGTGACGATGCTCGTGCTCACGGCATTGCTGACCTTCCTGCCGTTCATCCCCGGTCTCAGGTCGCTGCCACGGAAGATCCCTCTTCATCGTTTGGTCTGGAAGGACTACTACCGCAATCGTTGAGTCTGCCGGCAGGCCAGGGCGCCGGACACAAGACTGCCCGCCGATCCAGTGATCAGCGGGCAGTTGCGTGCCGACGGCGGACGCTAGCGTGCGGCGACCGTTTCAGGCTCAGCTTCGGGTGAGGCAGCTGCGGCGCGGGCCGGCTTGCGCAGCTTCGCGCCTTCAACGTCCACGTCCGGCAGGATGCGGTCCAGCCAGCGCGGGAGCCACCAGGCCTTCTCCCCGAGCAGGTACATCACGGCCGGGACGATCGTCATCCGGACCACGAACGCGTCAATGAGGACACCGAAGGCCATCGCGAAGCCGAGCGGCCGGACCATGTTCAGATGCGAGAAGATGAAGCCCGAGAACACGCTGACCATGATGATCGCAGCCGCGGTGACCACGGCGGCAGCGTGGCTGAAGCCCGAGCGGACCGCATGCTTGGCCGGTTCGCCGTGCATGTAGGACTCGCGCATTCCCGAGGCGATAAACACCTGGTAGTCCATCGCCAGGCCGAACAGCACGCCGATCAGGATGATCGGCAGGAAGCTCAGCACGGCGCCCGGGTTCTCGACGCCGAAGATGGTCCCCAGCCAGCCCCACTGGTAGACCGCGACGACGGCGCCGAAGGCGGCAGCGAGCGAGAGCAGGAATCCGCCGGTGGCCAGCAGCGGCACCCAGATGGAGCGGAACACAAGCAGCAGCAGGATCAGCGAGAGGCCCACCACGATCGCCAGATACGGCGGCAGTGCGTCACCGAGTTTGGTGGACACATCGACGTTCCCGGCGGTCTGTCCGGTGAGCCCGATGCTGACGCCGGTGCTGTCTTTGATCTGGCCCTTTTCGGCGCGGAGTTCGGAGACCACCTGCACAGTGCTGGCGCTGGCCGGGCCTTCGTTCGGGATGACCTGGAACACCGCGGTGCGGCGGTCCTCGCTAAGGGCCAGCGGCACGGCGGCGCTGACGTTCTGGGTCCCGCGCAGGATGTCCGCGACGTCGAACTGCTTGGCCTTCGCATCGGCTTCGCTGAGTCCGGCGGGGAGGTCGCCCACCACGATGATTGGGCCGGTCATCCCCTCGCCGAAGCTCCGTTTGGTGACGTCGTAGGCTTTGAAGGCCGGCGAGGAGACCGGCTCGGAGCTGGCGTCCGGCAGGGCGAGCCGGAGTTGGCTGGCCGGGAGCGCCAGGACACTGAGCAGCACCACACCGGCCAGCAGGGCCAGCCACGGGTGGTTGGTGACGATGCCGCCCCAGCCGTGGCTGCTGCGGTATTCGTCTTTGGCGTGGTCCTCGGTTTCGTGGCCCGGAGCGGCATTGTGCTTGTCCGCCTTGGCCCAGGCCCGCTTGGAGATCAGTTTCCGGCCCACGAGCGAGAGCACGGCCGGGGTCAGGGTCAGGGCGACGACGACGGCGACGGCCACCGTGGCGGCGGCGGAGAGTCCCATGACGGCCAGGAACGGAAGGCCCGGGACGACGAGGGCAGCGAGGGCGATGATGACGGTCAGGCCGGCGAAAAGCACGGCATTGCCCGAGGTGCCGGTGGCCAGCGCCACGGACTCTTCGGGGTCCATGCCGGAGAGCAGCTGCCCGCGGTGGCGGTTGACGATGAACAGGGAGTAGTCGATCCCGACGGCGAGGCCGAGCATCAGCGCCAGCATCGGGGAGATGGAACTCATGTCGAAGGCCCCGCTCAGGGCGAAGGTGGCGCCCACACCGACGGCGACGCCGACGACGGCCATCAGCAGCGGAAGCCCGGCGGCGACGAGGGTCCCGAGCATGATGATCAGGACCAGGGCCGCCACGGCGATGCCAAGGATCTCGGCGGTGCCAAAGAGTTCGGAGATGTCCTCGCTGATTTCCTTGCTGGGCAGCGCGGTCACGTTGGCGGCGGAAACCTCCTTGACGATGTCCTGGACTTCCTGGCGGACCTCGGGCTTGAGCCCGTTGATGGAGGTCTTGAACTGGATCTGCGCGATCGCAGCCTTGCCGTCCTCGGAGACGAAGCGGAGGCCCTTGGAAGCCTCCAGCTGGCGGGTGCCCAGGGCCAGCTTGGCTTCGCCGGCTTTCAGTTCCGTGGTGCCGGCGTCGATCTTGGCCTGACCTGCCGCGAGTGCTGTCTTCTGCTGGCCTAGCTGTGCCTCAATCGCAGCGGGCGGTAGTCCGGCGGCCGTCATCTGCTGTTCGGCAGCGTCGATCTTGGCCTTTCCTGCGGCGAGGTCGGCGGCAGCCTGGTCCAGCTGGGCCTTGCCGGCAGCGGACTGCTCCTTGCCCGCGGCGAGGTCTGTGGCCGCCTTGTCCAGCTGCGCCTGGGTGGCAAACGGGTCAACCGTGCCCTGGACCTCCGGAAGGGTCTTGAGCTTGGCGAGGGCAGCCGTGACGGCTTCCTGGCCGGCCGGGCTGAACCGGGCGTCGTTGGCTTCGAACACCACGCTGGCGGAACCGCCGGATGACGAGGGGAGCTCGCGCTTGAGCTTGTCCGCCATCTGCTGGGTTTCGGTGCCCGGGATCTGGAAGTTGTTGGACAGGGTGCCGTGGAAGGCGGCTGCCGCGCCACCGACGGCGACCAGGACGGCAAGCCAGACGGAAATGACGAGCCAGCGGTGACGGTAGGAGAACTTGCCGAGGCGGTAGAGCAAAAGTGCCATGTCAGTGCCGATCTGGGGAAGGGGTGGCG
>NZ_MQTS01000232.1 GCF_020532825.1 Arthrobacter sp. SO3
GATCCAGGTTCATATTCTTGGAAATTGCTTCTTATAAAAGATGCTCGCGTCCACTATGTAGTTCTCAAACAACAACCCCATACCACACACCCCACACACTCACGTGCGTGCTCGATGCAGCCAGGAAACCAGAAACAAACAAATCCCGGGGCGAACCCCGGTCCTGTTGCCTCAGGACCCAACAGTGTGCCAAACACGAAACCACCCATACCCTCCCCCGCACCGTTCCAGGACACCACCCCGAAAGGTGGATCCGTACTGGGTACCGGGGAAAAACCGGCGGCCGCTATTCGTTGATATTCCACCCGTGAGCACCCGCCGCAGAACTAGC
>NZ_MQTS01000233.1 GCF_020532825.1 Arthrobacter sp. SO3
GGAACCCTGCGCTCCAAAATCCCCGAGCTCGTCGACGCGCTGACCGGCCGGTTCAAGGCCCACCACGCGTTTATGGCCCGCCTGCACCTGGACCAGATCGATGCCCAGTCCCGCATCATCGACGCGCTCACCGAACGGATCGAGGAGGCGATGACGCCCTTTCGTGCCGCCAGGGAATTCCTGGCCACCATCCCCGGAGTCTCCCTCAAAGTCGCCGACGTGATCATCGCCGAAACCGGGGCCGACATGTCCCGCTTCGAAACCCCCGGCCGTCTCGCGTCCTGGACCGGGGTCTGTCCCGGCTCCAACGAATCAGCCGGCCGGATCAAATCCGCGCACATCCTGCCCGGCAACAAATACCTCAAAGCCGCCCTCGGCACCGCGGCCCTGTCCGCGTCCCGAAGCAAGGACACCTACCTCGCCGCCAAATACCGGCGCATCGCCGCCCGCCGCGGACCGATGAAAGCCATCGTCGCGATCGAACACTCCATCCTCACCGCGGTCTGGCACCTCCTCGCCGACGGCGAATGCTACGCAGACCCGGGCCCCGATCACTTCACCCGTCTGGACCCAATCAAAGCCAAAAACAGCGCCATCAAAAAGCTCAACAGCCTCGGTTTCGACGTCACCATCACCCCGGCTACCGCAGCCTG
>NZ_MQTS01000234.1 GCF_020532825.1 Arthrobacter sp. SO3
ATAGTAGAACGGTTTCCAGTAATCACTGGTCGCTTCCATCACCACCGTCGTGACATGCTCGCGTTCCAGGACGTCCCGCAACTCCAGGATATGACTGGTGGTCGCACCCCAGGTGGTCACCGTCGAGGTGTAGGTCCCGGCCCGGGCGCCTGGGACCCGGAGACAGAGCTTCGCGTCGCGTTTGGAAATATCCATTCCCGCGGCCCGTTCGTGCACGATATCCATGACTGTTCCTCCTGACACCTTGACCTGGCTATCTGGTATCTGCCGCGGGGAGGACAGGGAAACAAATCAGGAATCTAACACTCGTGCTCCAGGGCAACAATCCACGGTTCCCGTGGAAGTCCTCCGCGCCACGCTAACCAGCAGGCTC
>NZ_MQTS01000235.1 GCF_020532825.1 Arthrobacter sp. SO3
CTAGCGGTTCAGCGGCGCTGTCGCGCCGTGGTGGGAGAAAGTTGGGTGTACCTCCCGTATAGCTTCTGGCATGGGGCGGGAGTGGGAGCGGATCATGGAGGTGTCTGTCACGGTTGACGCCGGTTCAACCTTGGTGCTGTTGGTGAGCCTGCTGGTTAGCGTGGCGCGGAGGACTTCCACGGGAACCGTGGATTGTTGCCCTGGAGCACGAGTGTTAGATTCCT
>NZ_MQTS01000236.1 GCF_020532825.1 Arthrobacter sp. SO3
CGGCAACGCTGCCACGCCGCGCCTTGGAACACCGTGCCGATGGCCTTCTTCAGGCCGCTGTGCGCGTCGGAGATCACCAGCTTCACCCCTTCCAGGCCGCGGGCTTTCAGCGACCGCAGGAACGCGGTCCAGAAGCCCTCGTTCTCGCTGTCGCCGACGTCGAAGCCCAGGACTTCCCGGCGTCCGTCCGCAGCGACGCCGAAGGCGACCACCATCGCCTGGGACACGACGCGGTGCCCGACGCGGGCCTTGCAGTAGGTGGCGTCGAGGAAAACGTACGGGTAGTCCATGGCCGAGAGATCGCGGTCCCGGAACGCACCGACTTCGTGGTCCAGGTCCTCGCAGATCCGGGACACCTCTGACTTGGAAATCCCGGTATCGGCCCCGAGCGCTTTGACCAGATCATCGACCTTCCGCGTGGAGACCCCGTGGAGGTAGGCCTCCATCACAACCGCGTAGAGGGCCTGGTCCACGCGGCGGCGGCGTTCCAGCAGGGCCGGGAAAAACGACCCGTTCCGCAGCTTGGGGATCTTCAGGTTCAGGTCCCCGGCGGTGGTCGTCAAGGTCCTGGGCCGGGACCCGTTGCGTTGGGTGGTCCGTGTCTCGGAGCGTTCGAACGGGGCGGCGCCGATAAACGCGGTCGCCTCGGCCTCGATGAGCTGCTGGTACAGGGTTTCGGTCGCGGCACGGATCCGATCGGAGACGTCGGTGAGTTTCAGTTGGCCAAGAAGGTCAAGCAGGGCAGACTGGT
>NZ_MQTS01000237.1 GCF_020532825.1 Arthrobacter sp. SO3
CTATGGTTATCAACAGCCAGCCTTGGCAGCGTAGAAGAATCCATTCAATCCGCTGTCCGAAATCTCCGCAGCAGCTCAGTTGCCGCGAACCGGGCGGCCACCCCGGGGTACTTCACCGTCCACGCCATCACCCACGACCCCGAAACGGCCAACGGCTAGGAGGGCAAGGGCGCGGCCGACATGATCGGGGCCAAGACCACAGAGGGATCGGAAGTCGGTCTAGAACCCCCTGCGCTAGTGTAGCGTGTCGGTGATTCCTTTGGGTATGGTTTTTTGTCAGACTTGATTCATGGTTTATCTGGCAAGGGCTTTG
>NZ_MQTS01000238.1:0-11806 GCF_020532825.1 Arthrobacter sp. SO3
TGACCCACCTCCGCGTGGCCCACCCTGCCCTGACCACAAATCTGCCTTGTCAATTTCGCCAACTACATTGGCAAGCCACACGTGGCCGCAGCTCTGAAGTCCATGAACCGTGCCAACAGCGGACTGACCTGGATCAACCAAAAGCACGTCACACGCTTCCTCACAGACCTCGCCGCCTCCGAATCCATAACCCACGACTCCCTGGACGCTCTGCCCCCACACCGGACCCGCGACTACGTCCGCGGACTGCTGGTCGAACACGGCGTGCTCCCCCGCCGGGACGAACGTCTCGCCCGCTACCACACCTGGAGCGAACAGGCCCTCCAGCGACTCCCCAAAGGCGACAGCCACGACGTTGCCCGCCGCTTCATCCGATGGCATCTGATCCGGCGCATGAACGCCATGGAGCAGGTCAGCGAGGGCACCTTCCTGCGTTCCAAACAAACCGCGACAGTTGCTATCGATTTCCTGAAATGGATTGCCGACCGAGGCACCACACTCGAAAAGCTGACGCAGGCAGACCTGGACGCCTGGCAAGCAGGAGGCCCCACGACCCGTGAGTTCGCCAGCAGGTTCCTCCAATGGGCCATCAAAAGCAGACTTGCCCCTACTAACATCGCCATGACCCCGCACCGGCGAGGCACCAGTCCCAAGCTCGGGGCCGCCGAGCAAGACCTCCTGATCCAGGAAGTCATCCACGGCGATCAACTCAATTCCCGCGACAGGTTCGCGGCCATCCTCGTCCTGATCTTCGGACAACGCATCGAAGATGCCGTACGCCTCACCTGGAACGACACCGAAATACTGGATGAACGGGCCACCGTCACCCTCGGCGCCACGGCCATAACACTTCCGGCTCCCCTCGACCAACCCCTACGCGATCTGGCAACGAGACAGGGCCAAACGGCGGCGCACCCCAATTCACCGTGGATTTTCCCCGGCCAAAAGCCAGGACAACACCTCAGAGGCGCAACACTTCGTGAGCGTCTCAAAAGGATGTTCTCCACCCGCGCGGCCCGGCTCGGCACCCTTCACGAAATGACTAAGGCAACCCCGATGCCGATCATCGCCGAAGTCCTGGGTTACTCCCCGGCAACCATAGAACGCCACGCCATTGCCTCAGCCAGCACCTACGCCAGATACATCGGCGCCTCCCTGCAGGCCAGAGGCTCAACGGGAAGCCAATGACAGGCGGTTCGCAGATGTCGGGTCCAGGTCTCCGAATGGGCATAAGCGCTTACGGTGGATCCTGGAGTGACGGAGGTATGGGCAGACCTACCATCCCGACTACGACATGCAGATTGTGAACTCTTCCGGAATGCGGTTCGGGTTCCACGGGCGGGCTGCCGATTACAGCCCTGGTCTGGCGTTGACAGGCGCATACGCAGGGCATGCTCCGGGTCCCGGACGAGATGCAAGACTTTCGCAGCCAGCGCAGCTGAGAGGCGACCGTGAAAGTTTTCGGCTGGCTACTCGTCTCACCTCAACAAGTCGCGTTGCCAGTACAGGGCGTGATTAAGAGTGTGTTTGGACCATTGATTCAGTGAGCCTTTTCATGGGATCATGAACCATGACTGCAGTGACAGGCGCCCGCGGCGGACTGAAGGCCCACCAGGATTCCATCCGGCTGGCCGACGACGTGCTGGTCCGGGATCTGAGGGACCTGCTGGGGGCGAAACTGGTCGCCTACATCGGTTCCGTGAAGGAAACCCGGGCCGTCCGGCAATGGGCCGACGGGGAACGGAAACCCTCCGCCGACGTGATGCACCGGCTCCGCACCGCCTACCATGTGGCCGCCCTGCTCGCCGAGCGTGATTCCCGTGCCGTAGTGCAGGCCTGGTTCCAGGGCATGAACCCGCAGCTGGACGATGTCCCGCCGGCCCGCCTGCTCCGCGAAGGCCAGCTGGACGACGCCGGCCCGCAGGTGCTGGCCGCCGCCCGGGCGTTCGCGGCCGCAGGCTGATCGGTGCTTTCTGCACAACTGACGGCGGCCGAGGCAGCCGGTAGGGTCTGGCGTGTCGGCTTCCGGCCGGAACCGTGGGCCTGGAGCGGCTGGGAATGGGCCACCGACGGACGGTTCCCGGGACGGTGGGATGACCTTCACGGCAACTTCCGCACCATCTACGCCGGCTCGTCCCTCCTGGCGTGCCTTTTGGAGGTTCTAGCGCATTTCCGCAAGGATGCACGGCTCAGTATGGAGCTGGACGAGATCGTCGAGGACGACGAGGATAAGGTCCTGCACCCCACCATCGCCCCGGGGCAGGTCCCCAGGGAGTGGCTTGATGTGCGCGCTGCCGCGTCCGCGGAGCTGTCTGGACGGTACTGCGCGGTGACCGCCTCGGGCAGCGTCGCGGCCCTGTACCCGCACTTCATCGGACTGGCCCTGGCCTCAGGATTGGGCGATTTTGATACGGCGGCACTGAAGGACGCCCGACCGCGTCACCTGACCCAGGCTGTAGCCTCCTGGCTCTACGAGATGACAGACTTCGATGGCGTCACCTTTGCCTCCAGACAGGGTGATGATCTCCAGCTCTGGGCCATCTTCGAGCGCCCGGGTAATCCGCCTGTCACGCCCAAGATCGAACGAGTCATGGTCGAGGACTTACAGCACGAGAGCCCCGAAATCTGCGATGCCCTTCGCCTCCTCGAGCTCCAATGGGAGCACGACTGAGGCACGATTCCCGAAGGCCCCCGGGCCAAGAGCAGAAGCTTCCGCACAACTGGAGCATCGACCGTCGCCGGTGTAAGAGAGAGGAAAATCTACCCAGGATGTGAGCCGTCAGCCTATTGGAGAGCGCCAGCGCAAGGCGATTTTGGCCGAGACACTGCTGAAAAGCATTACTTGGAAGTAGAGAGGGAACTGGACTTTCTCCTCTAGGGAAGAAACGACGAAGGTTGCAAAGTTCATTCTTGGTGCCGCGAACCGGCTCCCTACCGTCGCTCTTCGCAACTTTGGCGGCTACGCGGTCATAGTCGTCGGAGCCGAAAAGGGTGGGTTGCCGGGCGTTCGAGCAGGCACGGAGATTCTTGACATCGAGCACACATCGGGACTCGCTTCCCTGAGTGCTTTATTGAGCGGTCTTCTTCCTAGACGTGCCTGTGCGGAAGAGCGGAACTACGTTCGCCGAGTTCTCAAGATACACGGCAGTGGTCTGGGCGCACTCAGCGTCTTCGGTACTGGCACCAGGAGCCCATTGCTGGAGAAATCTTGGAGCGGTACCCAAATCCCAAGAGGCCTTGAGATAGGGGCTGCTGCCGAATTCTTTCGTTAGCATCTGTCGCAGCAGCAGCGGGCGCTCCGGGCTCACATCCACGGGTTCATTTTTGCGCCAGCCCTTGTATGAGATCTGTACCATCAGGGATTTCCGTCGTGCATCAGAGACGAGTCCCAGGGCATGGGCCCGAGCGACAATTGCTTGAATCGAGACCCCCCAAGTCGCTTTCAACGCCAGATAGCCGTTCAAAGATAGATTTTCAGAGACAGCGTCGCGCATAGATTCTTGCGGAATAAGGAGTGCACCGGCAAAGCGATGCGCCTCTCGTTCCCTGATCTTTTCCCCGACGTCAGGCCGCCGGCCGTGGAGGACGATGTGCCCTAGTTCGTGTGCCTCAGTGAACCGCTGACGGTCTCCTGGCTTGCCCGACACGTATGCAATAACTGGGCGGTGTATATGGTCAGCAGCCCGGGAGGCTCCATCGTGCCCTTCAAGAATTCCTTCATCAACGGCGGCTACTGCGGCTACAACTATTCCGCGGCGTTCCATTGAACGAGTCAGGTTGAGAATGGGGTCCGCTGGCTCTAGTTTGAGAGCCGCTCTGGTCTGGGCCGCTAAGGCTTCGATATCGTCGCCATCGATGTCGTCCTCTGCTTGTGGCAACGGCGCAAGCGGGTAACTGATGCGTCCGCACAACTCTGTAGCCACGCGCTCGAGCTCTTCAAAGCGAGCAATGGAGGAGTCTCGACTCACTGCGGAGGCTCCGGCAAGTTTCCTAAATGACAAAGTACCTGAGCTTGTCACCGCGACTTGATCAAAGAAGGACGTCGGCATCTGTGTTGCAGCCGCAATTTGTACAATTGCTCCATCCGTCACAGTGCGATCGCCACGCTCCATGAGCGATATCTGGGGCTGACTGATTCCTGTGGACTCCGCCAGATCGGTCTGACTTAAGCCCAGGAGGTGCCGTAGGGTGACGAGGCGCCTACTCCGCTGCTCCTGCTGCACCGCCGCTCTCCTCGTCTTTGTCGATGTCAATGATTAGATCCTCGTCGTGATCTTCGCCTACGAACTTCAGTTCTTCGAATGCTGTCCGGGTTGGTGCCAGATCCATGCTGAAGTCAATGGCTATGGTTCCGGAGTACTTGCCAGCTTCAAGCGGCCGGACCGCGCGGACGTTGAACGTTCCGTCCTCGCCCGGCGACCAAAGCAGGAGCAGCCTATGAAGTGGCGGTGAATCAAAGAGGGTGTCAATGCCGAGGTCAAGCATTGGCGTGTTGCGCCAGAACGCGCGCCGAGCTTTGTTGGGCCCTGCATGGGGAATGCCCTTGGCTGGGGGACGGCCATCTTTCAAGAAGCGCAGGACCAGATCGCCGTTACCGTTTACGAACTGCAGTTGCCCCATCCTGTTTGGATTGCCGGCCAGAGCCCAACCTTCAAGACCGACCAGAGAAAGGTGCTCTCGAACACCGAGCCGCATAATCCCAGAGCGCAGGAATGACATATTGCCCGCCTGCTTGTAACCGGGAAGAGTGGAGTCAGCATCCTCCGCGGCGGTGGCCAGCGCCTCGTGCAAGGCCTCAGTCAGGGTCATAAGCTCGGAGTGCAGGTAGAGCGCAAGTTGATGATCCGACGAGGTCATAATCAGAAGCCCTTTCGTTAGCCTGCAATAATATTACATGAAAAATTAACAGCCGCAATGGTCCTCCCTTGCTGATCCGGCACTCCAAGCACCGGTTCCTCCGATGAAGAAGAAGCCGAAGAAGGCCCCGAAGGGTTGGGCTCCTGACGTGCGGACGCAGGAAAACATAGAGAAACCAGCACACACAAAAGGGGAGACGACCGACGGCCGTCTCCCCTTTTGTGTGTGCTGGTATTTTCTAGCGGGTCAGGCCGTTCTTTCCCCTCTCAGAACCGGCTGCTGCGCCTGTGCGCGATTTCCTGGCTTTGGCGGCGCCCTTGCCCATGGTCACTGCTGCGCTGGGGTGGGTGCCCTCGCTGCGGGCAGCGGCGAGGCGTCCGCGTATCTGGGTCTCATTCGCGCCGGTGGTTGCCAGGGACTGGGCGAACTTCTCGTGGTGTTCGGCCGAGCCGTAGTCGGCGGCCGACGTGCTCTCCGCTTTGAGTGCTTGGTCCTTCAAACGGCTGCTGTCGTTGCCGGTGACACGGTTCTCGATCTTGCGGCCGAGGCCTTCCATGCGGGCAAAGAGTTCCTTCTCAGCTCGTTCGTACCGCTCCTCCAGTGATGTCCGCTCGGAGCCTTTGAAGCCGCCCTCTGCCAGGAGCTTGGCTTCGTGCATGTCCTTGGCGGCTTTCACGAACGCGGGATCCTGGAAGTGTGAGTCGCCGGCGCCGTTGATGTTAGCGGTGGTTTCTTTCCGCAGCTGATCAAGGTCGGGGCCGTTGATCCCGTCCTTGCCTATGAGGAACAGACGTTCCTGCACTGTTGCGTCCGCTGCTTCCAGCGCATTGGGGGTCTTTGCTGTGTGGGCGGTTTGCAGTGCCTGGGCGAGCTCCGCATTGGCCAGGTACTCTGCGGGCACCTGGTGGCGTTCCATCTCCGGGGCGAGTGTCGCGGCCTGGGCGCGGAGTTCTTCGGCGCGGGCTGCTGCGAGCAGCTGCATGGCCTTCCCGTGTTCCGCGGCGGCCTTGCGTGTCACTTCCTGGCTGCGGTCCAGCTCGTCCTGCCGGGCCTTCTCCGTGGCGGCGGTCTGGATCCCTGATTCCAGATAGGCGGCGTCTGTGCCGACGTCGTGGGTGTCGATGCCGTAGCGGGTGAGGACTTCCCGACGGATCCTTTCTGAGGCTGCGAGTGCGGTGGGGTCGTGGTCTTTCCAGCCTTCAGCGACGGCGTGTGCTGTGGCGATGTCTTGGGGTTGGGCTTTGTCCCACCACTGGGCTTTCTCCACGGGTGCCAGCGCAGCGTGGGCGGCGCTGCGTTCAGCCCCGAGGCGTGCCCGCGCTTCGTGCGCTGTCTGGGCGTCCTGGTGTTCCTGCTGCCGCTGGGATTCCTGCCGTCGGCGGGCCAGGGTTTCGGCAATGCGTGAGGCGATCATCAGCGACTGCCGCAGGCCGCCGTCCAGGACGTCATCCATTCCATCTGATTCACTCATGCTGTTCCCCTTGCAGTTGGTGGTGTTGGTCTTTATCGGTCCAGGCCCGGCCCGGAGTCGCGTCGGCTGGGCTGGTAGGTCTTGGCTGGCGTTGCCGGTGTTGGCGTTGCGGGGACTACTGATCCCGGACGGACGGGGACCATGCCGCGCCGGGCGATGTCGATCGCCCGGCGCGGTACTCCGGCCTCAGGTGCCGGCTGCTGTCCGGCGCCCACCGCAACCGGCTTGGGCATGGTGCCGGTGAAGGGAGCCAGCCGCTCCTCTACCACGGAGCGGATGCGCTGGGCCTCTCGGGCCCTCCCGGACTGGGCGTGCATTTCATACACGGCGAAGGCGGTGTTGATCAGCTGCACCATGAGTGCCGTTTGCGCGGCCGTCTTGCTCTTGCTCGACGCGGCCATGAACAACATGGCAGTCCCGGCAATCGACGGAAGAGCGACAGGCTTGCTGTGCTGCCGTGGCGCGCGCAGCTGCGCCGTGCGGGACAGTTCAGCGGCGGTGGCCGCCAACGGACCCGGGGTCGGTTCCAGCCTGTACGACCATGCCGCGAACGCGCCGGAGACGTCCCGTGCAGCCTTCGCCCAGGTCGCGTGATCATCACGCGGAATGCTGCGCAACTGGTCAGCCAGGGCGGTCGCGTTGCGGGTGTATTCCACCCACGCCTCCGCCGACGGCGTTGCGTTCTCGGGGCCGGCCCTGGACACGGTGCGCTTGTTCCGCGCCGCGGCGTTCCATTCGGCTGCCGCCTCCGTTGCCAGGTGCGGGGTGTCGGGCCATTCTTCACGGAGCGCACCAAGCTTCAGATCCGAGGCGAGGGTCCCGCCGCCGAACCAAATCGGACGCTCGCCCCGGGTGGGCCGTTCGGCTACTGAGTAGCCAACAACGACGTCGGTAGTGTTCTTCGCGAAACGCGGCCGCACCAGCAGGCCGGTGTCGCGGGCCCGGCGTACGAACTCCGCTTCCGTCGCGGAAGCGCTGGCGCTGGCGCGGACTTTCCGGGCCAGTGATGACCGGTGCATTTCCCGGTCGTCCCGGACGGCGGTGGCCTTCTCGGCCCGGTCATATCCACGGGCGGCGTGGACGGTTGAGAGCTGTTCCAGCCCGTACTTGACCTCCAGCTCGCGGCACGTTTGCTGCGCGCGTCTGTAGTCGCCGTGGGTGGAGGCTTTGGTGCCGTCCTCGCGGACGAGTGAGACGGCCAGGTGGATGTGGTGGTTGCCGTTTTCGGACGTGCCGTGGTTGACCGCGGCCCACCGGCAGGGTGCCTTGCCGCTGGTTTCGGTGAAGTCCATGGAGTCCACGAAGTCGTTGGCGATATCGCCCCACTGCTGGTCCGTCAGTGCGCCCTCTTCGGCGCGCAGACTCAGCGAGCAGTGCCACACGCTGGCGTCCTTGTACCCGACGTGTACGCGTTCCTTCTTCGCCGCGTCCCACTGCATGTCCTTGATCTGCACCGAGACGCCGAACATCTTGCGCGGCCGGTCCAGGTGCGTGGCAATCGCCAGGGCGTCGTCGCGGTCCAGCACGCCGTCGTCGTACCACGCCATGATGGCCGCATCCCCGGCTACCAGGTGTGGGTCGGTGTGGGAGTTCTTCGTCTTGTTGGCATCGATCGATGCCAGGTAAACCATGAGCCCGCCCATGCGCGAACCGCGGGTGATGTTCGGAATCATCCCTACATCAACCCGTCAATGGCGTCGTCAATGCGCATGGCCACAGTGCGGATGTGCTTCAGCGCTTCACGGGCTTCAGCGGGGAACTCGCTGGTCGCGTTGGCCTGCCGGGCAAGCTGGTTGATGTTGTTCGAGGACCGGGCCAGCAGATTATGCAGGGACATCAGTTCCGCTGCAATGGCGCGGCGTTCCGTCGGTGATTCCGAGTGCTCCGACAGTGCTGTTGAAATCAGGAGGTTCGGGACGGTGACCTTCTCCCGCTCGGCTCTGGCAACGAGTGCGGCTTCCTCTTCAACAGTGACCCAAACCTCGCGGCGCTTCTTCGTCCCCGCCGGTGAATTCTCACGGCGGCGTTTGGAAAGGCGCGGACGGGATTCACTCTGCTCAGTCACGCACTCCCCCATCCCTTGAAAGCCCAGCGCAGCGACCCCGAAACCGGGGACCACACCAACGAGTGTGCCAAGCACACCGCCGCAGGCGCGTGAGCGACACGCCATTTACACCCGTGTAAATGTATAGCTTGCTCCGCACAGTCTTCTTTGGAGGTTTTTTCGCCTTTCGCGCTTGGTCGCCGAAAGGCTGCTTTCGGGCCTCGGTGACGGCCGGTAGGGTTTGGGTATGGATATCAACGACATTGTCGCTAAAGCCGCCGCGAAGATCGACGCCGCCCGGGACACCAAAGTGAACGCCGTCAAGACGGCCGCCGCCAGCGGAGTTGAGGTCCAGGAGGCTGCCCAGCTGCTTGCCGCAGCAGAGCAGAAGTACGCCAAGGACTATCAGGCCGCCCTGCGCGCAGACTGGACCGAGTCGGACCTGCGGGGCTTCGGTCTGGACGCCCCGACCAAGAAGGCCGGCGGGAGGCCGCGCGGTCGGAAGACCACGCACGAGTCGGCTCCGATTACTGCCGTGTCCGAGAAGTAAGCCCCTCGACCCCATGGGCACGGCAAAAGCCCAATCGCTCCGCTGCTTTTCCCGCACACACGGGGACGACGGGACCCACCTGACCGTCTGCACACAACCACCACGTCACCATCCCCGGCGCACGTCACCCCGGGTAATCGGTGGCTGTGCACAGTCTCCGTAAGGAGCGGGCCGGGTCGGAGAAATTTGAGGATCGGACCTCCGGGTTGTCGTCCGGGTGTGTGCGGTTAAACAGAAAAGGACCGGCCTGGTGGCCGGTCCTTTTCTGTTCCTCGGACAAAGGAAATCTGTGATCCAGCTTAGCTGAATGTTGCGCTGAACCTGAACGGCTGACGGATCATCGTATTGGGCGCGTGGTGCCGCGTTGCGTGTCGCGTGGTCTGCCGGCAGGAGCCGCGGCACTCTGATGGTTCCTGGTGGTGGCGTCAAACGGCGGTCCGCCGCTGATGACCAGCTTCTTTGGGTCGCACCGTGCGGCGGACCGCCCGACCTTGGGAAGATTCCTGGCCATCAATTGGTGAGTGGCCGTGGGCCTTGCCGGACGGTGAGGGTTCCGCCCGGCAAGGGATCCTACTCGGCTACGTGTTCCTCTGCGGGTGCGGCGCTGTCGAGGATGATCTGCTCAACCGGGCTTGCCGTGTACCCCCATGCAATGAGCCGGGTCAGGTAATCGATGTGACGGATGCTCGGGGACCGCCACGAGTCCTTGGCGATGGTCTTCTCATACCCGGCGCAGACCAGCGCGATCAGGGACACCTCGGGCCGGGCCGTGGACTTGGCCACGTGGTCCCGCAACGGGTTCCAACCCCACCGGTCCGAGCTCTCCCCCGCCTTGGCCCCTGCCATCTCAGCGGCGACGGTCCCCTCGTAACCGCTGGCCGTTTCGGGGTGATGGGTGATGGCGTGGACGGTGAAGTGCTGCCATCCCTTCGGCAGCTGTTTCTTCGCCAGCAACGACTTCACAAAGTCGCGCCGGACCACAGTGGCAGATTGCATCAGTTTGTTATTTTCTATCAGGGTTTTCCGCTCCGCCTTCTGCTCCTCCGTCATCGGACCCTTGCTCGCCGCTGAAGCGCCGTAGCCGTTGTACCGGAGAGTGAAACCCAGCTCCCTCCATCCGGCCACGACCGGGACGGTGGAGTGATGGCCGTTGTAGGACGTGACAATGTGCACGGCGTTGGCGTCCTCTTCGGTGGCCGGTTCCCCGTCTGCCCGGTTCAGCGAGGACACCCGAACGTTCTCGCTGTCCCCGTCGTATCCGGCCCGTTCCACTACGGTGGTCCCGGCGGCTTCCAGCTCGGCGGTCAGCGCCGCGAGGGCGGCCGCGCGGTCGCGGCGGTCCCGCAACTGCTGGGTGACGTGGGCGAGCATGTCCGGTTCATCGGCGATGACCGATTCCAACTCCTCCACCGCGTCACCGTCAGTGGCAAACTCGGCCAGAATCAGGGCCGCTTCAATCGTGTACCCCTTGCCCAGGGCGGCGGATCCGGTGTCGGTGGATTTGGCTTTCAGCGCGCCCTCCACGGTCGTCTTGGTCCGTCCGGTCTTCTTCGCGATCATGGCGGCTGAAACGCCGATCAGGGACAGCTGGTGGTAGGCCTCAGCCTCGTCCGCTTCGGTCAGTTCCGCGCGCTGGATGTTCTCCACGACCTGCGTCACGATCCGTTCGGCGTCCTCGGGGGACTCGATGAGCATCACCGGGATACTGGTGCGCCCGGCTTCCACAGCGGCGCGGGTGCGGCGCTGTCCCATCAGGACGTGCACCACGCCGTCGTCCCTGCGGTGGGCGATGACGGGTTCCATCACCCCGTGTTCCTTGATGCTGGCAATGAAATCGGCGGTCAGGGCGGCATCTTTGCGGACGTTGATGTCCACGGTCAGGGTGGCCGGGTCGAGCATTTCGAGGGTGGGTGTGGCGTTCATGGTGTTGCTCCTTCTTGTCCGAGAAGTGGGGGTGAGAGGGGCGGCTTAGGTGACCGGCCAGCGTCCCCTGCTCCCCCGTTGTTTTTTTGTTGCTGGCAAGCTCGCTTGCTCGGCGGCCGACGGAGGCCTGTCCACCTTGGCAAGAGGCAGGAAATTCCTGGAGGAAATCAGCGACGCAGGAGCGCCGGAGGGACATTTCCTGCACCGCAGGCCCCGACGAAGGAGGGGCTGGACGGGCTGGAGCGGACGCCTAGAATCCGCAGGACAGCAACACAAAAACGTCGCAGACGTAGACCAGGGCCCGGGTCACCGGAGCCCTGCGACGGAGGCACTGGACCCAACAGCCGGCCGCACCAGCGGACGCCTCTATTGGGGTGAGCGCTGCGAACCATTCATGAGCACCCCGGGATCTGCTCATGGTGTGCTGCGGGTGTCTTGCCGCGCCGCCCTGCCTCCCGCGCATGAGCCTGCGGTTGGCGGTCCGCCGCCGGTAACCAGAAGCGCCCGCCAACCACGGGCGGCGGACCGCCAGCGGTGACCGGCCATGAAGGGCCAGCCACCGCTGGGTGTCAGCTCACCGGCTGGTGCAGTCCGAAGAGTTGCTGTGCCAGGTCGATCAGTTCCTCGGGGACGTCGGCCTCGCCGCCGTTGTTCGTCTCGCCCAGGAACACGGCGTTCCCGCAGTAGACATCGGTCAGGACTCCGGTTTCTTCCAGGACCAGCGCAGCGGCGCGGCGGTTCGGGGCGAGGTTCAGAATCTTGCCTTCCTCGTTGACGTAGAAGTGCCAGTCGTGGCCGCTCACGGCTTCGATGTTTCCGGCCACGAGGGTTTGCAGATTCTCCAGCGATGCGTCGATGGTTTCGACCCGTGCGGGTTCGCGTCCGTCGGCGGGGATGATCAGGGCGGTGCAGGTGCTCATCAGGTGTCGTCCTCTCAGGTGGTGCGGCCGGGGTGCGGTGC
>NZ_MQTS01000238.1:11816-17083 GCF_020532825.1 Arthrobacter sp. SO3
GCTGTCGGCGGGGCACCGGCTCTGGCGCTGGTTAGGCGGCGTTGACCGTGTAGGGCATCCGGTAGCGGGACGGAAGTTCGACGGCGGCTTCCGGGAGGTCGTCCGGGCCGTGGGCCTGTCCGTTCTTCCAGTGGAAGAACGCCTGTTCGGTGATCGCGTCCCACTGCCGGGCCTTGGTCCGGTAGAACGTGCAGCTCACGTCTCCCTCGCAGTACGTGGCGACTCCGAACAGGTTGCCGATGCTGTCAGCGGTCCGCGTGGCCGCGACCATGACATAGGGCCACTGGCCCAGATCCCAGCCATCACAGCCCCAGCTCGGGACGACTGCCCAGCCTTCGGCTTCGATGAGTTCCATCCAGTCGTAGCCGCCGTTCTCGTGGTAATCGCCCAGCACGGTCACGCCGTAGATGGTCTCCCCGGTGTCCTTGGTGGTCACGGTCTTGGTTGCGATTGCGTTCATGGTGTTGCTCCTTCTTGTCCGAGAAGTCGGGGTGAGAGGGGCGGCTTAGGTGACCGGCCAGCGTCCCCTGCTCCCCCGTTGTTTTTTTGTTGCTGGCAAGCTCGCTTGCTCGGCGGCCGACGGAGGCCTGTCCACCTTGGCAAGGGGGAGGAAATTCCTGGAGGGAATCAGCGACGCAGGAGCGCCGGAGGGACATTTCCTGCACCGCAGGCCCCGACGAAGGAGGGGCTGGACGGGCTGGAGCGGACGCCTAGAATCCGCAGGACAGCAACACAAAAACGTCGCAGACGTGAGATGCGGGCCAGGGTCTCCGGAGCCCTGCGACGGAGGCACTGGACCCAACAGCCGGCCGCGCCAGCGGACGCCCAAAACCTGGTTGGAGCGCAGCGGAAATCAGGGTCTTGCTAGGGTGGACGGGTCCCGCCGGTTGCAGGTACTTCTCCCCCGAGTAGACCTCCTGGCCAGGGCTTTTCATTCAAAGGGGCAGCGCATGGGGCTACGGAGTATTTTCAGGAAACGCCCGAGGGCCGCCGGCACGGGTGTGTTGACGCCCGAGACCGGCGCCCTGGAGACGAGGGAGCCGCCGACGACCGAACAGCTCATGGACCTCGAAGAGGCGTGGGCCGAGCTGGCGGTGGCCCAGGAGGCATCGGAGCTGACAAACTTCCATGCCTGCACCCGCACGGGCCGGCCCTGGACCGAAGACCCGGCAGCAGTCAGAGCGGTAGCGGCAACGCTGCGGGAGTTCCCGGCAGCGGAAGCCCAGCCTCCAAGGTAGCGGCGGGGCGGGCGGCCCGGCGCCGGTCTAAGAGTCCTGCCAGAACCGGGCCCCGGATACGGGCCTCACAAGAGGCAGTCGAAGCTCGCCAGCGCCGTCAGTGCAGCACGAAGTTCACGAGAGTCAGCGGTTCCTTGAGGGGACTGTTGCCCCGACTCAAGAGGACAGGTGGGGTAGCTCGGCAGCTCAACGCCGGGGCCGACTCTACTGGTTCGTTTGGTCCCGGTCGTTCTTGTCCGGGGTTTCCGGCACGATGCGCTGCAGGAGCGCGTCGTGCGCCTTTTGCAGGGTCTCGGCCCGGGCTTCGGCCGCGGCCAGCCTGGTAGCTGCGCCGGCTGCGATGTTGCTGGCCTGCTGTTCGGCTGTACGTGCCTGCTCCAGCTGCGCCTTCATCGCCGCGGCCTGGGTTTCCAGCGCGGCGACCCGGGCACTGAGTTCGGTGACGGCCGCGTCCTTCTCGACGCCTACTTTGTCCAGGTCAGCGACGAGCTCGGAGATCTCCTGGCCCAGGTCCTTCTTCTCCTGCGCCCAGATGGCTTCCGCGGCGGCGTGCCGCTCATTGGCCACGGTGGACGCTTCGGCCCAGCATGCCCCGGCCAGCCGCGCGGCCTGTTCCAGCACCGTCGCCGGCGTCGCGGCGACCTGACCACCCGCGGCCTGCTTCTCCTCGACCCACTCCTTCAGGTAACGGGTGGCGTCGGCGTTGCTCACACCCGCCGCCGCCCGCACCGTCGAGACGGTAGGCCGGCGCTCGGCACTGATCTGCTCAGCAGCAGCAAACACACGGTCTTTCACACTCAACGCCACGGCGACAACCTCAAAGTAGTAGGAGTAGTAGTAACAAAACTACTACTCCTACTACTTTATGGCAATACCGCCGCCGCATTCCCTGGCCCGGCGGCCCCTCTCCTCCGCCGGGAGCTCCGAGGGCCGGTCGGGTTACCGGCCAGGCTGGCGGCGGTGGGTCGCCACGTCGCCGGCCTGCCTGGCGGGGTGGTCGTGGCAGGATGGGCTCCATCATGGACAGGCGGTTACGGCGCGCTCCGGACGCGGAATGGGTGTTGATGTACCGGCTCGGACTGAGCCGGCAACGCATCGCCGACCTGGTGCGCGCCGAACCCACCACTGTCGGGTATCACCTGGTCATCGCCCGCCGCCAGGACCCGGGACTCGAACCCGCACACCACGCCGCGGCCGCGACCATGGCCGGCCCCTCCCCCATGGACGTTGCCCGTATGGAGGAGGTCATCGCGTGGATTACGGCCGGGGGCCGGTTCCCGCGCGAACGGTCCGGGGACAAGGGTGAGCGGTCGATGGCGCGGTGGCTCTCGGAGCGCCGGCGGGAAGCAGCCGACGGCGCCCTCGATCCCGCATACCGTGAGGGCCTCGCCCGGGTCCCCGGGTGGGAAGGGAACTCCAGGGCGGCCGCGGAAGAGGCCCGGTGGCATGACCGACTCGCCCAGGTCGTGGACTTCCGCGCCGGGGGCAATGACTGGCCCCGCCACCACGACTACGCCTCAGAGCAGGAGCACACGCTGGGGGTGTGGATCCACACCCAGCGGTACAAACACCGGCGCGGCGACCTCGCCCCTGAAAAGGCCTCGCTTCTGGACGCCGCCGTGCCCGGGTGGCAGATCGGGCGGACCCGGGGCCGCCGCCCCCGGGTGTGACCGGAAGCTCCCGTTTCCCGGCAGCGTGACGGCCAGGGTGGTCAGTAGAATTGCTTTTGGTTCTCCAGTCCCCCCAGCTTGGAGAACCGGGAGCCTCCACGCTTGAGTCCTTGATTCGCGCGGAGGTTTCCTTATGCCCCGCCCAAGGCCCTCGTCCCGACATTCCCTCGCACAGCGTCCCGCTTGGCCGGGTTGTGCCCATTGGGGTCAGGTGGAGCCCTCCGCACAGCTCAAAGCTGTCCCCACTGGCGTGCAACCCGGCCCCCGGCCGGAGGTCGGTCCCAGCGTTTGGTGCCTGCTGTCGGTGCCGGGCGGTATGCTTTATTCGAAGATATATTCGAATAAAAGGTGTGTTGTGGGCGTTCTTGTTGGTCCCCGCGTGATAGATGCGGGTGCGTCGTTGTTGTCGGTGCTGATCTCTCCGGTTGCTGTCGCGGCCGGGTATCCGTCACCCGCGCAGGATTACTTCGACGGGCGGATCGACCTCAACGAGCACCTGATCAAAGACGTCACCTCCACCTACGTGGTGCGGGTGTCCGGAGACTCCATGACCGGCGCCGGGATCAGCGACGGTGATGAGCTGATCGTCAACCGCGCTTTGGAACCGGTGGACGGGTCCGTGGTCGTCGCGGTCCTGGACGGGGAACTGACCATCAAACGGCTCCGGATCACGGCCACCGGGATCGTGCTGCAGGCAGAGAACCCCGCGTACCCGGACATCCGGGTACCGTCCCTCTCCGATCTCGTGGTGTGGGGCATTGCCACCCGATGCCTGCACCACCTTTAAGGGCCGGGGCTGTGTCGAAGCCGGCGGTGATGCGGCGGATGCCGCAGATCGCGCACGTGGATGTGAACTGCTTCTACGCCAGCGCCGAGCGGGCGTTCAACCCGTCCCTGGAGGGCCGGCCCGTCATCGTGCTCTCCAACAACGATGGGTGCGCCGTCACCCGCTCCCCCGAAGCCAAAGCCCTCGGCATCGCCATGGGTGAGCCGTGGTTCAAACTCGCACCCCGGGCCAGGGAATGGGGACTCGTTGCCTTATCCAGCAACTACGAACTCTACGGCGACATCAGCGCCCGCGTGATGGAGCTTCTGGGCCGGTATTCGGCTTGGCTGGAGGTCTACAGCATCGACGAGGCCTTCCTCGGCGTCAAAGGCACCCCCGACGAACTCCGCGCCCTCGGCCGGGACATGAAAGCCGCCGTGCGGCGGAACGTCGGGGTGCCGGTCTGCGTCGGCATCGGACCGACGAAGACGATTTCGAAGCTGGCGAATAAATGGGCGAAGAACAACCCGGCCTTCGGCGGGGTCTGCCACTGGGACTCCGTTCCCGCCGCCGAGAGGGAAGGGTTGATGCGCCGCCTGTCCGTGATCGAGGTCTGGGGTGTCGCCACGCGGCTGACTAAACGCCTCAACGCCCTGGGCATTCACTCCATTCTTGATTTGTCCCGGGCTGATCCGGTGATGATCCGGGACCGGTTCTCCGTTGTCATGATGCGCACCGTCCTAGAACTGCAGGGAACCCCCTGCATCCCCATGGAGGAAGAACGGATCGGCCGGGACCAGCTCATCTTCTCCCGCTCCTTCGCCACCCCCATCACCACCGCGGCCGGGATCCGGCAGGTCATGAGCGTCTACGGCCAGCAGGCCTCGGCCCGGCTGGCCAAACACGGGCTCCAGGCCAAAGTCCTCACCGCCTTCGCCGGCACCTCACACTTCAACCCGAATAACACCTCCTACCCCTCCGTCAGCGTGGCCCTGCCGATGCCAACCGCGGATCCGGTGCTGCTCACCAAAGCAGCCCACGCCCTGTTGCCTCGCATCGTGGAGGGCATCCGGTATGCCCGGGCCGGCATCATGGTCACCGACCTCTGCCCTACCGGCAACCAGGCACCCCTGTCTTTGTTTGAGAACCCGCATGAGGAACGCCACGTCGGGACCCTCCTCGAAGACATCACCCGCCGGTACGGGCGGGGCTCCATTGGCCTGGGCCACGGCGGAATCCGCGGCGGCCCGGACTGGACCATGAAACGGGACATGCTCTCCCCCCGCTACACCACCCACTGGGACGAACTCCCCCTCGTCAAAGCCGCCTAAACCCATCACACCTGCACGACAGCACCACGAAAGAACCACACCCATGAGCATCATCACCGACACTGCCCCGCAGACCCACGATCTGCAGGTCCGGCTTGATCCGGCAGGAAAGCCGCTCGCCATCCGCCACAACGGCCAGATCTGGCTGGTCGACCCCGACACCGACTCCCAACACTGGTACGGACGCGACGCCTGGTGGGACACCCGCCGCACCGCCGCCGTCGGCAGCGGCGACCTGGTCAGTATCGAGTACTGGCAGGTA
>NZ_MQTS01000238.1:17132-54144 GCF_020532825.1 Arthrobacter sp. SO3
CGCCCTCCGGACCGCCACGCTCCGCCGGGACCCGCTCTCCACACAATGGTTCCTGGAAAGCATCAGCGACGCCGAAGAGACCACCGAACATTGAACCGCCAACCCATCAACGATCAGACGTGGGAAGGGATCCGGACGGAATTCACTCTACCGACCCTGCAGCAGGTGCGGCGCCGGCTCTCCGAGCTGATGGACGACCCCGAACCCGTGATGCGCCAGCTCGTCCGCGTCTTCATCGACGACGGCACCTTCTGCCCGGGATTCCAGTTCCTCCCCGGCGGACAACTCCAACCAACTGTCACAACGCTCTTTCGTCGCGCCATGGAGCTGGGAATTCCTCATAACTACTTCACAGTTTGGATGGTAACCCCGTCCAAGGACCTTGCCGGCACCCGGCCCCTCGACCATGTCAAGGCCGACCCCGCTCCCCTGGTTCGCGCGCTGGATTCCTTCCGCTGGCGTTAAAACTGGCGTTTGACGGCCCTGACGGGTGCGCAGCGTTCGTTCATGGGGCTCGCCTATGACAGCCCGGATCTGGCAGCGCCGATTCTGACGCGGCTCGCAGCCGGAAGAACCAAACAGGCCCGGCGCCCTGGATGGGCGCACGCTCGCGTACGCGCCTCAGCCGCGGAAAACACTAAAGGCAGCCACTAAGGACGGCTCAACCCGTTTACATCCGGTCAAATCCCCCTGAAAAGGGTAATGCGATAGCCTAGTTTGTCTAGTACCTATTGGAGGTCCCACCTTGGCCGAACCTTGGCTGTCCGCCGATGACATCGCCACCCATCTAGGGATCACAAAAGACACGGTCTATGCGTGGATCACCGATAAGCGTATGCCAGCCCACAAGGTCGGCAGGCTCTGGAAATTCCAGACAAGCGAGGTCGACGAGTGGGTCCGTAGCGGCGGCAGCGACGGCTCAGAAATCGACGATAACAAGTCCACCTGACCTACGCAGCCCAGTGCAAGCATCCGGCAGAACGCAATTTTCTTACCTAAGATCCGAAAGGTGCCCCTTTGGTTGAGCAGCCTGCCGCCGCGAAGCAGCGCTATGCACTCTCCTTTACTAGCGGAGCCCTCCTCATGCGTGAGGCAGTGATCGTTGCGCCCTTATTCCGGCGGGAAGATGACCTTCTCAAAGTTCGAGCGTTGATCGCCGAGGAGAACTTATTGCAGGCCCGCACAGTCGCCTCCGGTTTCAGGCTTGCGCGGGAAGTTACCCAGCGGCTCGCCGTTCTGACCGGTAACGAGATCGAGCTGTTCATCCAGGCAACGTCAACTGAGCGCGGACACCTGTTATGGGCGGCGGCCTGTCGTCGATATGACCTGGTCGGAGAGTTCGCTGAGGAGGTCGTACGCGAGCGGTTCCTCTTGCTTACGCCGACCCTCACACATGAAGACTTTGACAGCTTCGTGCGTGCCAAGTCTCTGTGGCACGCCGAGCTGGCTGACCTCAAGGACTCCACTCGGCGGAAGCTACGTTCAAACTTGTTCCGGATGCTCAATGAGGCGGGCTTGCTTTCTGGTGGGCGCATACAGCAGGCGACGATGTCTCAACGCGTCGCCAACGCCTTGGCGGCGCGTACTCCGAATAACCTGCGGTTCTTCCCGACCACCAATGCTGCTTCCGGGAGGGCCTAAAAGTGACACGGACCGCGCTATCAAGTCAGGAAGAGCACCTGTTCGCTGTTCTCAGTGGCAGACGATTTCTCCAGATGGAAGGCCTGAGCAACGAGGTGCCGTTCTTCATCTACCCCTACGACCCCGAGCATGCACTCGCGGTCACAGAGTCGAAGAAGCGCATCAAGAACCGGCTGGCGAACAAGGGCGTCGTCGTCCGAGAGGTCAACCTCTACGACCTGTCAGTAGAGATTCTCAAGGAACGCGGTGTCTGGGATCGGCTGATCGCGCTCGAACCCGAGCAGGACAAGGCAGATTTCCGGGAGTTGCTCCAAGGGATGCTCGACCCGCAGCTCCACATCGCATCCGCGATCCGAGCCCAGCTCGCCGAAAATAACTTCGATATCTTCTTCCTCACCGGCATCGGCGAGGTCTTCCCGTATATCCGTTCGCACAACGTGCTGCACAACTTGCAGAGCGTCGTGACTGATAGGCCGATGCTCATGTTTTTCCCCGGCCGCTACGAGCAGTCCGACACGCTGGGGTCATCGCTCGTGCTGTTCGGGCGACTCAAAGACGACCAGTATTACCGAGCCAAGAACATCTTGGAACAGGAGGCTTGACACGATGAATCTGAACCAGATCTTCGCTAAAGACGTTCAGCGCCCGATAGAGGGCGTCATCAAGGCAGACGACACGGCGCACCTGGGCACCGAGGTCGACGAGTACGTGTTGACCAACGAAGCGGCCAAGGGCATGGAGCAGTTGCTTGAGGCATACACGGACTACACCAACGCGAACGGCGTCTGGATCTCTGGCTTCTTCGGTTCCGGTAAGTCCCACTTGCTGAAGCTGCTCGCGCACCTCCTCGGCGACGTGGACGGCCAGGCGTTCCCGCGAGAGCGCGTGTCCGAGAGCTTCCGGTCCAAGGCGCAGGATGAGTTCCTACCGGCACTGCTGACTCAGGCTGAGCGAATCCCGGCAAAGAGCCTGCTGTTCAACATCGATCAGAAGGCCACACTCATCACGAAGGACCAGACCGACGCCTTGCTGAAGGTGTTCGTCAAGGTCTTCGACGAAAGCCGCGGCTACTTCGGCAATCAGGGGCACGTCGCCCGGTTCGAGCGCGATCTGGACAACCGCGGCCAGTACGAGGCGTTCCAGGCGGCATACTCCCGCATCTCCGGACGCAACTGGGCACAAGGCCGGGAGGAAGGCGTGCTCGAAGAGGTCAACGTGGCAAAGGCGTACGCCGAGGTCAGTGGTCAGACCGAGGGCACACCGACTAACATCCTCACCAAGTACCGCAACGAGTACAAGGTTTCGATCGAGGACTTCGCCGACGAAGTGAAGGCGTGGCTCGACAAACAGGAAAACGGCTTCCGGCTGAACTTCTTTGTCGATGAGGTCGGCCAGTTCATCGGATCGAACACACACTTGATGCTCAATCTCCAGACGATCGCCGAGTCGCTGAACACCAAGTGCCAGGGCCGTGCGTGGGTGTTCGTGACCTCGCAGGAGGACATGGACAAGGTCGTTGGCGACCGCACCAAGCAGCAAGGCAACGACTTCTCCAAGATTCAGGCCCGGTTCGCCACCCGAGTGAAGCTCACCAGCGCCGATGTGGAGGAGGTCATCCGCAAGCGCCTGCTGGAGAAGAACGAGGCGGGCGAGGCGGCGCTCACCGGGATCTACGCCGAGCAGCACGCGAACTTCAAGACCCTGTTTGACTTCGTGGACGGCGCGAAGACTTATCGCAATTACACCGACGAGGCGCACTTCGTCGGCACTTACCCGTTCGTTAGTTACCAGTTCCCGCTTTTCCAGGCCGCGATCGAGGGTATCTCCGACCACAATGTGTTCGAGGGCCGCAACAGCTCAGTCGGTGAACGGTCGATGCTCGGCGTCGTGCAGCAGGTCGCCAAGGGGATCGGTGACGTCGAAGTGGGCAGGCTCGCGACGTTCGATCACATGTTCGCAGGCATCCGGGCCTCGCTGAAGTCCGCGGCGCAGCGATCGATCGATGTGGCTGAGCGCAACCTGGACAACTCGCTGGCCGTGCGGCTACTCAAGGCCCTGTTCCTCGTGAAGTACGTCGAGGGCTTCCATGCCACCACGCGCAACCTGGCCGTGCTGGTATATGACCGTTTCGGGCTGGACCTTCCCGCGCTATCCAAGCAGGTGCAGGAGGCCCTGACACTGCTCGAGACGCAGACTTACGTGCAGCGCAACGGCAACCTCTACGAGTACTTGACCAACGAAGAGCAGGTCATCGAGGAGGAGATCAAAAACGTCGATATCGACGCCTCGGAGGTCAGTGGTCGGCTGTTCAAGATCGTCTCCGGCGACATCGTCCGCACGAGCAAGTTGCGGTACGCCAAGAACGGGCAGGACTTCGCTTTCGGGTACAAGCTTGACGATCAGGTGTACGGGCAGCAACGCGAACTGACCGTGCACTTCATTACCCCGGAATACCCGTTCGGCCCTGAAGAGACCAGGATGCACAGCGCGGGCAAGGACGAGCTGCGCGTCATCTTGGAGCCCGATGAGCGTGCCCTTTCGGACCTGCGCCTGCTGATCAAGACCGAGAAGTACACCAAGCGCAAGCAGACGACTTCGTTGTCGGCGATCGAGGACCAGATCCTGCGCTCGAAGGCGACGCAGAACGTCGAGCGCGAGAAGGAACTCATCGAGCGCATCCGCCGGGCCCTTGGCAAGTCGGACCTCGTGATCAACGCCGCCGACGTAGCCGCCTCCTCGCAGGACGCCCTCGCGCGCGTGACCGACGGCTTCCAGGACCTCATCAGCCGCACTTACACCCAGCTCAGCCTGCTCGGTGGGTCTACCTTTAGCGAACAGCAAGTTGCTGCCTTTGCCAACCCCCAGTCAGGCATGATCGACGATTCGTCGCTGTCGTTGCTGGCTGTTCCAGGTGACGAGGTGCTCTCGTTCGTGCTGCAACGCGACCGGCTCGGCGAGCAGATAACGGTCAAGACGATCGTGGATGCATTCCAGGCCAAGCCCTACGGATGGGATCTCGCCTCGATCGAGGTCGTCATCGCCTGGCTCATCGGCAATTCGAAGATCACGGTCACCGTCGATGGAAACATACTCAAGCGCACCGAGGTCCCCGCGATACTGCGCAATACGCAAAAGCACTCGCACGCGGTGCTCTCCCCGCAAAAGCTCTTCGACGAGCGCAGGGTCGCGACATTCCGCAAGTTCTGCACAGACTTCTTCGACGAGACAACCGCACCAAAGGACCCACTGGAGCTGGCCCGCCACGGCAACGACCGGCTGGGGGCAAAGCTCGGTGAGCTGAAGGCGCGGGTGAGCGGGTCGAAGTACCCGTTCGTGGAGCAGTTGGCCGCCCCCATCGCCCTGCTCGAGCGGGCCGTGGGCAAGCCCGATGAGTGGTATCTGACCGAGTTCAGTCTCGGCGACGAGCTGCTCGACGCCAAAGAGAACGTGATCGACCCGATCCAGTCGTTCCTCGGCGGCGGGCAGAAGGTCATCTATGACGAGGCTGTCGCGCTGCTCGTCGCAAACACTAACAACCTCGGCTACCTGCCCCCAGGAAGCGACGCTGACGCCGTCAAGCGGATGCTGGACGACGCGAATGCCTTCCGCGGTAACCGCATGACTCAGCTCAAGCAGGCCACAAACGCATTGGCAGCGCAGATCGACGACGAGCTCTCCACCAACCGCAACGTTGTCATCGAAATCATCGAAGGACGCAAGACCGAGGTACTCGACAGCGCCTACTACAAAGATGCCACCGAGGAAGCACAACAGCGGGTGACCCTTACGATCGATCAGATCGTCGCCCGCGTAGGCAATGAACTGCAGATTGCGCTCATCCGCGAGCAGGGCAACAGCTTCGAAGAAAAAACCTACCCCTCGCTGCTCGACCAGCTTGCATCCTCTACCCGGCCCACGGACGGCACAGACAGATCTGGACCGGTGCTTCGGCAGACTATCTCGGTTAGGACAATCACCGTGCCCGGTGCCCACGGTGTGCTAGAGAACACCGAGGATGTAGACCGCTACCTTGATGCACTCCGCCGCGCGCTGCTGAACTCGCTCACCGACGGAAAGCGAATCGCACTCTGATGGAAACCACAGCGCTGAGGTTATTCGCCGCCTGGGCTCGCACCGCACTCATCCGCGAGGTGTCAGCCCGCATCTCCGTCGTCCTAGCGTCGCAAGAGCTGCGCCAGGAGCAGCCCAACGCCGTCGGCGCGCTGGAGAAAGCCGTCACTGGCGCCGGCGACCAGGGCCGCGACACCGTAGCCGAGAGAGTTGCCTACACGTGGTTCAACCGCATCATCGCGCTGCGGTTCATGGATGCCAACGGCTACACCGGCATCGGTGTCGTCTCGCCCGAACGGGGCCGCGAGGGAGGGCAGCCCGAGCTTCTCGCCGAGGCCAAGCGCGGGAACATCGACAGCGCCGTCGTCACGAACAAGCGCACGGTGGAAAGCGTCACGAGCCTGCTCAACGGCACGCGCCGCAGCGATGACCCGCAGGGCGAGGCGTACGCGCTGCTCCTCGCGGAGTACTGCCGCCATTGGAACGGCTCGTTGCCGTTCATGTTCGAACGTGAGGGCGACTATACCGAACTGCTCATCCCGGCGAACCTGCTCGCCGACGGCTCCATGCTGACTCGTGCTGTGAGTGTGCTCACCGAGGAGGTCTGCCAGGACGTTGAAGTCATCGGCTGGCTGTACCAGTTCTACATCTCGGAGCGGAAAGAGGAGATTTTCGCCGGATTCAAGAAGAACAAGAAGGCCGGCGCCGCCGAGATCCCCGCCGCCACCCAGCTCTTCACCCCCCACTGGATCGTCCGCTACCTCGTCGAGAACTCCCTCGGACGGCTCTGGATGCTCAACCGGCCCATGTCCCGCCTGGTCGACCAGATGGACTACTACATCGCCCCGGTCGCCGAGGAGACCGACTTCCTGAAGATCAACAGCCCCGAGGAGCTCAAGGTCATCGACCCCGCATGCGGCTCCGGTCACATGCTCACCTACGCCTTCGACCTCCTGTACGCCATCTACGCGGAAGAGGGCTACGCACCAGCCGATATTCCCGGCCTCATCCTCACCCATAACCTCTACGGCACCGAGATCGACCCCCGAGCCGGCGCCCTGGCTGCATTCGCCCTCACCATGAAAGCGCGAGCTCGCCAGCGCACATTGTTCACCAAAAAGGTCGAGCCGAACGTCTGCGTGCTGGAACCGATCTCCTTCACGCCGCAGGAGCTTGACTTCCTGCTCACCTCTGGCGGCGATCGCCACGCCGAGACTTCGTTCTGGAATCAGTTCGAGCACGCCGACACCTTTGGCGCACTTATCGTTTCTCCTACCGACGTCCTCCCGAGGATTCTGACGGCTCACCTCGAGGACGTCCGCGCTGGCGCCTATGATCTATTGACCTTAGACGTAATTCAGCGTGCGAATGCGGTGCTCGATCAGGCGGGGTATCTCACACGACGCTACAACGTTGTCGTGGCAAACCCGCCCTATATGGGCACTGGAAACATGGGCGCTGAGTTGACTAGCTGGGTGGTTGCGAACTACCCGGTAGAGCGTCAGGATTTGTACGCCTGTTTTTTGAACGTTGCGAAGCGAATCTCCCTGCCTCGAGGCGTGATCGCGATGATCGTAGGCGACACCTGGTTGGCTCTTCCGAGTTTTGAGGGCTTCCGCGAGGAGCTGCTCGGCACGACTCGGCTAGAGAGCCTCGTTCACCTTGATGACGTCTCGAATCACCCCGACATCTTCGGTGCCAACACCGCGTTCATCATGACCGTCGGATTGCGAAGTGACCAACGTTGCCGGTTCATCGCGCTAGAGGACAACAGCGCCGACCAGAAGGACGAGAAGCTGCAGCTTGCGGCCTCGGGCCATGAGCACAAATGGGTACACGAGATTCGCCCGACTGAATTCGCGAACGTTCCCGGAAGCATATTTGCGTACAAGCTGACCGATGAAGAATTCGAGGCATTCGAATCTGGTGTGAGGCTCGGCGATATCGTCGAACTCCGGGAAGGCATCAATACTGGAGAAAATGAGCGCTTTCTCCGTCGATGGTGGGAAGTCGCATACAGCCGCACTTCCATCACTGAGCGCAGTTCGTCGCTCCCCTCGCAGAAGTGGGTGCCGCACAAGAAGGGAGGCGCGTATCGGAAGTGGGCGGGTAACGATGAGTTCGTCGTCAACTGGCTTAACAACGGTGCCGAGATTCGCGCATCGCCGCGTGCGAGACCCCAAAACACCCAATACTTCTTCCGGCGCTCGGTGTCGTGGAGTCGGATCTCTTCTGGGGAATTCTCGCTTCGCTACTACGACAACGGATACGCGTTTGACTCCACCGGACCGTCGGGCTTCGGCGCTGATCACGACTTGGAGCTCTCTCTCGCGTTCCTTAATAGCAATCTCGCTAAGCGGTTCCTCGCCGCTCTGAGCCCGACGCTTGACTACCGGCTGCGGAATATGGGTAACCTGCCAGGTCCCCGCGATCGTGAAGGTCTGAATCTGAGTCATGTCGAGGAGCTGGTGTCAACGGCACAACGGGACTGGGACGAGCACGAGACCGCGCCGGGTTACACGCGAAGTCCGCTCATACTGGCCGGGAAGCGCAGCATCCGCGAAGCATGGGATTCGCTCTCAAAGGACTGGTCGGCCCGAGTCGCCCGCACCGTTGAGCTTGAGTCGGTTAACAACGCGGTCATGGCCGACGCTTACGGTCTGCATCACGTTGATACTGCCGCGAACCAGCAGCGCGTATCGCTCTGGTGCAACCCCGACTTCGCGCTCGCCCAGATCGGTGCCGGCCGGCGCGAGGAGGCCTTCTTGCAGGCCTCAGTTGCGGAGTTCGTTTCCTATGCCGTCGGCTGCATGTTCGGTCGTTTCAGCCTTGACGAGCCGGGTCTCCTCCTTGCGGATCAAGGCGGCACTTTGCAGGACTACCTCGTCAAGGTTCCGGTCCCGACGTACATGCCGGATGCCGACAACGTCATACCGATCGTCGATGGCGATTGGTTCGAGGACGACATCGTCGCCAGGTTCCGGCAGTTCCTGCGCGTGGCCTTCGGCGAGCAGCAACTCGAAGAGAACCTTCGGTTCGTCACCGAGGCACTTGGCGTGAAGGATATGCGCGACTACTTCCTGAAATCCTTCTACAAGGACCACGTGCAACGGTACAAGAAGCGTCCTATCTACTGGCTGTTCTCCAGTTCGAAGGGCTCGTTCAGCGCGCTGATCTACATTCACCGCTACACGCCGTCGACGGTCTCGACAGTGCTGAACGAGTATCTGCGCGAGTTCAAGGCAAAGTTGGAAGCCAGCCGCCAGCACCACGAGCGCCTCACCGCCGGAAGCGGCACACCACGCGAGAAGGCTGCCGCGCAGAAGGAAGTCGACCGTCTGCGCAAGGTGCTGCTCGAACTCGACGAGTACGAACACGACGTCCTGTACCCGCTGGCGACCCAGCAGGTACAGATCGACCTCGATGACGGTGTGAAGGTGAACTACCCGAAGTTCGGTACTGCGCTGAAGAAGATTCCCGGGCTGGAGGCAAACGATGAGTGAGACGGCCGCTATCCGACCACACCTTGAACGTCGTTTCGAAACACAGCGGGTGGTGTTCTGGCATGATCCCGAGGGTGAGTACGACGCCGACCTTGACACGCTAGGCCTGGAAGGCGTTCAGACTGTTCGTGTTTCCAACGACGAGTATGCGATCAAATACCGGTTGCTGCACCAAGAACCCAGGGCCAAGTTCCTTGTCTACCGCTCCGGTGCCGTGCCGACAGGGATAGGCAACTGGCTGCTTGATCTGGAGCTGGCCTACGGCATATTCACCGCGGACCGAACCTCGCTAGTGCAGCAGGAACTCGGGCTCACGGCCGCCGGTATCGGCGATGTCGTGCTGGCCCGTGAGAACTTCTTCCGCTTGGTCAAGCGCGTCCAGGGCCTGAAGAAGCTACTCGACGCTGACGATGACGCCCTGCTGCTGCAAGCCAAGATGTCGGCCGTTCTGCTCGGTCAAAGCGAGCACAGCTTGCTGGAGATCACGCGCACCCTGCTGATCGAGAACGCCGGCGGCATGGATCTCAAGTACGGTGCTCTCGCCGAGCACGGCCTCGACGAGTTCTACTGGCAAGGCGTGGCGTCGATCTACGGCTATAGGTCGCCGAACCCCAGCATCGCCGATCTCGTGCTGTGGGTGTTCCGGCAGGCCAACGCCGGATTCAAGTCCGAACGACCCGGCGGCTTGCGCAACATCCAGCTTGATTTCGGGAGCTTTCGCAACGACCGGCGCAGCCAAGAGGCATTGACGACGCTCGCAAGGCGCGCAGCGCGAGACTTGGACTACGCCAGCACCATCGAGGACGCAAGCTTCCGCGACCTCGTAGGAAACGACCTGTTCGAGGAAGCTGACCGCAAAATCATCAGCGACCTGGCGCGCGCGGTCGCAGAGCGAACCGTTACCCCCCGCGAGGTCACCGAGATCATCCGCAGCCGCCAAAGCAGCATCTGGGTCGACGGGTATCGCAAGCTGTACGCAGCGATCGGCTGCGCCTCCGACCTTCTGACCGCGCTCAGCACGCTCGACCTGGCGATGCAGTCCTTCGACGAAGGATTGGGGCGATATCAGAGTGACTGGTTCCGGATCGACCAGCTCTACCGGCAGTTCACATACGCAGCCCGCACTGCCGAGTTCACCGGCCCGCTGGAGGCGCTGCGCGCCCAGGTGGAGAAGTTCTACGCGAACAAGTTCCTCTACGACCTGGGCAACGCCTGGCAGCAGCAGGTCGATGGCATCGAACGGTGGCGTTCCGCCGCGCTCCGACCACAAACCTCTTTCTACACCGACCACGTCGTACCCATCACGAAGGATGGCCGGCGCAAGGCCGTCGTTATCGTCTCGGATGCCCTGCGGTATGAGATCGCCGACGAACTCGGCTCACGCATCCGTCAGGAAGACCGTTACGACGCGGACCTGAAGGCCATGCTCGGCGTGCTACCCAGCTACACCCAGCTCGGCATGGCCGCGTTGCTGCCACACAGCTCGATCGGACACTCCCAGGACGGCGATCCCGTCCTGGTCGACGGCCAGCGCACGGACGGCACCGTGAACCGTAGCAAGGTTCTCGATGCCGTGGAGGGGAAGGCGATCCAGGCTGAGGATGTTTTCTCTCTTACCCGAGACGAACTGCGGGAGCTGTACCAGGAGCACCAAGTTCTGTATGTCTACCACAACCGCATTGACGCGACTGGGGACAAGGCAGGCACGGAGCGCCAGGTCTTCGAGGCAGCCGAGGACACGCTTCGCGAGCTTGTCGATCTGGTTAAGCGACTGACGAACGCGAACGCGACGAACATCCTCATCACAGCCGACCACGGCTTCCTGTTCCAGGACACGGCGCTCAAGGACGCCTTCTACCTGTCGACCCTGCCGCAAGGTGACGATATTAAGGTGACCAACCGTCGTTACGTCCTCGGTCGCGGCTTGAAGGAAGACCCCGCTTTCAAGACCTTCACATCAGCTCAGCTCGGCCTCGACAGCGACCTGGACGTGCAGATACCAAAGTCGATTCACAGGCTGCGGCTGCCCGGGGCCGGCTCGCGTTTCGTCCACGGCGGTGCGGCCCTGCAGGAGGTCGTCGTCCCAGTGCTCGCGATCAACAAGAAGCGTAAGAGCGACGTGCGAACGGTCAACGTCAAGATCATGCCCGAGTCGGACAAGATCACCACAGGCCAGCTGGTCATCAAACTGTTCCAGGTTGAGCCCGTGAGTGAGAAGATTCACCCTCTTGTGCTGCGCGCAGGGCTATACGTCGGCGAGACCCTCATCTCGAACCATCTCGCCCTCACGTTCGACCAAGACTCGGCTGACCAGCGTGAGCGCTACCAGAACGCGCACATGCTACTCAGCCAGGACGCGAACGACTACAACAACCGCCCGGTGGAGTTCCGGCTCGAAGAACTCATCCCGGGCACGAATCAGTGGCGCATCTACGGTAAGGCGATCTACACGCTGAAGCGGTCCTTCGCCTCGGACTTCGACTTCTAAGGAGAGCGCACCCATGAACGAAGAAAGCGAAGTCAGCCAGGAAGTACCCGCTGGGGCCAGCGCGTCGGCACAGGCTACTCCGGCGCTGAGCGAGCTGGACCGCAAGATCAACAAGTTCTTCCCGGGCGTGGTTGTCCGCAAGGACTTGGTGAAGGCCGTCAAGGGCAACGCCATCGTTCCCTCCTACGTGCTGGAATACCTGCTCGGCCAGTACGCGGCCTCCGACGACGAGGCCACCATCCAGGCGGGCATCGACACGGTGCGTAAAATTCTCGCCGAGCACTACGTGAACCGGAACCAGTCCGAACTGGTGAAGTCCACGATCAAGGAGCGCGGGCGCCACCGCATCATTGACAAAGTGACCGCCACGCTCAACGAGAAGGATGACGTTTACCAGGCCGAGTTCGCCAACCTCGGCATCAAGGGCGTGCTCGTCGAGTCCGCCACGATCAAGGCCCACCCAAAGCTGCTCGTCGGCGGCGTGTGGTGCATCTGCGATGTCGAGTACTTCCACAGCGACGACGCCCGCGTGGTGCCGTGGATACTCGGGTCGATTAAGCCCATCCAGTTGTCGAAGTTTGACTTCGAGGCCTATCTAGCGGCGCGGGGCGAGTTCACAACCGGCGAGTGGACCGACCTGCTCGTGCAGTCGATCGGGTTCAACCCCGGGCTATTCGGACGCCGCGCCAAGCTCATCCAGCTCGTTCGGCTCATCCCCTTTGTCGAGCGCAACTACAACCTCGTCGAACTCGGCCCCAAGGGCACCGGCAAGTCGCACATCTTCTCGGAATTCTCACCCCACGGCATGCTCATCTCCGGTGGCGAGGTCACCGTCCCGAAGCTGTTCGTCAACAACTCCAACGGCCGCATCGGTCTGGTCGGCTACTGGGACGTCGTCGCTTTCGACGAGTTCGCGGGTAAGAAAAAGCGCACCGACAAGGCACTCGTCGACATCATGAAGAATTACATGGCGAACAAGTCGTTTTCCCGCGGCGTCGAGACCCTTGGTGCGGAGGCGTCAATGGTGTTCGTCGGCAACACCTCGCACACCGTGCCCTACATGCTCAAGCACTCCGACCTGTTCGACGAGCTGCCCGAGAGCTACCACGATTCGGCCTACCTCGACCGACTGCATCACTACATCCCGGGCTGGGAGGTTGACACCATCCGAAATGAGATGTTCTCCAACGGGTACGGGTTTGTTGTTGACTACATTGCCGAAGTGCTCAAATCGATGCGCTCAGCGGACTACTCCGACCGCTACCAGCAGCACTTCACGCTGTCATCGGATATCTCGACCCGAGACCGCGACGGCATCCACAAGACCTTCTCCGGCCTGATGAAAATCCTCTACCCGCATGGGGAAGCCTCCTCCGAAGAGATTGAGGAAATCCTTCAGTTCGCCATCGAGGGCCGCAAGCGTGTCAAAGACCAGATCCTACGCATTGACTCGACCATGGGCCACGTCAAGTTCGGCTACCTCGACATGGCCGGTACATGGCACCCTGTCTCTACCCTCGAAGAGGATGAGTACCCGGAATACTACTACCGCGAAGACAGCGGGGCTGCTGAGGCAAAGGACGTAACGGGCGGTCCGCCTGCGGCCGGTTTCGTGGCTACTACTGAAGGCGGGCAACCGACTCCGGTGGAGTCGATCACCGAGAAACTGCTGTTCGAAGGTCACCGGGAGTTCCAGGAGAACCAGAGGGGAATTTCGTTCGACACCCTCCTCGCCCCGTACCTACGTGGAGCCACGCAGATCACGATAATTGACCCATACATCCGGCAGTTCCATCAGGCCCGCAACCTCATGGAAGTCATCGAGTGCATCGCGGCCACCAAGGAGGCTGCCGACGAAGTGAGTGTAAAGCTCATCACGTCAGAGAACACCGAAGGAGAGGACAAGCTCCGGAAGCAGTTCGAGCTGTTGCTGAAGGTGAAGCAAGGAGCGTCCGTCGGCGGCATCGACGTCGACGTCATCTTCGACGGCAGCCTTCATGATCGGTCTATCCTCACCGACACGGGATGGAGGATCCTTCTCGGTCGCGGGTTGGACATCTTCCAGCACGTCACCGGCGACGCCTTTGATCTCGCAAGTAGGCTCCAGGAGTTCCGTCAGGTGAAGGCGTTCGGAGTGACCTATATCCGGGAGATTTAGTAATCGCGGGGTGAAAATGGGAGGGTGAGCTCCGACACCCCTAGTCCGGCCAAGCCTACATTTCGTCAGGGGGCAGGCTAGATCTCTCCACAGTTGATCTTGTACCTGCAAAGGGCATTGAAGCTACTGAAGGCATTGATGCCAGCGGCTAACTCGTCCGGAGACTCAAGGCGCATTCTTGTCACCCAGTTCTCGACGCGTGCCCTCAGCTCCTGCGGGAGCCTCCCGTCCGCGCCGTCATTGTCATCAGGCCCGAAGAGCGGATGCTTCTTAGCCAAGACCCACTTGCCGTAATCTGCCAACTCCTCCATGCTGTCGAAGCCCTGTGCCTCTTGCATGGCCTCAATAACCTGGGCGCCGTTGAACAGGTTGTCGAAAGCTACGTAGGCACCATGCATGAGGCCCCCAAGATCCCACCATGCGATTACGTCTGCTTCAGTGACGCCTTCTCTTTCCCAGCGGGAGCCTTCTTGGGCGCGGATGGATTCGACGTAGAAAGTTAGGTGCATTTCCGGGGAATGGGTAAGCCCAGCCATCAGTCGACCCATTGGAAGATCAATCCGGTGCAGGCCTCGTTCCTCAGCGGTACTGAGCTCATCCCGTATAGGTTCCTCGACAGCTTGGAACGCGTCCGGCGATGACATACCAGTTCTGGATGCCAAGAGCTCTGCGAAGTACCTGACGATCAGATTCTCATACATGGTTTTCGTTGGCACTGTTCAGCCTTGCACCAATTGGGCGGCAGAAATGGCAAGCCCAGGAATTGAACCAATAAATCCAGCCGCTGCCGGGCGGTAGATCGTTTCTGCCATCGTCGCCCAGCGTCCCCGTGTTTCCCCATCTGACTGACCGGCGGCTGCATAAAGGGCAACCCAGAGATCGTATAGCGACTGCTTTAAGTCCGTTTCTCCGAAAGCACTCTCTTCGGCGATACAACTGCGGATCGTTTGCACGATTTTGGAAACGTGCAGGCGGAGCTCCGGGGACAGGTTCTGGTCCTCCCCTAATAGAGAAACAACATTGTCCAAGTAGGACATGATCTCCACAACTCGTTCCGGGGTAGGTGCCGGAAGGTGACCATCGATCGCGGCGGCCAAATTCTCCAGCGTATCCATAGCGTGGACGCTAAACACGCTTCCGTTGGAAGCAGCGTTCCATGCGTGGGGATAGTTCATGATGGCTTTGGTCCAGAGGCGGAAGCTGCGTCTGAATGATTTGACGCGGTAGCCACCGCGCTCAAGGTCGTCAACGCTGAGCTTCATGGCGGCTAAGAGGCACATGGCTTGAAGATGCTCGTCCAGGGCGTTCTCTTCATCGTCCTCAAGTCGGCGGGTTTTGATCGGGCTCCCCCCTGGATGCTCACCCCAGGTCTGAAACAGTTCAAGTAGTTCGTGCGCGGGGTTCCTCAACTACGTCTCTCTAACCTTAGAAGTGCCAATCCCTTGAGCTTATCCATCGGGTCCAGACAATGGCCCTCCCGACGTCAACTCCTCCAGAAAAATTCAGCGTCCTGCCCCATGCTAGGAGGTTCGGCTGTGACTGTTAACCGAGAATGGCGGTTTTTTCACAGCTCAATTTGGCGGTTTCGATGTCTTGTAAGCCTAGCGATTTGAGGCATCTAGGTTCTAAGACACATCGCGACGCGGAATGCGCTCCGCGCAGGCTAAGGACCGTTGTCGTTAGTAATCGCGGATGCCGCGGACAGCCGCCCGTCGTGCCTTGACCAGGGCTTCTTTGAGCAACGGCTCGTAGACTTCTACGCCGCGTCGACCCAGGCGGGCGATGTCCTCGTCGTCGGAGACGGTGAGGTTTCGAAGAGTGTCGACTTTGGCTGCGTATCGTTCGTGGTCCTCGCCGGAGAAAGATCCGACTTCAAGGGTGTTGAGGAGGTCGTCGGACTCGGGGTTGAGGGGCCGGAGCATGGTTGCGAGGGTGTCGAGTGGATAGCGGTGTCCGAATTGGAACTGGAGTGCGCCAAGGAGGTCACGGACGGAGATGCTGAAAGAAGGTTCGCTGACCGTTGCGGTGATCCAGTCGGTGTCCTTGCCTGCGATGACCCAGAAGAGTTCGGAGGCTAGTTCGGTGTCTCTGACTTGCTGCCAGAGCTTCTTCCGTTCGGGCGAGGCGAGGAGCTGGACCGGCTCGTTCCATTCGTCGAGGTCTCGGTAGCTACTGCGCATCGTGGTCGTGGCGTGCTTGGTGAAGACTTCGATGAAGACCTCTGGTGATGCTTTTGCGAGTGCAGTGAGCGCTTGGGTGTGGATATGGTCGTGTCTGCTGGTCTCAGGGACGGTGTAGGACTTCATGGCGTCGAGCCAGTCCGGGTCATCCGGCGTGGGGTCGTTGTCGTAGGCCCATTCGGCGACCCAAAGTGCTGCCGCGGTTCCGCGGACTTCAGGGTTTGGGTGAGTGAACAGCGCGTGCCTGGTTGGGTCGGGGGCGTGTTTCAGTGCAAATGCTGACTCGAGTTTTTGGACGTCACGGGGGGCAAGTTGGTCGACGACCCTTTGAATAAGGGACGAGTTCGTTGATTGGCCGATGATGGCGCTGATGACGCGGTGTCGGCCTTTAGGATCGGCAAGTAGTCGGTCGGCGATCTCGGGGGTGAGTTGGTCCGTGCGGGCGCATAAGTCGATAAGCGCTGAAGCTGATCCTGCAAGGCCGTGGTCGATAGCTGCGGTGAGCCATTTGGTTGGTTCCGGGTCCGGCTGGTACGCGAGACGTGCGAAAACCTGCCAGGTTCCTGTGGTCGTTTGGCCGGCGGTCGCGAGCTCGGGGTCGTGGGCTTTCAGCCACTCCATCAGGGCTTCAGGTGCTTGTTGCTGGAATGGAGCGAGAGCTTTGTCGAGTGCGGCTTCTTTGCGGCGCCTGATTTCGTCGTAGGCGGTCAGGTGTTCGCGTTCGTGTGTAATGGCTGCGAACAGCTTGTCTGGTTCATCGAGCCGGATCTTGAGGGTGCTTGCTGCTTTGTTGAACCGGGCTCGTACGCCGGGGGTGCTGATGACCGGGGCGAGGGTGTTCGCAATGTTCTTCGCGATGCGTTTCCCGGCGCACACCTGGGCGTTGGTGGTCTTACCGCCGAATGGGAGGGCCCATCCATTCGCGATCCGCACCCATTTTTCGAGCAGGTCGATCAGTGTGAGTTGGGCGGTGGGCCTTAGCCCGGGGGTGCGAGTTGTAAGTGCCGGCTGATTGGCGTCGTACAGCGTTTCCATGTGAGTGGCGGCCCATGTGAACGACTGCAGGATGAACTGGTTCAGGACCTCGGGGTTCATGTAGTTGCCGTCGAACGTCGGCGAGAGGATTTCGCAGGTGAGCGCTGCCCAGACGGTGTCGATGAGGTCGGCGTCGGGCACGGTCCGGACTGCCTCGACGAGTTTCAAGAGACCGGCGAGCTGGGGTTGGTCGCCACTGCGCGTGTCGCGGACTTCGTCGACGAGCTCCTTGACCGCCGGCTTGATGTCGCATCCTGCGTCTTCAAGGACGGAGATCGCTTTGACGAAGGTGCCAACGACGCCGGGGAGATAGCCGTCTACTGCATCTGCGACGCGTGCGGCTAAAAGCTTAGCTTCGCTCTCGGCAGTCGTGGGATCCCCGGCATCGAGCGCTGTAGTTACGCGGGCTAGGTGTATGTCGACGACGGCTTGCGCTTGTTCGGGGCCGAGTTGGCCGAAGCTTCGTAGCAGTTCGACGTCCTTCCTGGCGTCGGGCAGCACAGCGATTAGTTCGCCGGTAGTCGGAACTCTTGGGTGCGTTGCGCCGAGGAGTTTCGTATAGACCTGGGTCTGCATGATGTCGGCAGCGAGTTCAGGGAATGTGTCTTGGATGTCGCGCAGTCGGACAGGTGAGGCGGCGCCGGAAAAGTAGACCTCGGATGCGACGGCGGCAGCGATGATGTTCGGTTGGACACGGTAGGTCTGGGTGTGCTCGATCTGTTGGATCTGATGGTTGTAGTACTTGTGGTTCTGGACGTCAACGAGGCCGGCGATCGCGACGGATCGAATGAGCCGGATGAGTTCGGGCTGGCGGATCTGTAGGAGGTCGGCCAGGCGACGCAGCTGGTCGTCGTTGACCTGGCCGAGGAGTGCCAGGGTGCCGAGCACGTCGACTGCGTCTTCCGACGTGTTGGACATGCGTAGGAAGGCGAATATATGGTCTCGCAGCGCGTTGCCGGTCCATACGGACTTCCAGTCACTTTCGTGAATGAGGAGGTCGGCAAGGTTCAGCGCCCAGGCTGGGCGGCCGGCAGCTTGTGTGAGGAGGTGCACGATCACTGAAAGCCGGGTGATGCCGCGTTCGCGGAGCATCGCTCCGAGCTCTTCGCGGGTAAGGAGGTCGACCTCGAGCTGGAGCGAGTTTGGCAGGTGGTCTGCGATCCGGTCCCTTTCGTGTGGCCAGCACGTTGCGATGATGCGGTAGTTGAGCTCCTCCGCGTTGCGCAGTTGTAGGAGCAGGTCGACGTCTTGGAGTCGCGCGCCGGAGTCGTCGACCACCACCAGCGCGGGCTTAGCTTCGATGAGGTCATCGAGAAGTCGTTCGGGCGTGGGTTGCCGTTCGAGGAACAGGGCACCGTCAAGTTTGCTGGCTACGTGGCTCTTTCCGACGCCTGGAACTCCGAACAGGATCACGTCGGAGTCGGACTCGTTCACTTCGGCGATGTGGGCGTCACGTCCGATGGTCGAAAGTTGTTGTTCGTCGGGGCGTGCTCCGCGCGGTTGACGCGAGAAGCTGAACGGTCCGCCTTCGATGTGGAGAATCTTGCGTCGCCAGACGGGGTTCTCGCGGAATTGGTTCGCGAACCATGCTCGGTCGTAGACCTGCACGAGTTCGCAATCGAACTCCTTCGCGATGTCTCTGAGCTTCTCGCGCTTCGATCTGTTCGCTTCGGCGAGATTGACCGCGACGACACGCTGGACGGGGACGTGATTCTTGCGCACCGACCGCAGGCTGTCTCGCAGGCTCCGCTTCGCGCCATCCCAACTCCGCGAGGACGTGATGATGAGACCGGTGATCCGCGAATCCTCAGTGATTTCTGCGTCAAGACCGAAGTCGGAGCCTCCGACGATGGGCACGAGTGCGGGGTGGACAGGACTGAGCAAGGAGGTCGCACAGTCTTCGAAATCGTGCGGGTTGATCCGCGCACGCATATCGGAAAGGCGTTGGTCGATGCGGTCGAGCAAGTTCACCTCAACCACCTCAGCGCTGACCTGCATCCGGACTTGTTGACGGGCCCCATGGAGCGAGTTTATGCGCGAGCGGCGACATCGCCACATCCACCTCTTATGGCTGAGCAACATGCACTGCCGTCAGATGGAAGAGCGGATCCTCTCGGGCAGGATGACCATGGACGGTGACAGTTCATGTGTGGCCTAGAGTATCCGGAGCGGATGCCGGAGGACCTGCGCGGAAGCCCACTCCCAAAGTAGTCGAGAAGAGGAAACGTGGCGTACGAGTTCAATCCAGCCGATGTTCAGGTCGTATCAGATTTACTCGAAATGGTTGCGACCCCATCTGATGAACTATTGAAGATCTGGGAGCAGGTTAGTTTCGCTGAAGAATATAAGCTCTTGGACCAGAGCCTCCAAGCAGAAATAGACTTCGTCTTCTCGTATGAATTGCAAGAAGATTTCGGAACCGCCGGCGATGTGAATCTCGTCCAGTCTGCGCTTTCAGTCACGGTCACTCGCCCTATGTCAGAGACGCCGAAAAGCGCCTGGTCCCTTTGGGCGGAAGTGCACGACGTTCTTCAGCCCTCAACCATGCGGGCCCACGTTGCCGACATACTTCTGACGGCGCGAGTAAGGCCTAAGCCCGACCATGCATCGGCGACGGTCGCATCTTATCTAGAGGTGGCAGAACTTGAAAAAGTTACCGCCCAGCAGGCTGCGCTGTCACTCGCAAGAGCAAACACCATTGCTCGTTCACGCAGAATGACTGAAGAACGGTCAGTTCGCCAGGCCATGTACACAAAAAGCGAGGTTCTTGCGAGCAGGCCGGAGACAAGCGGGCCAGCACTTACTCTCTTGGCTGCGCTTTCTGCGGACTCCCGCGGCGAGAACATGCCTGAAAAAGAACGGGAGGGGATTCGCAGTCGCCTTTTGACTATCGGAGGCGCGTCGACCTTCTTTACTGATGAAATCGCCAAGTCACTTGCGCGACTTGCGGTAAACCCCGCTGAACTGGAATCAGCCCGCCGCTGGCACACGGAACAGTACATAGCCCGTGCCCGAGCCGATGACCATGGCATGGGCAAGATGCACCACGCTCAAACCGCAGCAAGTTTAGCAAGCGACTACGGCCTTTCGGACCTCAAAGACGAAGCGGTGCTCGTCATGCAGTCTGTGGACCACGACTCCATGGGCTGGGAATCGGTTTACCACGACGTGAAAATGTCCAAAAACGCGTTTCGCGTCCATCTTCGAAGGTACGGGCCCGCACGTGATTGGAGTCATGCCCTCATGACGTTCCTAGCCAGTCCTTCACCGTCGGGAGACCATGAAGCAAACAAGCGGAGGGCCCAAAGGGCAGCTGCGGGATCGATAAGATCACTCATCACGCGTACGGTCTACGGGGCGCATGGTCTTCCGGAGCGTACCAACGGCGACTTCATGGAAGAAGAAATCACACGGACTGAAACAATCGCTCTTAGCACAACGGCGATTCTTCTTGCGCTTGAACTGGAACATATCCGTCAGCGTTTCCCAATGGCGCAAGCTGATGAAGTTGCCATTTGGATGGTGGAAACGCTGTCGGCAGATGAATCGCTTGCACACTTCTTCTCTGAGTTGCTCACCCTTCACTGGGCGGAGAAGTATTCAGATTCGGCGAGACTCTCAATTCCACTGATCGAAAGTGCCGCGCGAGGGCTGCTCCGTACACTCGATGAGCCGCTCTACAGGACCCAGCGAGGCGACTCTCCAGGGCGTTTCCCCGCGATGGATTTCTACATTGATGCCCTCGCTAAGCGGGACCTCGACCCCGACTGGGTTCGAGCACTTCGAATGACGTTGTTGACGCCTGGGATGAACCTCCGCAATCTGGCTGCTCACGGATTCATGATGGATTTTTCTGAGCAACAATCTGCATTGTTGCTTCGCCTCGCAGGGCTCTTTTGTGCCATGCCTAACGATATTGATCAGCAAGGTCTAGAAGCATTGCCCACGATGACGCGGAGGCGGCTTCGGCGACGTCTGGGGTGGATCTGGTCATGACCTGCGCGCATAACTTCCCAGTTTGCAGTCCGACTTAGCGGCGAATGTAAAGCCGCTCCATGGAAGGGCGCAACCCCTCGAATTCTCGTCTGGGTGAGGGCTGGTGTCGGGAGGCTCGTATGACCTTCCCTATGCATCGCTCACTAAAGGTTCCCTAGCTGGCGCCGCTAGCCGTCTCATAACCCTTGGGATGTGAGACGGTCCGGTGAGACAACAGTGCGGGCGTGGAACTCCGCAGCTCCGAGTGTCTTGCCACCGTGTATCGCAGCCTCCTGCTAGCTTTGCTGACATGAGCATTGGTTGCAAGACACTTGCGGGGCTTACATGGGAAAACTGATCGGTTACGTCCGAGTCTCGACCAGGGCACAGGACTTCGACCGGCAGATCCGGGACCTGCTCGCAGCCGGTGTGCGACGTGATGACCTCTACACCGACCACGGGGTCAGCGGCGCCCGGGCATCGAGGCCGGCATTCAAGAGGGCGCTGGAAGCACTGCACGAGGGGGACACGCTGGTGATCACCACGTTGGACCGGCTGGGAAGGTCCACGGTGAACATGCTCGGCCTCTCCGAAGAGCTGCGGGCCAGGGGCATCAACCTTCGGGTGCTGAACCTGGGCGGCGGGAATGTGGACACCGGCACCCCGATGGGATCCATGGTCTTCACCGTCATGGCGGCCCTGGCCCAGATGGAACTCGAGATCAAGCGCGAACGCATCAACGACTCCGTCACCAAACGCCGGGCCGCGGGGAAGGATCTGGGCGGACGGCGGCAGCAGTTCAGCGACAGCCAGATCAGCAACGCCCGCCGCCTCATCGACGCCGGGGAGGCAGCCACTCACGTCGCCCGTGACCTGGGCATGTCCCGGGCGACCCTGTACCGGCGGATCGGAGAGCTGGATGCCCGGCAATGGATCACCTCTCAGACGCCCTGAGGCAGAACGGCGGCAGTGGCCCCCGCACCGGCCGGCTCACCCATCGGCCCTTTCGGCCGCAGCTGATGCCAAGCCGCCTCGGCGACTTCCGCTTTTGAAGCCAACTGTTGCCCCTGCCAACGATCGCCCTTAGGCTCATCCATGTGAGTGGCGGGGACGGTATTCCGAGAAGCGGAACCGCCCAGCGACCCGTGAAGGAAATCAAGCATGGCAACAGGTACTGTCAAGTGGTTCAACTCCGAAAAGGGCTTCGGTTTCATTGCCCCTGACGACGGAAGCGCTGACGTGTTCGCACACTATTCGGCAATCGCATCCAGCGGTTACAAGTCCCTGGACGAGAACCAGAAGGTTCAGTTCGACATCACCCAGGGCCCCAAGGGCCCCCAGGCTGAGAACATCCAGCCGCTCTAGCAGTCCCGAGAGACTGGTCAGCCCTTGCGGCCGGCCAGTCTCTTGCTGTGTCCGGGGGCGAGAGTAAAACATCTGGCATGATGACGTTAATCCGGGCGATAGCCGCCGCACAGCCTTTGGACCCGTTGCGACAAATCAGGCGACACTAGGCTGATTCCGGAGAACCGTCATTCAGCGCCTCATCCTCGAGCTGCTGGAAGGTCCGGCCCGTGGCAGTCTTCCAGGTAATCCTTCCGTTGATGCTGCCGCCTAAAACCACCGCGCCAGCGGTGCTAGGACTGCTGAACAGCTGGTCCTTAACGAAGACGTAATCGTTACCGCGAATATCGACCACGCCCTGCTCAACTAGGTCAAGGCGCCGGCGCAGGAGAGAAGCTGGCAGCGAGGGGCGAGCCACAGCCTTGCCCGCCGACCCGGCGAGAACAAGGAGACCTTCCGTAGTTGGCCTTGCTCGGGCTTCAGTCCCGCCTTCCCGGAAGATCAGCGTCTCGGCCGCATCGTTGCCGCCGCCGCTGGGGCCGGCCAACCGGATCTCCCGGACAGGCTCAAGAATTGGGTAGCCGAGGGTTGTTAGGAGGACGGAGATGGTCTCCAGATACTCGCGGCAGTCCGATTCGAGAGGCGCCGGCGTATGCGGGTTTGAGGCGTCATTGGCGTTGTGCAGTTCGTAGCGCCCGGCTTCCGTGGCCCTTCTTATGGCTTGCCATTCCATGTATCCCGTGTGTGTGTTCGTCCAGGCATTGGTGAGAGACACAGCAACCAGGGCGTGGTCCCAAAAGTCCTTTTTGTCCGAGTGCTGCTTTAGCCTATCGCCGATGTTTCCGCTCTGGCCTATGTAGCCGGACGGCCTGCCCGAGGGCGATGATCCAAACAGGAAGTAGACGCCCACCTGCTTGGATTCAGGCATTTCCCGGAAATCGCGGAGCAGAGGGCGCGGCACCTCGAATACGCGCACCGTTCGCGTGGTGATCTCAGCCATGCGGATGCCGGCAGGGTCACCCTGCGGCAGATAGATCTGAATTGTCTGGGGTAGCGCCCTATTCCGAAGCATGCGTAGATCCTTCCACAGCGGGAGTAAGGAAGCTGTTCGTTCGTGGTGCGGGTGCCGTCATTTCGGCACGAAGGATCGACCGCTGGTGTAGGCGGCTCCGGACACGGAGGCACTCGATGTCGTCAATATCAGCCGTCGTTTGACCGAAGTCGCCTGCCCCAAGCGTCATGTTATGCCGTCCCAGACTTCTATTAATCCCGCAAGATTTGTCGATGGGAGACTACTTGTTGTTGGACGGGGTTTTGAGACAGCAAGGGTTCGTGTTGATCCGCGAGTTCCTAGGCCCTCCCGACGCCACCTCAAAAGGGGCCCAACTGTCTAAGTAATGGATCGTTTGTGAGACCGGCTGACTGCGCCAGAACCTCTACTAAGACCGCAAATGATGCTCCCTCCGTGTCGCTATCCATATGCAGTAGGCCGCGCTGTAAAGATCGGGAAGTGACTAACGAATCGCTCGAGCCGGTGGACCACGCAATACTCGAACTCCTTGAGTGGATCAAGAACCGCCCGTCATGGCATGCTGATGCTCTGATACGAGCTTCCAAGGGTCCTTTTAGCCCTAAGGAAATCCTCGAGCTCGCAGATAAATGTCTTTCGGAGTCCCAGGCCAGCTCCCTCCCAAAGCGTAGTGTCACCGCTGAGGAGCTTTCGGTTACGACTAGCACAGCTCCACCAGTAACCCTGACGCAGATCAGCAACGCACAGAATGTGAATAAACTGGCAGCGAATCAGGTCCTTCAGTTCGCCCCAGCTGGGTTGACTGTCATATACGGAGCTAACGGGACGGGAAAATCTGGGTACACGCGCCTGCTTCGCCAAGTGTGCCAAGTCCGCGGATTGCCCGGGCAAGTCTTGCCCAACATTTATGCGCAGGCGCAAGGAATCCCCAAAGCAAATATCAGCTGGTCCATTGGAAACAGCGAGGAAACTTGTGAATGGACGCATGGCAGAACCGCGGCGGCAGCGCTGAAGAGTGTCTCGGTCTTCGACTCAAAGGCAGCAGACCACCACATTCATGACGGTGCTCAGGCAGCGTACACACCTGAGGCTCTAAGACTCTTGGAGAGTCTGGGCTCTGCACTTCGCCAGGTCGAAGAGGAGTTGCAGGGAAGGATAGACGCCAAAGAAGCAGGTCCTACACCCATTACGTTCCTGCACCAGGACTCGGAGCTAACTGAGCTGATGTCTGCATTGGGCCAGGAGGGCATCGAAGCCCGCATCAGGATGGCCTCCGTCCTCACGCCAGAAGAGGTGGAGAGACTGGCGGAGCTCACGCAGGCCTTGGAAGAAGCCTCCAGGACAGATCCATCCATAAAAATAGCCAGTCTCAAACGCGTGACGAAAGAGGCTGAGGAACTGATTGAGAATTTGGAGGTCCTCGCCAGCTGCCTCGATGAAACGCAGATTGCAGCGAGCCGAGACAAGGCTGAAGATGTCGCCGACAAGGCAACGGTGGCTGAAGCAAGCGCGGCTCTGCTCGCAGGAATGGAGCTGCCCGACCTCGGAGGCACAGTTTGGAAGCAGCTTTGGGATGCCGCACGGACGTACTCTCGCTCCAGCGCCTATCCCGAGCATGCGTTTCCACATGTGGACGGAGATGCTCGGTGTGTCCTCTGCCAGCAGATCCTTGGGCAAGAAGCCAAGCGTCGAATGGAGTCCCTGGAAATACATGTGCATGACAAGGCACAACAGGAACTCAAAACTGCACGGGCCGAAACAGTTACTGCGTTTGAATTAGTCCAACGCAAAGTAACCGCAGCGGTTCAGAACCTGGTTCCATCCGCCGAGCTCGCCGATCTGTCCCAAGAACTCAGCTTCTCGAAGGCGATAGCGCCCGTCTCAACGGCTGCGAAAGCCCGACTTGATTTCATGCAACGTCTTGTGGCCACCCCAAGCGAGTTTCAGCGGCCGCTAGCTGACGATGCCGAGTGGGACGTCCCCAGCATTGTGGCCAGCTTCCAAACCGCCATCGCAGACTGGGATTTGCAGATGAGTGGGCTGGCGGAACTCTGTGATGAAGAAGGCCAAGCCAAACTCCGCAAGGAACATCGGACCCTACAGGACCGTGAGGTCCTGGCGGCCAACCTGAATCCAGTCCTGGCGGAGAATCGACGACAGACGGATTTGAGAAAGCTCAAGGCGGCAATCACCACCACCAAGAGAAACGCGGTGACGCAGCAACACGGCAAGCTCTCTCAGCAACTGGTGACGGAGACACTTCGAGAAATTTTCAACGACGAGCTACAGCAGCTCGGCGCTGGCCGTCTTCAGGTTTCCATTAGTCGAGCAGGTTCCGCCAATGCTGCCAGCACTTTCAAGCTCACTTTCGACGGCGTAGATGCAAAAAACGCTCTCGGTGAAGTGTTCAGTGAGGGCGAATGTCGGATAATCAGCCTCGCCCGATTCCTGACGGAGTTGCGGTACAGCAAGTCCAAAGCTGCAATCGTAATGGATGACCCCGTATCATCCCTGGATCACAAATACAGAGCCAAAGTCGCAAAACGCCTTGCCATCGAAGCTCTGGAGCGTCAGGTTGTCGTTTTCACCCACGACATCGCCTTCCTCGAACAGCTAAATCACCACGCTCCACATACCGGAGCCGACATCGAGTACCGAGTACTGGAAAACACTTCTGCCGGAGCGGGCACGTACAGCGGCACGTTACCTCCGTATGGCGCAAACCTTAGTAAACGGCTCGGCTACATCCGCAATCACTTGCAGCAAAATGAAAAATACTGGGACAACAAGGCCGACAAGGAGTGGCGAGAAGCCAGCGAAACTCTTGTCAGAGAGATGCGCAAGGCTTGGGAAAGGGCAATCGAAGAGGTCCTCTTCAACGACGCGGTGACGCGTTTCGAACGTGCCGTCCAGACAAACCGAGTCCGCACGGTTACGGTCGACGACAGCGACTGGACTGCCATTGAAAATGCAATGACCGAGCTCTCACGGCTCGGGCCCCATGACGAACCACAGGAAGCTCAGGACGAACCGCCAAGCCCTGCTGATATAAAGGCCCTCATTCAGGACCTTGAAGATTGGAAATCGGGCGTAGCCCAGAAGCGAAAAGCCACGGACAAGCGTAGGCCCAAGGTAACCGCCAAGATCTGACCTAACGGTAGGGTTCTTCCGGACAAGCACGTCCCTGCGCGCTACAAACGCTGATAACAGCGCATACGTCGACTGGGAAGCTACAGGAGAAACTCCGGGTGCGGCAGAACCGTGAGCTGACCGCTCCCGGTGTCGTCACGGACCACTTGGTCCCGGTGCTTCATGGTCATAACCGTCTTCCATGTCGGCCGGTGCCGCGAAGTCTTCGTTGGTGAATTCTTAGAATTCCCCCTGACCTTCGATAGCAGCGAACAGTCATCCGGCGTGATTACGAAGCCTTAAACTTTTCCTATGGCACAAAGAGTAGTAACCCTTTTGGAAGACGACTTCGACGGCTCCAAGGCGAGCGAGACACTTTCGTTTGCCCTTGACGGCGTCGAATACGCAATCGATCTCAATGATGCTCACGCACGTGAGCTGCGTGAAGCCTTCAGCCCCTACACGAAAGCAGCCCGGAAGACCGGCGGCCGGGCTCGCACAGCCCGTCCAGCTTCCTCCAATGCCCGCGAAGTCCGGCTGTGGGCTGTCGGCCAAGGCCTGCCTGTCAATGCCCGCGGTCGCATCCAGGGAGACATCATGGAAAAGTACGAAGCAGCGCACTAAGGGCTGCACCGCTCAGATTGAAGTTCGGCCAGCTGGGGCCGTCGGGCCAAGCGCAGAATCCCCTTAGAACGCCGCTTAGAAGACACGTCCGAGGCCAGAACATATTCGAGTTCTGGCCTCGGTTCATTTAATACCTGAGTGCAGCTACTTCGGCTGTGCTGGGCGACTGCCCTGAGGCACTGGTAGAGCGTTGCCAGGGTGGACCCTTCCGGCTGGCGTTCACCGAGCAGGGCCAGCTCGAACTCAGCGAAAGCCCGTTGGTGGCCAGGCAAGAGCCGAACGCGCCCACACCCGCCTGCCGCCGTAGAGGATCAGGCCGTGTTGCGTCAGCTGTCTTTAAGTCGCCTACCGCCGGGAAGATTCTCACCCCAAGACGGGTACATCGCTCCGTCGTTGTGTTCGGCTTCGCGGCGGGCGGTCTCTGCTTCGATGGCTTTCGCCACAAAGTGGCTCCAGGTGTTGTCCCCTTCGAGGTAACTGGTCGCCCGGTACGCTGCCCGCGCGCGGTTCCGCAGTGCGGCGGGGATACTGACCGTCATATTAGCCGTCTCAGCTTCTTTGGGTTCTGCCTTTTTTGGCGTCTCCGGGCGGTGGCCGGGGAGCATCCGTGCCAGCGGCGCCTCGGCAGCCGGAGCTGCCGTGCGCCGCGGGGGCAATCCAAGTGCGGGGCGGCTGGGTGTCGGTTCGGCGCTCACGCGCTGACCTCCTGAGATTCTGCGACGGCGATGCGGCGGGTCACTTCCATGGCGACTGCGTGCAGGTCTTCGGCCACGCTGGAAGCCGATTTGGGCCCGGCGTTGCCGGCTTTCGCTTCACCGCGCAGGACTTCCCACCATTTCGGCCCCTTGCTGAGCTCCCGCTCGAGCTCATGGGCCAGCAGCCCACGCTCACGGCACGCCTGGGCCGTGGCCTCCGCGTGGCGGATGCTCATCGGGAACAGCACTTCGTCGGTGCCAAAATCGGCGGTGAGGTGGTCGCGGGTGACCTTGTGTACCTGCTTGGAATTCGTACCGGTACCAACCAGAACGACGCCCAATAGGTCCAGGGAGGGATTGAGGCCGACGACGCTGTCCATGCGTGCTGCGACGGCGGCGACACCTTTACGGCTGGACATGTCCGTCTTCAGCGGTACCAGTGCGTAGCGGGCGGCAGCTACCGCGGCGGCCTGCAGGGGCTCATTTCCCGGCGGGCAGTCCAGCAGGACCAGGTCATACTCCCCCGCGACGCCGGCAAGCAGTTTGGCCAGGGCGAGTTGCGCAGCGTCACGGTCCTTCTGGGCTTTGGCTCCAAGGAATGCCGCGGCATCGTCGAGATGGGGTCCGCCGGCAATGACATCGAGGTTGGGTCGGACAGCGGTCAGCAGGTCGGGTTCTCCGCCGAAGCAGAGCGAGGCCGCCAGACTTCTACCGCCGTCACCCTGGTCGGCGTAGCCGAGATCCTCGGCGAGGTTTCCTTGAGGGTCGAGATCGACGAGGAGCACACGCGAGCCGCCCTCGGCGAGGAGTCCGCCTACGTTGGCCACCAAGCTGGTCTTGAAGACCCCGCCTTTGCCGTTGATTACCGCGATAACGCGGCTTAGGGCACCGCGGTCCAGATCGTATTTCATCAAATCCCCTTCCAGAGTGATCCCAGCGTAGCCAGTAACACTGGCTTTGCTTGTGAAGCTTGTTTCCGTGTCTTCGCTTTTTTCACTTGTGAAACGGGCGAAGCAAGCAAGCACGTATTCACTTGCTTCGCCAGATTTACCAGTGTTCCTGTATTGGCTTTTTTCACTTGTGAAACGGGCGAAGCAAGCAAGCACGTATTCACTTGCTTCGCCAGATTTACCAGTGTTCCTGTATTGGCTTTTTTCACTTGTGAAACCGGCGAAGCAAGCAAAGACTTACCAACGCGGTCAGTTGGATCCATGTCGACTACCAACGCCGGCGACCTACGCAGCTCGCCATAGCGTCCCGATCAGGTCAAATTCGGTTTCCGAGGGTGGGATCCAGTAGAGATCAGAGTCAGGTTCGTCCACTTCGTGTTCCGCCAGTTCGGGCGCGAGGTTCCTGTCCAGCCATGCGTGCCAGGCTGCGCGTTGCTTTCGGTGGATACTGATCTGCTCTGCGGCGTCGTCAAGTGCACCGAGCCGCCGGGCCAGGGTTGTCAGGCTGGTTCCGGCCGTGATGCTCCAGTGCCCGTGCCTGCGTCCGATCATGTTGTAGCTGCTCATGGCGGCCAACGCCGTTTCAACGGCTGTGCGACTGAGTCCTGTAGACCGGACAATTGCTGCTGTGGTGGGGGAGAGGCGTCCGCGTTCGATGGACTCGTAGACGAGGGCAGCGACGTCGCCCAGGGCACGGAATACAGGGCGGATGCCATGGATCTTCCCGCTGCGCCAGGAGAGTTCCCGGGCAAGTTGTTCAAAGTGCTGGGGGAGTTGGATCACGTAGGTGTCGGCGTTGCGGCCGCGTGCATCGGCAATTTTGGTCAGGATGCCGTCTGAGGCTTGTTCGAGCATCGGGAGCAACCTGGAGATGGTGCCGTGGTGCTTGCCCAATGCAGTGGCGAAGGTACGGCAACCTACATCCAGCACGTCAGTTTCCATGGTTCGCATGTAGCCGAGCACTGCGCGCAGCAGCAGGCGCAGGCTGAGGCCTTCGCGGCCGCGTTCTTTGAATCTGTGGTCAAGGACTGCGTACAGGACATTTTCAAGATCGTTTACGAGCTGGTGTGCAGCAGCTTTGCTGCTGGTTCTGCTGGCCCCCCCTGTGGGTATTGGTTGGCTTGTGTCGTTAATACGGGCATTCCTTTTGCCCGATGACGGGGTTCCCGTTTTCTGGATCCAGCGGCAGGCCTCAGCCCACTCTTTATCGAGGAGGCGTTCCTGCCGGCGGGCGTCGGAGTAGAGGGCCGCGAGGCCGGGGAACTGGCCTCCCAGCTCGAGGCGGACCTGATCCAGGGTCCAGCCACAGGCTGCGAAGTGGTTCAGCACTGCCATGCGGGCTTCTGACGGGCTGGCGTACCGGGCGGTGTCATACAGGCCGGTTCGGGCCGCCAGACGCAGGGGGGACTGGCTCCCGCCAAAGGGGACCGGACTGACACCATTCGCTCTCGCCGGGGCTGCCATCTTGGCGGCGCGGGCCTTTAGCTCGCGTGCACGTTTGAGCTCCGGTGCCAGAGCCCGTCGGAGGGCCGCGACAGCGTGGACAGGGTTGCGGCGTCGCAGCACGTCGTATGCCTCGTTCAGGGCGGTGACGAGTGTCTGGTGGCCGCCGCGTTTGTGGGCACTTCCTGGGACCCGAATACAGCCGTCAGTGACGTTCTGGTGCGGGCTGGGATCAAGGCTGGCTGCCGTCTGTGCGAGGGCTTCAATCAGCTCACGAGCCGCTGGTGCTTCCATGCGCTCGGCCAGGGGAATGTAGAGGTGGCGTCCGCCGCTGGGGGAGTAGTCCGCGATGTATCGGACACCGCAGCTTTTCAAGAGGTTTCCGAGGCGTTGGGCGTCGTCATCGACTACGCCTTGCAGCGCTTTGGAAGTATCCAGGTCGAGGCAGAGCGTAGCCACGGAGCCGTCTGCTCCGTGAATGGGAACCGCTGCCGGCTGCCTTGGCAAGGAAGCGGTGATCCGCGGTGGGTTTTGCGGCCGGGGGTATTGGAATCGGCCGTCGATCCATCGCCCCGGGCGGTAGGTCGGTGCACCGGCGATTAAAGGAGCGAGAGCCCATGCCATAGCGGGTGTGATTTGACGCTCGGATTGCAGCGCGTCAGTTATTGACGGCACGGCCGCTACAGGTACCATAGACAACAGCTAGTCCCTTCGGGGTATAGCGAATGGAGCCCCCCTCGCGGGGGAGCTTGGATAAGTTCAGATCGCTGATCCGCCAAGAAGAGGATCTGAACGCATACTTTTTGAAGGCCCGCCTAGTGCGGGCCTTCAGTCTTTAACTGGCCTTTGGTATAGGCAAAATCTCCTGGTTGCGCAGTTCATCAAGGTTGATGGAATCTATGTGGGCGGCAACCAGCGGAGTCAGGTAGTCGACTGCGTTCGTACCAAGAATCTCCATGATTGCTCGCAGTTTCTCGGCCCGCGCAAGATCGGGCTTTACCACGAACGTGTGCCGGGGTCCCTTGGAAGGGCGGCCTCCTTGAGCAAGCTTCTGAATTGCCATAGTGCCATCTAAGCGGTTTTGATAAACGAAACCGCGCAGGTCCTCGCGGCGTGTCGCTCTTTGGCTTTTGGGTGTTCTAAGACTCTTCAATTGCCAATGCCCCCCGTTGCATCCCATCAAGCTTGTTGGGACGCCCTTCCGCGCGGTCTATCAAAGCACCAACGTACTCACCGAAGGACATGTTGTACCGCTGCGTCGCCTTCCAGGCGGTGTAATGCTGATCTGGGAGCACCAGGCAGTTCAGGGGTGCCTTCTTACCTATCAGCTTGGGTGGGCGGTATTCCTCCATGTCATCACCCTCACTTCGGTTTAAGACAACCTGTAGATATACAGGTCCTGTCGCGGTTGCTCCTTCAAAAGACCCAGCAAGCGACAGACTACATACATGCTCCGCACATGCACAACTCACTGCCTGCACCCTGCGGTAGGCATCGGGTAACATTTCTTGTGTCAGCTGCCCGCCCGCCCTGTGTGGCCGGCCTACACAAGTGGCTGAGCTTGGCTAAGGAGCTGTATAGATGGCAAATGGGGGCCGCAGCGTGTTTCTTACGCAGCAACAGAAGAAAGAGCGGCTAGCGGATCGCATGGGCATCCTGGTGGATATCTGGGAGGCAGATAACAACACTGCGCTCACTTACCCTCATGTCGAAGAAGCACTTTCCGCCCACGGAATCCACCTGTCGCGGACACGGTGGTCCTACTTGATCAATGGCACTGGCAGCCTGGTGACGGATCAAGAACTGCTGAAGGGCATAGCAGAGTTCGTTTTTGCCGTACCAGCCAGTTATCTGTGTGATCTCAACAGCGAGACTCCTCCCGAGGTAGAAGCGCGCATGGAATTCCTTGTGCAGATGCGGAAGCTCAAGGTGAAGAACTTTGCAGCGAGAAACCTGGGGGCCACCTCGCCAGAAACACTGAGGACGATCACGAGGATCATCGATGCATCGATGAAAGACGACGAGAAAGACGACAGGTGAATGGCTCTCCCGCCGGTCCCGGAAAAGGTTCGGGAGTTATGCGGAGACGGCACGACATCGATGAAGGAAGTTGTCGACCGCTTGACCGTGATCTGTGAGAAGCCGATCAATCTGATCGAGTACAAGGAGTCCTGGGGTGCGCTGACGGCCTTCAAAGCCGAATTTGAAGATCGCATAAACGTCTATTTCCCCCCGCAGAAGTCGCGGCACTACAAACTTCACTGCATCTATCACGAGCTCGGACACATCTACTTGGAGAGCTTTCGGATTTCCTTGGCTCTGCCGGATCTCTCTGAAGAGATGCTGAGGGAAACCGCGGACGCGATTAGCGTTACCTGCCGGTCCGTTCCGAATCATCCTGTCGAACGGTGGGTGGAGGATTTCGCTTTCGAGATGTCGAAGAAGACCCGTGGACGCGGCTCGTCCGATCCTGATCCTTTCCTCAGCTAGACCATGAAACTTTTGCTCTTTGCGCTCCTGAGTGCCCTATGCCTCCTTCGGGTCCCCTCGGTGGTGAAGGTGGCGGAATCCCGGGCGTCGTGGCTGGCATCGATGTTCGGTCTGACGGCGCTCTATGTCCTGGGGACGGTTACACCGCTCGAGGTCATCGACAGCTACCTCGGTGGCATCAACGTGACGAACCTGCTTCAAGCCATCTTCGCGCTACTGGCGATCTTCTTCTTCAATGACAGCGTGCGGCGTCTAGCGAACGTACCCATTGTCAGATGGACCTACTACGCCCCGTTGCTGAGCATTCCCATCATGATTGTCAGCTTCGCCCTGATTAAGGACAAAGCTCCAACAGCTGCGGACTTCATTGATACCCGCATGGACCAGCTCGCAACTGCCACATACAGCGGCACATACATGCTCGCGTTGTTGTTCACCGTGCTCAGGATCATCTACATGCTTCGGCACAAGGCGCGGGGCCCGTATGCAACATTCTCAGCGGGCCTGCTCGTGGTTGCGGCGGCTTGTTCGTGCCACATTACGTACGTGGTGCTGTTCCATTTCTCACCCTGGGATGCCTTCGCCCAAGCGATCGGATCCTGGTTTGACCGCCTTTTCTATGTAGGACTCTCGGTGACGGCGGCGGGGTGGCTGATTCTTTTCCTGTCCAAGCAGCTCCCGAAATTGCGGCTCTGGATGATCGATGCACTCTGGCTTACGGCGTTGAGGATCCGGGTAAATGCAGATCAAGCCCGAGTCAGCCCGGCGTTGGACCTTTTCAATGAAACGCTCGAAAACGGGGTCTACAAAAGCCTCATCGTTCTGCACAACTACCAGCGGGGGAACATGACGATGTTCCCGGAGTCTGTTGAGGGCAGAATCAGCAAAATTGAGGCCAAGCTAGACGCACAGACCTAGCCCTGCTCAGCCAAGATCGTCTTGCTGACCCAAGCCGTAAGTTCGTTGGAGAAGGTACAAGGCGAGGCATTCCACTCCTGGGTATGATGCGCCTCAGGTAGGGGAATCAGGGTGACGGTGTCAGGATTCGCGCGTTGGAACGCCGCTGAGATCTCCCAGGGAACCTCTTGATCTGTGTAGGAGTGCAGGACCAGCGTCGGGACTGCCACCCGCTTAGGCACATCGACCCATTCAAGTGCATCGAAATCGATCGGTTCCTCCAACCCGAGCATCCTCGCGAACGGGGGAGCCTGCAACAGGCACATGACAAGGCCGGCACCAATCGCCGGCACGCCAGCCCGCACCGCCCCCGCCGTGATGGTCTTGCGCCAGCTCGTGACCGGCCCTACCAGGACGACTCCGACGATCCGGTCCCGATGGGCGCTGCGCTCCGCTGTCAGCAGCGCAATGGTCCCACCCATTGACCAGCCGGAGAGGATGATGCGTCTGGCTCCACGAGCGACGGCGTAGGACACAGCGCTTTCCACATCACGCCACTCCGTTTGCCCAAGGTGGCTCGATTCGGCCTGTGGTGGGCTGACCTCCGGGTCGCTGCGAAATGTGGGGACCAAGGAGGTGAATCCTAAAGAACTGAATGCGTGGACGTCCCGGAACATGATCGAGCGGTCGGTCCAGCTGCCATGGATATGGATCACCCATACGTCCGTGTTCTCAGCTTCAAATAGCCATGCAGGCGCCGCACCGTACGCGGTGGGGACGTCCACCTCTTCGAACCGTCCGCCGACAGCAGAGGGCTCGAAAAACACGTCCGGAGTCCAATCGACGATTGGCCCCAGACGTCCCGGCACGGACCCAAGAGGATCAATCCGCCGTTCTACGTACTTTTGATCCTCATTGATCAGCGTGACCTCGCCGACTCTCGTGTACTTCTCTGTCGCGGGGTCGAACACGCCAAAGTCGCCCGGGGCTTTGGTGTAGTCGTCCAAATCGATGCGGACTCTACGGCCATCATCTGTCAGTTCGGCACGACGGTAGTCCTTTGGTCCCCGTTTAACGATCTTGCGGGCCATGACAACCGCGAATCCAGATAGTGCGGCCGCCGGTACAAGGAACGCGAGGCAGGCCAGGCCGCGCCGTGTCGTCAGCATTAGGTCTCACCCTCCAGCGCCGAACCAGGAAGAGGAACGGCACTCAATCATCGTAACGTCGCCTGAATCCCTCATATCTGAACAATTCATGCCCACTACAGGCGTTGTACATGTTCACTACAGGCGTGTAATCTTTTGGTTGAGCCAGTCGACGTCCAAGGGGGAGGGGCGAATCTAATGCACCGCACATCGCTTGGCCTAGTGGCCATCATTGCCATCCCCGGGCTGTTCTTCGGACTGATCTTCTCCATGCTTCTGCTTCTCGCCCCCGCGAAGCCAGCTGCCGCCACCTGCGGTCCGGCCGTCTCTGTTGTCATCGATGATGACGCCAAGGTCGAGGGCTACACCGAGGAGCAGTTGAAGAACGCCGCGGCGATCATGGGTGCCGGTAAGGCACAGGACCTGTCGGTCAACGGGCAGATGATCAGCGTCATGGTTTCCCTTGGGGAGTCGGGGTTGCGGGTCCTGGATACCGGCGACGGTGCAGGCCCGGACTCACGCGGGTTGTTCCAGCAGCGCGACAACGGCGCGTGGGGCTCCTACGCAGACCGCATGGACCCCACCATCAGCGCGACGAACTTCATCAAGGCCCTGAAAGGCGTGGCCGGCTGGGAACGGCTGGAACCGACCCTTGCCGGCAACAAGGTCCAGCGCAACGCCGACCCCTACCACTACCAGAAGTACTGGCCCGAGGCCGTCAAACTCGTCCAGGCGCTCTCGAACTCGAAGTTCTCCCTGCAAGGCAGCGACTGCGCCATCCCCGGACAATCCGGCGCGGGGGATGACTACCCGTGGAAGAACTCCCCGACCTGGCTGCAGGTCGGCGCAAACTCGGCCAGCACCTCACCGCTGGGCATGTACTACCGCGAGTGCGTGGACTTCGCCCTCTGGCGGGTCAACCAGCAGATGGGTTCGACCGGTGCCCCGTTCAAGTTCCTCAACGGCTCCTTCCGCCCGGACGGGCAGGGCCTCGGCTCGGCCCTGACCTGGAAGGCCGGCTGGGACGCCAAGGGCTGGGACTCCGGCAACACACCCCGGGTCGGCGCGGTTGTCTGGTACGCCCCCGGTGCCGGGGGAGCGGACCCGAACTTCGGCCACGTCGCGGTGGTCAAGGAAGTCAAGGATAACGGGACCTACGTCGAAGAGGGCTACAACGGCAACCCGGCCCCGGCGGACCACAGCTACTACACCCGGACAGTGGCCAACGCTGTCCCCTCCGCTTTCCTGTACCTGCCCACCCAAGAGGAGAAGAAGTGAAAAAGCCCGTGACCCTGCTCGCCGTGGCGCTGCTCTGCGTTTCGTGCGCACCGGCAGGCAACACCACGACAGCGCCGTCGGCATCAGCGCCCGCCAGCCCCACCTCATCCGCGCCGGTCTCCCTGAGCGCCAACAGCGGACCCCAGGCACCGGGCGGCACGATCCCCGCCACCATCGGCATCAGCTGGGATCAGGCCAGCAAGGACGAAGCCATGGACGTCGCAGAGAACGCCATGACGGATTTCGCCCGCCCCGCCGTGGAGGAAAAGCAGTGGGCCAATGACCTGGCCCGCTGGCTGACCCCACAGGCCACCGCCGACTACTCGGCAGTTGACCCGGCCAACATCCCCGCATCCCGCGTCACCGGCGCCGCCACCCTGAACGTCGATGAAGCCAACGGCTTCGGCGTCATGGCAGCGGTCCCCACCAACGCCGGGACCTACACGGTGCAGCTGATCCGCACCGGCAGGGACGCCCCGTGGAAGGTCAACCGCCTCACCCCGCCCGCCTCCTAAACGCCGGTACGTCCACCCCCCACACGTAAGGAAGAAGCTCATGGGCACTACACCAACGCAAGTTATGGCCTTTCCCAACATCAGGGCCATCGTCCGGGACAACGGCACCGCCGAGGTCATCGTCGCGGGCAACTCCCGCATCGTCCCTGCCGGAGACTCCATGCAGGAACTCCGCAACAACGCCCTGGCCCTCATCGTGGGCGAAGCCCAGACCCTCCAGCGCCCCGTCCGGGTCCGCATCGAGGACCCCGAAGGACACGGCGAACTCATCGTCCACCCGGACAACAAGATCGAATCCGTTTCCTACGAGCCCGCTCCGGCCCGCCGCCGGGCAGAAGCCCCCGAAACCACGCCCGCGACCGCAGCGCCGGCCATCATTGAGACCGCACCCGCACCCGAGCCCATGGCGGTTCCTGCC
>NZ_MQTS01000238.1:54204-60719 GCF_020532825.1 Arthrobacter sp. SO3
ACGGCCACCCCGGAACCACAGACAGCTGCCGTTGTTGAAGAAGCCGCACCGACACGGCGCAGCCTGAAGGAAACCTCGTTCCTGGTCAGCGCCCCGGTCCTCGAACCTGCCACCCAGGGCTGGCGAGGAACACTCACACGCCTGGGACTGCGGATGGATCCCTCCGACGAAGAACTCACCGAACGTGAGGACGTTCGCACAGTCAGCCAGCACTGGCCCGGCCCCCGGACCATTGCCGTGGTCAACCGCAAGGGCGGGGCGAACAAGACCCCCACCGTGGTCATGCTCTCGGCCATCCTCGCCCGCTACAGCGGCGCCGCCACGGTCGCGTGGGACAACAACGAATCCCAGGGGACCCTGGGTTGGCGGACGGAAAAGGGCTCCCACGACCGGAGCGTGTTGGATCTGATCGATTCCTCCACCGAGCTGCTGTCCCCGTCAACGAACGCGGCCGAAATCGCCAAGTTCGTCCACCACCAGACGGCGGATAAGTTCGATGTCCTGCGTTCGGATGAGAACGAGGAAGGCGATCACGAAGTGACCGCTGAGGAAGTCGATATCGCCCATCAGGTCCTCACCCGCTATTACCGGCTGGTGGTGATGGATTCGGGCAACACTGCCCGGGCCGCGAACTGGCGGCGGATGATCGACCACACGAACCAGCTGGTCGTCCCGGTGACGGCCATTGAGGACCGCGCCGAAGCGGCCCGGCTGACGCTGCAGACGCTGGAATCCCGTGGCGGCCACGACGCGGAGCTGGCGCGCAACGCCGTTGTCATCGTCTCTGAGTCCACCGACGCCAAGCGCAGCATGAGCGGGGATGCCCTGAAGCGGGCCAAGGACGAAGCGCAGCGGATCGCTGACGGCTTCGAACCGTTCGTCCGGGCCGTCGTCCGCATTCCGTACGATCCGGCCCTGGTCAACGGACCCATCCGCTACGAAGCCCTCCAGCCCGCCACCCGGCGGGCATGGCTCGCGGCCGCGGCCGCCGTCGCCGCCGGCTTCTAAAGACACTCACCAACGGACTTTGAAAGGAGGCCATCATGCAACAGTCCCTGAACCCCTGGATCACCCGCCCGGCCACCGCCGATGGCGCAGAACCGGCAACCCCGGATGCGCACGTGCCGCCGGCGGCCGTGATCAGTGCGCCGCTGCGGGGAATGGTCGAACCCGACGCCGCGGACCGCCTGGCCCGCCGCACCTTCTCCGGCTCCGCAGCGCTGTGGGTCACCGGTGCTCATGGAGGGTCCGGGGAAAGCCGCATCGCTGACCTGATCGACGGGGCACGGCCCACCGGTCACTGCTGGCCTGTTCTCCAAGACGGCAACAAGCCCCGGGTGCTGCTGGTGTGCCGCGCCGATATGCGCGGCCTGACAACAGCCCGGAACGCCCTGACCCAGTGGGCCTCGGGCGCGGCACCCGCGGTTGACCTGCTCGGCCTCGCCGTCCTCGCGGACGCACCCGGGAAGACTCCCAAGCCATTGCGGGACTTCGCCGCCGTCGTCGGCGGGGGAGCGCCCCGGCTCTGGACCCTGCCCTGGGTCGAGGCATGGCGGCACGGGAACGCCACCACCCCGCCGGCCCGCGAATACCAACGCTTCATCACTGACTTAACCACCCTGGCCACCACCAAACCCGGCACCACCAACTGAAAGGTCTCTCACCATGAACTCCTTCTCCGCAATTGCAGCGTCCGTCATTCCCAACCCCACCCCGGTCGTCCCGGCAGAAGCCGGCGGTCTGCTCACGGTCCTGAACTGGGCCTCCGGCATTGGCCTGGTCCTCGGCGTCCTGGGCGTGATCATCGTCGGCATCGGTATGGTCATCCAGCTCCAGCGCGGCGAAGGAGCCCAAGCCATTGGCAAGCTCGGCTGGGTCCTGATGGGCTGCATCATCATCACCGGCGCCGCCGGCATCGTCCGCGCCTTCGTCTAAGCCAGCACCAACAACGGGAGGTTCACCATGAGCCAGTCAACAGAGAGCACCACCGAAAGCAATCCGTTCACCAAACCCGGGTTCATCATTGCTGCCGCGCTGGTGGTCGCGCTGATAGCAGCAGCCATCGTCATCTTCCTGCTCCCCAAAGGACAGGACACCGCCCAGCCGGCCCCCGCCGCCTCGCCGGGCAGCACCACCGCAGCAGCACCTACGAAGTCAGCAGACGCGGCCGGCAAGAGTGTTTGCGGGCTTCCCTCAAGCACGGAAACAGCCTTGGGAACTGCGCCGAAGTCCAAGTGGGAGCTAGTAGGAAAAATGGCCGCCCCCACTGACCCCAAGACCTTTGGCCCGGGCGTGACAGACGGAGACGGGTTCCGGTCTTGCTTCGCTAACTCCCCAACCGGCGCCCTCTACGCAGCCGCCAACATAGTCTCCCTTGGCTCATCCGGGACACAGGACGAGCTCAAGCTCGCCGACAAATCTCTGGTCCCGGGCCCCGGCCGTGATGCGGCTATGAAGGCGGCCAAGACGCGGACTTCAACTGCGGGAAGTGGTGAGACCGCTCAGGTCAGCGGCTTCCTAATCAAGTCTTACAGCCCGACTGAGGCAGACGTCGATCTGGCTATCAAGCTCCCGAACGGTGCGCTGGCACATTCAGTTCTTTCGCTTCGTTGGGTAGCCGGTGACTGGAAGGTGAAGGCTTCCGATGACGGCCAAATATTCAATGGTGTCGCCCAGCTCAGTGATCTGAGCGGATACATCCTCTGGTCAGGCGTCTGACATGGCTGAGTGCAGTTTGGGGGACATGACGTGCGTCGCGGGCAACATCGCCGCCGGGGCGGTTAACGACGCCATCACGAATTTGGCGAAGTCGATCATGGAGGGCATGAGTCAGATGGTGACGACTCTGTCGACTTTCTGGGTGTCCATGCCCACGGTGAACCTTGCCAGTGCGGACGGGGCGACGCCGAGTCCCATTGTTTCTGCGGTTAATAGCGAGTTGTTGCCTTGGACGCTGGCGCTGGCGGTCTTGGCGGTGATTGTCGGTGGTATCCGGATGATCTGGGAGCAGCGCGGGGCGCCGCTGAAGGACCTTTTGCGGTCCCTGCTCACTTTGACCTTGGTGTCGGGTCTGGGTCTGGGCGTTATCTCGATCCTGGTGATCGCGGCGGATGCTTTTTCGGCCGCGATCATCGACCGCTCCACGAACGGCAAGGGCTTCGCCGATGCAATGAGCATCCTGGTCATGACCAACCAGACCGGGGTCGGAGTGTTTATCCTCATCATCCTGGGCCTGATCGGGCTGATTGCCTCACTCGTTCAGATTGTCTTGATGGTCGTGCGCAGCGGCATGTTGGTGATCCTGGCGGGCATTCTGCCCACGACTGCTGCTTTCACGAACACGGAGATGGGGAGGCAGTGGTTCCAGAAAGCAATCGGCTGGACCATCGCTTTCATCCTCTACAAACCGGCTGCGGCCATTGTCTACTCGGTCGCTTTCCTCCTCATGGGCAGCAGGGGCCAGGACGCTTTGATCGGTTCCATTACCGGGTTCACGTTGATGCTCGTCGCCCTCTTCGCTTTGCCGGCGCTGATGAGGTTCGTGACGCCGATGGTGGGTGCCGTCGCCTCCGGTGGGGGAGCAGGGGCCGGGGCAGCGGTTGGGGCCATGGCCACGGGCGCTGTGTCCATGGGCCGTGGCGGTAGCGGTAAAGGCAATGCCTCCCCGACACCGGCCAGTACACAAAGCACCCAATCGGGCCCGTCTCCGAAGGGCAGCAACGGAACAACCGGACCCAGAGGAAATGGGGGCCAACCGACCCCAGGCGTAACCGGACCGGGCGGAGCCACCAGCGCCGCAACAGCCGGTGCAGCCGGCACCACGGGCGCCGCCGGGGCAGGAGCTGCTGCCGGCACCGCGGGTGCCGCGTCGGGAGCGGCGTCAGCTGCGGGTCCGGCCGGTATGGCCGTCGCCGCAGGAGCACAAGCAGCGTCCAGGATTTCCCAGGCCGCACAACAGACCGCGCAGGATTCAACCGGGGAGGGCCCCAGTGGCAGCAATTAGTACCGAATACAAGGAACCGTCCTACGGCAACTGGCGCGTCCCGCGCTCTGCCGGGCTGGGTAACCTCGGCGCGATCGGCACCGGCATTGTCATGGCCGGGTTGTTGCTGGGCATCATCAGCTTCGCGATCTGGGGCCTCTTCCCGGGCCTGGGGGTCCTGGCCGTGGCCGGGGCCAGTGCCCTGTTGCTGACGGTCAAGGACAAGCACGGCCAGTCCGTTGTTGACCGGTTCGGCACCCGGATGAGCTTCCGGCTCTCCAAGTCCTCCGGAACGAATCTCTACCGCTCCGGCCCCCTCGGTGTGACGGCCTGGGGCATGTACCAACTGCCCGGCCTCGCCGCGAAGTCCACCCTGTACGAATTCACCGACTCCTACAAGCGCCCGTTCGCCCTGCTGCATGTGCCTTCCACCAGCCACTTCGCCGTGATTTTCTCCACCGAACCCGACGGAGCGTCTCTGGTGGACCCGGAACAGGTCGATGCGTGGGTCGCGAACTGGGGCGGCTGGCTCGCCGGCCTTGGGGATGAAGCGGGCCTGGACGCCGCCGCCGTAACGGTCGAGACCGCACCGGACTCCGGCTACCGGCTCCGCAACGAAGTCACGATGAACATCGACCCGAACGCCCCCGAGTTTGCCAGGAACGTGCTCACCGAGGTCATCGACACGTATCCGGAAGGTTCGGCCACGGTCCGGGCCTGGGTATCCCTGTCCTTCAACGCCGCTTTGCGCTCAGGATCGAAGAAGCGCACACCTGAAGATGTGGCCCGTGACCTCGCCTCCCGGATCCCCGGCCTGTCGGCACGGTTGCAGTCCACCGGAGCCGGCATCGCCCGTCCGATGTCCGCACAGGAACTCTGCGAGGTTGTCCGGATCGCCTATGACCCGCCCGCTGCCCTGATCATTGACGAAGCCCACGCCGCCGGGTCCCCGGTCTCCCTGACCTGGGGCGAAGTCGGCCCCACCGCGACGCAGGCGTCATGGGAGGACTACCGGCACGACAGCGCGTTCTCAGTTTCATGGACCATGACAGGTGCCCCGCGCGGGTCCGTGAACTCTTCGGTCCTGTCCCGGCTGCTGGCCCCGCACGGGGACATTGACCGGAAGCGCATCTCGCTGCTGTACCGCCCGATGGATTCCGCCCGTGCCGCCGCCGTGGTCGAGCGGGACCAGAACAACGCCAACGTCCGCATCACCTCCGGAAACCGGCCCTCCGCCCGCGCCCTGGTCGATGCCCGCTCCGCCGTGCAGACAGCGCAGGAGGAAGCCCAGGGGGCCGGGCTGGTGAACTTCGGCATGGTCGTCACAGCCACCGTGACCGAGAAGGAACGCCTCGCCGATGCCGTGGCCGCCGTGGAACAGACCTCCGGGACCGCCCGGGTGCTGCTGCGCCGCGCCTACGGCACCCAGGACACCGCGTTCGCCGCGTCCCTGCCCCTCGGGCTGGTCCTTCCCAAGCACAGCCTCCTGCCCTCCGAAATCAAGGACGCCCTGTAATGGCCCACATGAAACTCTTCACCCGCCCCGCCAAAAAGGTCACAGCGCCGGTCAAGGCCGCACCGAAGAAGAAGACGGAGAAGGAACCCCGCCAGCCCGGGCCATCTGCCCGGGGCTGGACCGGACGCGGTGGCGGCATGGCCCAGCTCGTCCCGTCCGTGAAGGAATATCGGGGAACTACAGTCCAGGTCTGCGGTCTGTGGCCCTTTTCCTCCGGTGCCTCCTCGCCCATGATCGGCGTCCCGCTCGGACGCCACGAGGAAACCCAGGCCACGGTCTGCTGCGACCCGATCAGCTGGTTCCAGCGCGCCCGCCTGATTTCCAATCCGTCGGCGTTCATCCTGGGCAAGCCCGGGCTGGGGAAGTCCACCGTGGTGCGCCGGATGTTCATTGGTCTCTCCGCACAGGGCGTCCACCCCCTGATCCTGGGGGACCTCAAAGGCGAGCACGTCAAAGCGGTCCAGGCACTCGGCGGCCAGGTCATCAAGCTCGGCCGCGGCGTCGGCTACCTGAACATCCTCGATCCCGGCCAGGCCGTCGAAGCGGCGCAGCTGCTCGAAGACAGCGGCCACCACGAGGACGCCGCCCGCGTCCGCGCCGACGCGCACGGCCGGCGCCTGACGATGGTTGTCTCCCTCATCACCATCAGCCGGAACAATCCGCCCACCGATCAGGAACAAACGATCCTGGACCGTGCCCTGCGGGTCCTCGATGACCGGTTCGACGGTGTCCCGGTCCTCAAAGACCTGTTGGACGTGATCATCTCTGCACCCGATGAGCTGCGGCAGGTTGCCCTGGACCGCGGCGACATGGCCGTCTACCTGCAGGAAACCCGGGCACTGGAAGCAACCCTGCTGGGCCTGACCGGTGGCGGGAAGCTCGGAGAAATCTTCTCCCGGCACACCACCAACCCCATGATGCGCGACCGCGCCGTGGTCTTCGACGTCTCCAGCATTGACGAGACCGAAACCGACCTCCAAGCAGCAATCCTGCTCGCGTGCTGGTCCTACGGATTCG
>NZ_MQTS01000238.1:60768-69908 GCF_020532825.1 Arthrobacter sp. SO3
CAGATCATGATTTCCCACACCATGTCCGACCTGCTGGCACTGCCGGCAGAAGAGGACCGGATGAAGGCCCGCGGCTTCGTGGAACGCTCCGGCATGGTGATCTGCGGTGGCCTGCCTGCCTCGGAAATGCCGTTGCTGACCTCGGCCATTCCCCTCTCCCGGCAGGAGCAGCAGAAGCTCATCTCCTGGCAGGACCCGCCCGCGTGGGACTCCCGCGGCGTCGACGTCGAACCCCCGGGCCGGGGGAAGTTCCTGATCAAGGTTGGTGGCAGGCCTGGGATCCCGGTCCTGGTGGGACTGACATCGCTTGAGCAAGGCCCGGATGGAGTCAATGACACCGAGGGGAAATGGCACGAGGCCCCGGAAACCCTGCTCGAACCCATCGCCCCTGTTGTACCCGTTGAAGGAGGCACGCTGTGAGTGCACCGAACCGTAAAGGTATGGGCCTCGGAGATGCCCTGCTGGTCTGGATGGCCATCGGCTTCATCGTCGTCTTCGGCGGCGGGACCTACGCAGCCGCACACCTGGGCTCATGGATGGCCGGCATCAAAGCACCTCCCGCCCATCCGATTGACTTGATCGCCGGGCTCATCAAGGGCCGGGTGCCCTGGCCCGTCCAGTCCACCGTCGCCGCGGCCCTCATGGCAGGGCTGGTCCTGGTCCTGACCATCGTCGTGTTCGTGGCCTGGCAGAAGGGTGCGTCCAAGCGTGCCCGCGTCGATAAGGCCGCCCGGTACCTGGGCCGGGGCAAATCCCTCGCCGCGTTCTCCGAGAAGGGCGCGAAGGCCACCGCCGAGCGGCTGGGTGTGACAGGAACCCCGGGCATCGTGGTCGGCAAGGTCGTCTCCACCAGCCAGAAATTCATTCAGTCCTGGGAAGACCTCAGCCTCGATATCTGGGGCCCCCGTACCGGTAAGTCCACTTCACGGGTGATGCCCGCGATCCTGGACGCACCGGGTGCCGTGGTGTCGACCTCGAACAAGCGTGACGTGGTGGACGGCACCCGTGGCGTCCGCGAGGCCACCGGGCCGGTGTGGGTGTTCGACCCGCAGAAGATCGCGCAGGAGGAAGCGCAGTGGTGGTGGAACCCGCTCTCCTACGTCACCGACGAAGAGAAGGCGTACAAGCTCACGCAGCATTTCTCGGTCGGTTCACGGGTCCCGGGGTCCAAGCCGGATGCCTACTTCGACCCCAAGGCCGAAGACATTCTCTCCTCGTACTTCCTCGCGGCCGCGCTCGGCGGGCTTCCCATCACGCAGGTCTACTTGTGGGTGACGGAGCAGGTCAGCCAGGACCCCATCGAAATCCTGAAAGAGCATGACTACGAGCTGCAGTACAAGGGCCTGGAGTCCACGCTGAAGCTTGCCGACAAACAGCGCGACGGCATCTTCGGAACCGCCGAGAAGATGATCCAGTGCCTCAAGAGCAGGAACACGCTGCGCTGGGTCGCCCCGACAGGCGGCGCGACGGTAGCCACGGACGCGCGCCGGCAGTTCAATCCGCACGCGTTCGCGGCCTCACAGGAGACGATCTACATCCTCTCCAAGGAAGGTGCCGGCTCAGCCGCCCCGCTCACCACAGCGTTGACGGTGGCGATCGCTGAGGCGATGGAAGAACGGGCCGAGCGCAGCGGCGGCCGGCTCCCCAAGCCTGCACTGTTCGCCCTCGATGAGCTCGCCAACGTCGTCCGCTGGGCAGCCCTCCCGGATCAGTTCAGCCACTACGGCTCCAAGGGCCTGATCGTCATGGGCATCCTGCAGTCCTGGTCACAGGGCGTCGAACTCTGGGGCGAGGCGAACATGCGGAAAATCTGGTCAGCCGCCAACGTCAAGGTCTACGGCGGCGGCGTGGCAGAAGAAGGCTTCCTCCGGGCGCTCTCGGACCTGATCGGGGACTACAGCTACACCAACGTCTCCGTCTCGTCGGGAAAATCCGGGTCCAGCCGCTCCCGCCAGGAGGGCAAGGAACGCATCTTCGACGTCTCCAACCTCGCGGAGCTCGACCGTGGCCGCGCCGTGGTCCTTGCCTCCGGTGCACCGGCCACGCTGGTCCGGACCCTGCCCTGGTACACCGGGCCCCACAAGGAAGCCGTAGAGGCGTCCATCAAGACCTACAGCCCCCGCCCCGAAGAACCGGCCGTACCGGTGGCAGCCGAGCCAGTGGCTAATCCCTGGGTCACGACGTAGGAGGCTCTGAGATGAACAGCGACATCGGACGATTCAGCACAGCTTCCAACACCAGCGAGACAGAGGCATCTGCCGAAAGGCCGGCAGAAGAGCAGAAGCCACCTGAACTGGTCTACGGCTCAACAGAAGAGTTCCTCCACGAACAGCTCCTGCCCACATACGTCCGCGACGTCGACGGCCGCGCCGCCAAATGGTGCATCGAATGGTACTTCCACCCCGAAGCACTCTCCCGTGTGGAAGCACTGTGGCGGGCCTGGGAACACCTGCGTCTCGACGGAGCCACGGGCATCAGTGTCTGGTTCAAGGACCACGCGGACCACCACATGAGCGTGCTCCTGGACCCGCGCGGCCCCTTCTACAAATGCGACATGCAAAAGCACCGGGACCCCGAACACCTAGAACCGCAGAAGGCCCCGGAGGGTTGGTTCCCGGATGTGCGGATTCAAGGAACATAGACCACGCCAAGGGCGTCTGGATTACGCTCTTGGACAAGCCGTTCCCGCCTGTTGGCTGGCCGATCGGGCCGGAAGGGCCACCGGCCCCACCGAATCTCACCGATCGACGGCCCCTTTCGTTCCCGAGGCCACCATTGCTTATCGGCTGCCGGGAAAGGATCCGGGCCCCGCGCTGCAGCGGAGCCCTGCACCAAGGTAACTCACACAGGATTCCTTGTGTGTCCCGGATCGCAGAACCGGGACGGCGACCGCACCTAGAGTCGTGGGGACGAATGATTTTACCCACGAAAGGGCCACCGTCATGAAGGCAGTACTTAACGGCACCGTTCTTGCGGACGCACCTCGGGACGAGCTGATCAAGATTGAAGGGAACTGGTACTTCCCGCCCCGAAGCGTTGACTCCGGTCTGCTTATGGCCAGTGCAACGCCCTACACCTGCGGCTGGAAGGGACGGTGCCAGTACTTCACCGTCAAGGACGGCGACGGGAAGCTGTTGCCGGACCGCGCCTTCAGCTACCCGGATCCGTATCCCGCGTCACTTGATTTGGTGGGCCAGGATTACAGCAACTACGTCGCATTCTGGAAAGAAATCCAAATCATCGAATAGCGCGGCGCCCGCTCCTCCATCGGATGGGGGTTCCTCGCTGGTGGATGGCAGGGACCGGATTTTTTTCAGAAATGACGGACTAATGATGGTGAGGAAATTTCGTGACTGAAGAGGTTGATGTTGTTGTTATCGGGATGGGTCCCGGCGGTGAGGATGCTGCCGGTGAGCTCGCAGAAGCGGGCCTCTCGGTCGTGGGAATCGAAGCGCGCCTGGTTGGCGGGGAGTGTCCCTACTACGGCTGCATCCCGAGCAAGATGATGATCCGGGCCGGTAACTCCCTGGCGGAGGGCCGAAGGATCCAGGGCCTTGCCGGGGACGCCGAGGTCCGCCCGGACTGGAAACCGGTCGCGGACCGGATCCGTTCGGAGGCCACCGATAACTGGGACGACACGGTCGCCGTGGACCGTTTCACCAGCAAAGGAGGCCGCTTTGTCCGCGGCCGGGGGAGGATTACCGGCCCGCGGACGGTCAGCGCCGCCGGCCGGGAATTCACCGCCCGCCGCGCCATCGTGGTCAATACCGGCACCGAACCGATGATTCCTCCGATCCCGGGTCTGGCCGATGCACCGTACTGGACCAACAGGGAGGCCATCGCAGCCACCGAGGTCCCGGAATCCCTGATTGTCATCGGGGGAGGGGCCATCGGAGCGGAACTGGCGCAGGCGTTTGCCCGTTTCGGCACCAAGGTCACCGTGATGGAGGCCGCGCCGGGCCTGCTGCCCCCGGAAGAGCCCGAGGCCGGCAAGCTCCTCGAAGGCGTGCTGCGGGAGGAGGGCATCGACGTCCAGGTGGGGGGCCGGATAGAAAACGTCCGGCACTCCGCCGGCATGTTCACGGTCGACGTCGGCGGATCTACCCTCAGTGCCGACCGGCTTCTGGTCGCGGCGGGCCGCACCACCAACCTCGAGTCCCTCGGTGTCGCCGCCCTGGGCCTGGATCCGGCCGCCCGCTTCCTTGACCCCGATGGGCACATGCGCATTGCCGACGGCGTCTACGCCATCGGCGACATCACGGGCAAGGGCGCCTTTACCCATGTGTCCATGTACCAGGCGTCCATCGCCGCCGCGCACATCCTGGGCCAGGACCCCGCCCCGGCCGAATACCATGCGGTTCCGCGGGTGACGTTCACCGATCCCGAGATCGGTTCGGTCGGCATGACCGAGGAACAGGCCCGCGGGAAAGGCCTGAGCGTGCGAGTCGGTTTCACGGACCTGGCCACATCCGCACGGGGATGGATCCACAAGTCCGGCAACCAGGGATTCATCAAACTCATCGAAGACGCCGATCATGGCGTGCTCGTCGGTGCGACGTCCGCCGGCCCCGCCGGGGGAGAGGTCCTCGCGGCCCTGGCGCTTGCCGTCCACGCCAGGATCCCGGTCAGCACGCTGCGGAGGATGATCTACGCGTATCCGACGTTCCACCGGGCCATTGAAGACGCACTGGACCGTCTTGAGTGAATCAGGCAGGGGTGTACCGGTGACCAGTGAGCCCATCGCCAACTACGCCATGCTCTCCGATTGCCGCTCCGCCGCGCTCGTGAGCGGCTCGGGTTCGGTGGACTGGCTGTGTTTCCCCCGTTTTGACAGCCCGTCGGTGTTCGGACGGATCCTGGGCGAGGACGCGGGCCACTGGTCGATCCGGCCTGTGGCCCCATACTCCTCGACCCGCCGGTACCTCGGGCCCACGATGGTCCTCGAGACGGTCCACACCACGGCCGCCGGGACCGTGAGAGTCACCGACGCCCTGGTCCTGGGGGAGGGGAACCGGGGCCACGAGCTCGGCGCCGGGGCTCCCGGAACATTGCTGCGGCAGGTCGTCTGTGTCGACGGCGAAGTCGAGATGGAGGTGGTCTTCGCGCCGCGGCCGGAATACGGCCTGGTCCGGCCGTTCCTTGAGGACACCGGCGGCGGGATCTTCGTCCACGGCGGGGCCGACGTGCTGGCCTTTTCCACCCCGGTCGCCTTCGCACTTGCCGATGGCGCGGCGGTTGCGAAGCCGGTTCTCCGGGCCGGAGACGTTCTGGGATTCGCCCTTCATCACCGGAACGCCGGGCCGGTACCACCGGTGTTCTGGGACCAGGAGGACATCGCCCTCCGGATTGAGGACACGCTGGAGGGCTGGGGCAGCTGGTCACGGATGCATCAGAGCTACGACGGACCCTGGCAGGACCTGGTCGCTTCCAGCGGCAGGATCCTTCAGGCCCTGACGTTCTATCCGACCGGCGCGATCGTCGCCGCCCCTACGACCTCCCTGCCCGAGGTCGCCGGCGGCAGCCGAAACTGGGACTACCGGTACACCTGGATCCGGGACGCCAGCATGACCCTGCAGGCACTGTGGGTGGCCGCGTGCCCGGACGAGGCCGGGAAGTTTTTCCAGTTCCTCGCGACGGCTGCCGCCGGCCGGCTGAGCACCGGCGAGGAGCTGCAGATCATGTACGGCATCGGCGGGGAACGGGATCTGTCCGAACGCGTGTTGGCCCACCTGCCGGGCTGGCGCGGCAGCGCACCGGTCCGGGTGGGCAACGGCGCCTGGGATCAGCGCCAGCTCGATGTCTACGGCGAACTCCTCGACGCCGCCGCGACCCTTCCGGAGTATTTGAACGATCTGGAGCCCGGGACGCGGAGCTTCCTGGCCGATGCGGCCGACGCGGCGGCATCGCGCTGGCAGTCCACGGATCAGGGCATCTGGGAGGTCCGTGGCGCGCCCCGGCACTACCTTCATTCAAAGCTGATGTGCTGGGTGGCCGTGGACCGGGCCATCGGCCTCGCCGCGGTCCTGAACGCCGAAGACAGGGTTCCGCGCTGGGTACAGACCCGGGCGCAGCTGGCCGACTCGATCCGGGCGAACGGCTGGAACGCCAGAGCTGGCGCCTACACCCAGGCCTACGGCTCCGAGGACCTGGATGCGTCGGCGCTGATGCTTTCCATCGTGGGGTTTGTGCCCGCCGATGATCCCCGGATGCTGGCAACGATCGACGCCATCGATGAACGGCTTACCGACAGTCGGGGCCTGGTGTACCGGTATCAGGCCGACGACGGGCTTACCGGGGAGGAGGGAACGTTCCTGCTGTGCACCTTTTGGCTGGCCCATGCCCTGGCCCTGGCCGGGCAGACCCGGCGCGCCCGGACCGTTTTCGAACGGGCCGCGGGATTCGCCACGGACCTGGGCCTGCTGGCCGAAGAGGTTGCGCCGGACAGCGATGAACTGCTCGGCAATTTCCCGCAGGCTTTCAGCCATATCGGCCTCGTCAACGCAGCCTGGGCGATCCGCACGGCCGAGGACGAAAACCGGGCACCTGCCGCAGGCGCCGGGGACACCCTGTGACGGGTTCTGTCCCGGGCAGCCGGCGCGGGGCGGTGATTCGGCTGGGAATTCTGGTTGTTCTGGTGGCCGCCGCTGCCGTGGCGGCACTGGTGTTTCCTCTCCCGTCTGTCGAGGACATCCGGAACTATTTCGGCACCACCGGCTGGTGGGGGCCGGCGGCTTTCATCCTCGCGTATGCCGCGCTGACGCTGGCGCCGGTGCCTAAAAATGTCCTCTCGGTCGCCGCCGGGCTGGTCTTCGGGTTCGCCGGCGGCATCGGTGTCGTCTTTATCGCCGCGATCCTGGGTTCCGTCGCGGCGTTCTGGCTGGGACGCTGGCTGGGCCGCGAAGCGGTGGAGAAATTCACCGGGGCGCGGGTGGAGAAAGTCGATGAGCTGTTGCGGCGCCGCGGCCTGGCGGCCATGATCGGTGTCCGGCTGGTGCCCGTGCTGCCGTTTACGGCCATCAACTACACCGCCGGACTGACCTCGATCCGCTGGTGGCCCTATTTCCTCGGGACCGCGATCGGCATTCTCCCGGGGACAGTGAGTTTTGTGACCCTGGGTGCGTTCGGTCTGCAGCCGGGATGGCAGCTCAACCTCGCCCTCGGGGCCCTCGGTGTGCTCACCGTGGCCGGGCTGGTCGTCGCGGTTCTGCGGCGCCGGAAGGAGAAGGCCTCCGATGTTTGATGCCCGGTTGCGGCGGGCCATGGCGCCGGCCCTGGGACGGGCCGCGGCCTGGCTGGACCGGCCATGGATCACCCCTGACAGGCTGACGGGCCTGAACCTGGTCCTTGGCCTTGCCAGCGCGGTCCTGGCGGCGGCGCAGTGGTGGCTGCCGGCCCTGGCCGCATGGCTGCTGTGCCGGGTCGCCGACGGCCTTGACGGCCCGCTGGCCCGGCGCCGGAACGCCCGCGCGGGGATTGAAGACACCGGGCGGGGCGGATTCTGGGACATCTGCGCCGATTTCATCGTCTACGGTGCCACGGTCCTGGGCGTGGGGATCGGCGCGGCAGCGGGGTTCGGTGCCCCGTGGCTGCCGTTCCTGCTGGTCCTTTTCGCCTACTACATCAACGGCACGGCCTTTCTGGCGTTCTCCTCCATCGCCGAAAGAAACGGCCGCCAGCTCCGGGACGGCCGGTCGTTGTCGTTCCTGGGCGGCCTGACCGAGGGCGCCGAGACCGTGGCCGTGCACAGCCTCTGGCTGATCTTCCCGGGCGCCGCCTGGGTTATCGCGTCCGTCTGGGCGCTGCTCGTCACCGCCAGCGGCGTCCTGCGGATCATCGCCGGTTACCGGTCCCTGGGGTGAGGCACGGGCCGGTCCAGCCAGCGCCGCCGGAGCCAGACCAGCCCCGCCATGGCCTGGCGCACCAGCGGAGAGGCCAGACGCTCCCTGACATCGGCGACGGCAGCATTCCAGACGCCATCCGAAAAGGTGGGGTAGGGGTGGGTCGTTCCGGCAATGTCAGAGGTGGTCATCCCTTTCTGGACTGCCAGGGTCAGTTCAGCCAGCGACTCCCCGGCCCGCGGGCCGACGATCGTGCCGCCCAGGATTTTTCCCCCCCGGTCCACGATCAGCCGGGTAAACCCGCCCGTGGAGTCCTCCGTCACGGCGCGGTCCACGTGGGTGTGCCTGACAGTCCGAGTGCGGTGCTGGAGGCGGGCGTCGGCGGTGGTGAGCCCGACGGCGGCCACCTCCGGGGAGGTGAACGTCACCCGCGGCACGGTGGCACTGATCCGGCGTTTGAGTCCGAGGACCGCGTTCGAGGCGGCCACGGACGCGTGGACGCCGGCCAGGTGGGTGAACTGGGGGTTGGCGGTCACATCTCCGGCGGCCCGGATGAGCGGGTTGGAGGTCATCATCCGGGTGTCCGTGATGACCTGGCCGTCCTTGTCCAGGCTTACCCCGATCCGTTCCAGCCCCAGGCCGGCGGTCCGGGGAGTGCGGCCGGTGGCCAGCAGGACCGTGTCCGCGTCGATGGCAGCACCGCCGGCAAGCCGGAGCCGGGACCCGGCGTCGGTGGTGACCGCGTTCTCGACGGTCGTGTTCTCCAGGACGCGGACTCCGTCGGTTGCCAGGGCATCCCGGACGAGGTCGGCGGCGTCGGGGTCTTCCTTGGGGAGGAGCCGGGAGCGGACGATCATGGTGACCTCGGATCCGAGGCGGGCGAAAGCTTGTCCGAGTTCGCACGCGATCGGGCCACCTCCCACAATCGCCAGCCGCCCCGGAAGGGTGTCGACTTCCCAGATCGTGTCCGAGGTCACGGTGGCCCGGGGGTCCAGGCCCGGGATGCCGGAGCTGACCGGTGCGCCGCCGGTGGCGATCAGTGCCTGCCGGTAGCGGATCGTCCTGCCGTCGACCTCGGCCACGCCGGGGGAGCGGAACGTCAGCGTGCCCTTGATGACTTCAACCCCGGCGTCTTCGAGTGCCTTAGGGGAGTCGACAGGTTCGATGGTGTTGATCGCGGCGAAGATGCGTTTCCGGACTTCGGCGAATTCCGGTGGCTGCCCGGTCAGGGCGCGGGCTGTCGCGGCGTGTTCGGCTGCGGACAGGAGGGTCTTGGACGGGACGCATCCGGTCCACAGGCAG
>NZ_MQTS01000238.1:69932-71321 GCF_020532825.1 Arthrobacter sp. SO3
CCAGGAGGGTTCGTGCTCCGAATCCGGCTGCCGTTTTGGCGCCCACGATTCCGGCGGTTCCCCCGCCGACGACCAGGAGGTCAATGATCGGGTTCTCGACTGCCATGATGGACTCCTTGTCAGTGATGTTGAACGCCGGACAAATGCCCCCGGCGGTGCGGTCTTCGGCGGCGGTGCCGCTGGGCCGGGTCGAACCAGAAGGAGCCCGCCATCGGCGATAAATACACGCAGTTTGCCCCGTTTTATGATCTGCTCTCGGGCGAATACCCTGTCTATCATGCAGGACGGGTGCTCGGCATCGATGCCCTGGCTCCCACAACGGGCCAGCAGGTGCTGGACATCGGCTGCGGAACCGGATTGAATTTTTCGCTGCTGCAACAGCGCGTTGGTACCTCCGGGACAATCGTCGGGATCGACCGCAGCGCCGAAATGCTCCACCAGGCGCGGCGCCGCGCCCGGGCCCGCGGCTGGGATAACGTCATCCTGCTCCAGGCGGACATGGTGCTGCTGGATCCCGGGACCATCGCTGCCCGCATCGAAGCCAGCGGTGGAGCCGCGGTTTCGGATGCTGCCCTGGCCACGTACTCGCTGTCCCTGATGGGGGACTGGCAGCAGGCCTGGACGAACATAACCGGGCTGCTGGCCACAGACGCGCGTGTCGGGGTCGTGGACCTGCAGGACCCGGTGGGCTGGGCCCGATGGCTCACTCCGCTGGCACGGCTGGCCTGCGCGGTCGGAGGATCCGATATCACCGCAGCGCCCTGGCAGGCCGTGGAGGAACGGTGCGTCGATCTCGTGTCCGCCTCGGCCAGGGGCGGACACCTGCAGATCCGGGCCGGGAAGACGACGCACGAGGGATAACACAATGGATAGACGGGTCCGCTGCCGCGGCCACGTCCCGGCTCTGCTGGAGGCTGTGCACCGCTGCCGGTAGTTGTTTTTGCTGTGTAGTGCAGATTACTGAACGGCGATCCGGACCGGCCATACCTTGAAGACGTCAGCAAAACCCCGTCCATGGAAGGTCGCCGTCATGGCTTCTGCATCAGCTCTTTCCCGTCCCGCGTCGGGCACCGGCGTGGGACGGCGCGTCCTCGCCGGGGTCTCCGGGGGCATCGCCGGCGGTATCGTGTTTGGAATTCTCATGGCGATGATGGGCATGCTTCCCGTCATTGCTTCCATGGTCGGCTCCAACTCGGCGGTGGTCGGGTTCGGTGTTCACCTGATGATTTCGGTGGCTATCGGGCTGGGACTGACGGTGCTGTTCGGCAACCGGTTCCTGACCGGGTATGGCCGAGGTGCCCTCGTCGGGCTCGGCTACGGTGCCATCTGGTGGGTTCTTGGTCCGCTGATGATCATGCCGGTCATGATGGGCATGCCCGTGTTCGCCAT
>NZ_MQTS01000239.1:0-2548 GCF_020532825.1 Arthrobacter sp. SO3
AACCAGAACCCACTGCCCTCCCGACAACCACCCCGGCTCCGCAACCCGCTCCCGAGCCGGTCACCGCGCCGGCACCAACTCCCACTCCAACCCCAACACCGACGCCGGTCCTGAGTCCGACACCTACGCCGACTGGCTCCAGTCCCACGCCCTCGCCGACTCCGGTCGCTACGTACCCGGCGCCCGCCCCGGGCTCCACTTCACCGGTGGTCGCTCCGACACCAACGCCGGTCGTAACCGACCCGGCCCTGGATCTCACGCTGCCGGTGATAGATCCAGCCCTCCCGGTTCCGGCGCCTGCCGACCCGCTGGTGACAGATCCACTGGTGACGGACCCGCTTCAGGCAGTGCCGGTGGTCCCGGTTGGGGTAGAGACGGCTGGTCCGGCGGTCCCGGACCTGGCGGTCCTTGACATGGTGGTGGCGGTCGATGCAGTGCTGCCTGCGCCGGTTGGCGCACCCCCGGACCCCGTCGGAGCCGCGTCGGAAACCCCTCCGGACTGCAAAGTCACCGCCGAAGCCCTCGCGGTGGTTCAGGGGGCGTCCCCGGCGCCCGGCACTGAGTTCTTTGGCAGTGCCCTGTACCTGCCTGCCCTCGATAGCATCCCCGTTCATCTGAGCGGGACGGGCCAGGCCTCCACCAGTGTGCCCCCGGCAGGATCTGCCCCGGGAGGCACTGCGCCACCAGCACCGACCGGCCACAACAACCCGAGCCCCTGGCCCAACGGGACAGGTCTGCCTGCTCCCAATGCCCTGCCTGCGGCCCCCGGTTCCGGTTCCGGTAACACCGTCTCGTCCGGCGGACCCGGCGGCGGCGCTGCCTGGCTCCCAAGCCCGTACCTTGTCATTCCCACCACCGGCGCCGATCCAATCAGCGGTCCGCTGCAGCACGTACACTCAGCCGACGCCGCCGACCCCGGTTCATCTCCTGACTAGTTAGCCGTCTCTGCCCTCCACAGAGCACGGCCAATCGGGCTGCCTTGAGCGCCCGCCAACAGTCATTCAGGAGACCCCCAATGGACGCCACCGTCCGCTGCCGTCATTCCGGCACCCCTCTTTCCGCCGCAGCCTCCCCCGCCGTCGGGCTGGCGCCTGCAAATCCGTACCGGGGAGCCGACCGCCCGGCCGGACCGCCGGCGCGCCGCAAACCGACAACTCGCCTTGAGGAGCGCCCGCCGTAGTCCCGCGCCCGCCCTCGCAGAGGTCTTGTGAGGCCGGAGCGACGTCGTTGGGTCCGCTGGGGGACTCAACGGCACACAGCTCCGGCAAGGCAAACCGTCGTTGGGTCCGCTAGGGGGACTCAACGCCGCACACGCTCCGGCAAGGCATACCGTCGTTGGGTCCGCTGGGGGACTCAACGGCACACAGCTCCGGCAAGGCAAACCGTCGTTGGGTCCGCTAGGGGGACTCAACGCCGCACACGCTCCGGCAAGGCATACCGTCGTTGGGTCCGCTGGGGGACCCAACGGCACAGCGCTCCGGCAGCATCCAACCTGCACGGCGGCCGTCGGTCCGCGGCCGCCGTGCAGGGAGCAGATACCCGTCCCGGTATCATTCTTGGGGGGCGCCGCCGTGGCGCCCCGGGGGAAGGGACGGGGACAAGCGTGGACAGTTCGCCCAATAGCAACAAGGCACAACTCCTGGGCGGCCGCTACCGGCTCGGGGAAGTGATCGGCCGGGGCGGAATGGCGTCCGTTTACAGCGCCAAGGACATGAATCTGGGCCGCGATGTGGCACTGAAGCTCTTTGCCCCGCAGTCCGCCGACCCGGACGAACTCCGGCGTCAGGAAGCCGAGATCGAGCTGCTGGCAACCCTGAACCATCCGAGCCTGGTGACACTCTTCGACGCCGGCACGGACAGCCGCATCGCCGAGGAACCACGGCCGTTCCTGACCATGGAACTTGTGGATGGGCAGGACCTCCGGGCCCGGATCCGGCACAGCCCGCTGCCGCTGGATGAGATCGCGGTCATCGGGGCCGGGGTCTCTGATGCCCTGGCCTATGTGCACTCGCTCGGCATCATCCACCGGGATATCAAGCCGGCCAACATCCTGCTTGTACCTGTCCGGCCCGGGGAACCTTTGCGGCCGAAACTCACCGACTTCGGGATCGCCCGCCTTGTGGACGGGACCCGGCTCACCGCCACCGGCACCATGGTGGGAACCGCCGCGTACCTGAGCCCGGAACAGTCGCGGGGCGCCGACCTGGGTCCGGCAAGCGACATCTATTCGCTCGGACTGGTCCTGCTCGAATGCATCAAGGGCGACGTCGAATATCCCGGCAGCGCCGTGGAATCCGCCGTCGCGAGGCTTCACCGGGCCCCGGCCATCCCCGGCTCGGTGCCCGCCGAGTGGGCCCAACTCCTCCGGGCCATGACAGCCCTGGATCCTCTGGACCGCCCGTCCGCCGCGGACCTCGAAGTGGCACTGCGGCATGCCCTGGTCTCCCCCGCATCCCTTCCCGGACTGCTCGCCGAGGAGCGCACCCGTGTTCTGCCTGCCCCGCCGGCCCGTCCCCCGCGGCCATCCCCAGCCGGATTGGGCGCCAGC